>NZ_JAPSKQ010000033.1:10125-48918 GCF_031181555.1 Streptomyces sp. | reverse complement strand
GAGCACGGCCGGCCCGTGGGGCCCTCGGCCGCGCGGGCGCACGTCGTTCAACATCCCCACATCCGCGCTCCCGGCACAGGTCACGCAGGCGCCAACCGGTATCGGAAGAACAGGAGCGGCGGGCCGCACGTCCCCCGGTCCGCCCCCGCTCCGCCGAACCCGGCCCGTGCCCAGGAGTCAGCCATGACCGGCGTCACCACGCTCCACCGCCCCCCGCGGCCCGCCGCGCCCACCCGCTACACCGTCACCCTCGCCCGCGACGAGGAGGACGTGCGCGCCGCCCAGCGGCTGCGGCACGACGTCTTCGCGGGGGAACTGGGCGCGCTGCTGTCCACCCCGCAGCCGGGACTGGACATCGACCCCTTCGACGCCTACTGCGACCACCTGCTGGTGCGCGAGGAGGTGAGCGGCCAGGTCGTCGGGACGTACCGGCTGCTGCCGCCGGAGCGCGCCGGGATCGCCGGACGGCTCTACGGAGAGGGCGAGTTCGACCTCTCGGCGCTCGACGCGATACGGCCGGGCCTGGTCGAGGTGGGCCGTTCCTGCGTGCACCCCGACCACCGCGACGGCGCGGTCATCGGGCTCATCTGGGCCGGCATCGCCCGCTACATGACCGACCACGGCCACGCCTGGCTGGCCGGCTGCTGCTCCGTCCCCCTCGCCGACGGGGGCGCGCTCGCCTCCGCCACCTGGGACCGGGTGCGGGAGAAGCACCTGGCGCCCGAGGAGTACCGCGTACGCCCGCTGCTGCCCTGGCTGCCGAGGACCGCCGGTCCCGCCGCCCCCACCGAACTGCCCGCCCTCCTGCGCGGCTATCTCCGCCTCGGCGCCTGGGTCTGCGGGGAGCCCGCGCACGACGTGGACTTCGGCGTCGCCGACCTCTACGTGCTGCTGCCGATGCACCGGGTCAACCCGCGCTATCTGCGGCACTTCCTCTCCCTCGTCCCGGCCCGGTGAGCCTCTGGCTGCCCGGCGCGCCCTGCACCCCACGGGGCTGCGTGGAGCCTGCGGCAGCCGCGGCGGTCGTGCCGCGGACGGTGCGGGCGGTGGCACGGCTGACCGCGGTCGGCCTCCTGCTCCTCGCCGGGATCGCGCTGCTGCCGCTCGGGCGGTGGATCCCGGCCGACCCGGTGCGCCGGTGGTGCCGCTGGATCGTGCGGGCCGCCGGGGTCCGGGTCCGCATCGTCGGGGCCGCCGCGCCCACGGGCGGACTGCTGCTCGTCGCCAACCACATCTCCTGGCTGGACGTGCCCCTGCTCGCCGCGGTCCGTCCCGCCCGCATGCTGGCCAAGTCCGAGATACGGCGCTGGCCCGTGGCGGGGCCGCTGGCCGCGCGCGGCGGCGTCCTGTTCATCGACCGGGACCGGCTGCGCGCCCTGCCGGGAACGGTCGCCCGGATCGCCGGGGCCCTGCGCGACGGTGCGGCGGTCGCGGCCTTCCCGGAGGGCAGCACCTGGTGCGGCCGGGCCCAGGGGCGCTTCCGCCGCGCGGTCTTCCAGGCCGCACTGGACGCGGCGGTTCCGGTCCAGCCGGTCCGCATCCGCTACCGGACCGCGCGAGGGGCCCCGGTGACCGCCGTGGCCTTCGTCGGCGACGACACCCTGCTCGCCTCGCTGTGGCGCGTGGCCTCGACCCGCGGGGTGATCGCCGAGGTCGAGGTACGGGCCCCGATCCCGCCGGAGGGCTTCGCCGGCCGCCGCGCCCTGGCCGCCGCCGCCCAGCCGGAGGCCGACCCGGCGTACGGGGACGGTGGCCATGGGTGAGCACTGTGGGAAAATTATTACCTTTTGTGCCTCATGTGCTGTTTTTGGTCGACTGGTGCGGAGAACCGGAGAGGAGCGACCCCGAAGGGAGAGTGATGCAAGATGATCACCCGCGAAGAGATCGGGATCCTGCTGGATCACCCCGTGTACGACGGGGACGGCAACAAGATCGGTGACGCGAAGCACGTCTTCCTCGACGACGTGAGCGGACGCCCCGAGTGGGTGACCGTCAAGACGGGCATGTTCGGCTCCAGCGAGTCGTTCGTCCCCGTCCGCGACGCCTCCCTGGTGCAGGACCACCTCGAAGTCCCTTATCCCAAGGACAAGGTCAAGGGCGCGCCCAACGTCGACATCGACGCGGGCGGGCACCTGTCGGCGGACGAGGAACACCGTCTGTACGACTACTACGGCATCGACTGGGACAGCGTGCTGGCGGAGCCGGAGCAGTCGGGCGGCCGTGACCGGGCCACCGGCATGGGCACGGCCGGAGCGGCGGGCACGGCAGGAGCCGCGGGCACGGCCGGTCGGCGCGGTGAGGCGCGCACGGGTGCACGCGGTGACGACGCCATGACCCGCTCCGAGGACCGGATGCACGTCGGCGTCGAGCGCCGCGAGACCGGGCGGGCCAGGCTGCGCAAGTACGTGGTCACGGAGGAGGTCCAGCAGACCGTGCCGGTGCGCCACGAGGAAGTGCGCGTGGAGCGGGAACCGATCACGGACGCCAACCGCGACCAGGCCATGTCCGGCCCGGACATCACCGAGGCCGAGCACGAGGTCACGCTGCACGAGGAGCGGCCCGTCGTGGAGACCGAGACGGTACCGGTGGAGCGGGTGCGGCTCACCGCGGAGGAGCAGACCACGAACGAGACCGTGCGCGGTCAGGTGCGCAAGGAGCACATCGAGGCCGAGGACGACACCGGGCGGTCCGGCCGTGACGTCCCGAAGCGGGGGCGTGAGTAGACCTGCACCAGCCACCCCTCGTCCCCCGGCGCGCCGGTGCGAGCCGTCACCGGCGCGTCGTCCTGCCGTCGAGCCCCGCGAGCGCGGCGAGCCGCCGGTAGGAGTCCAGCAGGGCTTCGCGGTCGTGCGTGCTGGTGGTGACGAGCACCTCCTGCGCGCCCGTCTCCTTCAGCACCGACTCCAGTGTGTCCGCCACCTGTTCCTCGGTGCCGGCCACCTGGCCGGTGAGCCCCGACGCGTAGAGGTCACGCTCCCTGGCGGTCATCGCGAGCGACTCGACGCGCTCGGCGGGCGGCAGCGGGGGGAAGGTGCCGTGCGTACGGGAGTACGCCATCGACCACGCCTCCGGCACCAGCAGACGCCGGGCCTCCCGGGGCGTGGCGGCCACGGCGACCGTGCCCGAGACGACGACGTACGGCTCGCTCGCCCAGACCGAGGGGCGGAAGCGGGTGCGGTAGTGGTCGATGCCGCGCCGCATCCGGTCGCGGTCGCGGAGGTCGCCGATGACCAGGGGCAGACCCGCGCGGGCGGCGATCGCGGCGCCCTCGCCCATGGCCAGCACGAACGGCGGCACGGCCAGTCCCTCGGCCGGACGGGCGCGCACCCCGGTCGGGGAGGTGCCGCGGAACCAGCCGAGCAGCTCGTCGAGTTGGGCCGCGAAGTCCTCCGCGTCGCCCTTGTCGCGCCCCAGCGCCCTGCGCACCCCGTCGGTGAAGCCGACCGAGCGGCCCAGACCCATGTCGATGCGTCCCGGGAAGAGCGACTCGAGCACCCCGAACTGCTCGGCCACCACCAGCGGCCGGTGGTTGGGCAGCATGACCCCGCCGGTGCCGACGCGGATGGTCCGGGTCGCCCCGGCGACGGCGGCGGCCAGCACGGTCGGCGCCGAACCGGCGACCCCCGGCACCCCGTGGTGCTCCGAGACCCAGAACCGGTGGTAACCGAGCCGTTCCACCTCCCGCGCCAGTCGTACGGTGTCGCGCAGCGCCTCGGGAGCGGTGTGCCCCTCGCGGATGCGGGAACGGTCGAGGACGGAGAAGCGGGCCGAGGCGATCAGGGAGCTCATGTCCGGTACAACACCCGGCGGGCCGCAGGATTCCGCACGGCGCGGTGCCGGGATCCGGACACCCGGCGCACCGGCCGGCGGGTCCGTCGCGGGGCCGGTGTCTAGGCTGAGCCGTGTGACCGACAGCGACAAGCGCCCCGTGGCCGTGTTCGACCTCGACAACACCCTCGCCGACACGGCGCACCGGCAGCGGTTCCTGGAGCGCAGGCCGCGCGACTGGGACGCCTTCTTCGCCGCCGCGCCGCAGGACCCGCCGCTCGCCGAGGGCATCGCCATGGTGCGGGAGAGCGCGCGGGAGTGCGAGATCGTCTACCTCACCGGGCGGCCCGAGCGCTGCCGGCGCGACACGCTCGACTGGCTCGCCGCCCAGGGGCTGCCCGAGGGAAGCGTGTACATGCGCGGCAACGCCGACCGCCGGCCCGCGCGCCGCACCAAACTGGAGATCCTGCGGCGCCTCGCCCGCACCCGGGACATCCGTGTCCTCGTGGACGACGACGGACTGGTCTGCGAGGACGCCCGGCGCGCGGGCTTCACCGTCGTCCAGGCCCGCTGGACGGCCCCGTCCGGGGAGCTGAAGACGGCGCAGGAGCGGGAAGGGCGGACCTGACGTCCGGCGCGTGCGTCCCGGTCCGCGCGTGTCCCGCTGCCGGCCGGTGGGCGGCTCGGTCTCAGTCCGCGTCCTCCAGGCGGAAGCCGACCTTCAGCCCCACCTGCCAGTGCGCGATCCGGCCGTCCTCGATCTGGCCCCGCACCTGGGTCACCTCGAACCAGTCCAGATTGCGCAGGGTCCGCGAGGCGCGTTCGATGCCGTTGCGCACGGCCCGGTCGACGCCGTCGGGCGAGGTGCCGACGATCTCCGTGACCCGGTAGGTGTGGTTCGACATGCGGGTGCTCCTCTCCTGGCGGCTCCCACCCGCACGGGGCGGCGCCTGTGTCGCACGTCATTCCACCGTGCCCCACCGGGCGGTGAAGCGCGAGGCGTCGGCACCGTTCGCCTGACCCCCTTGACCTCCGCATTGGTCCATACCAAGATGCAGGGCACCCGTACGAGCTCCCGCTCGCCCCCCACGTCGGGCCCCGCCCCCTGTCCGTCAGACAGAAACAGGACCCCTCGTGAGACGCCGTCTGCTTGCCCTCGTCTGCGTATCCGCATCCCTCCTCACCGGCTGCGGCCTGATGCCCGGCGGCGGAACCGAACGGCACACGGTCACCGTGTGGCTGATGCGGCACAGCGCCTCGCAGGAGTTCCTGGACCGCTTCACCGAGGACTTCGAGCGCACCCATCCCGACCTCGACCTCGACATCCGCATCCAGGAGTGGACCGGCATCGGCGAGAAGGTGCAGACGGCGCTGGAGACCCCGCGGGAAGACGGCCCCGACGTCATCGAGGTCGGCAACACCCAGGTCGCCCAGTACGCGGAGGGCGACGGGCTGCTCGACCTCACCCTGGAGTCGATGCGCGACTGGGGCCGCGACGACTGGCTGCCCGGCCTCGCCGAACCGGGACGGTGGGGAACCCAGCAGTACGGCATCCCCTGGTACGCCGCCAACCGCGTCGTCATCTACCGCAAGGACCTCTTCCGGCAGGCCGGCATCACCGCCCCGCCGAAGACCCGCGACGAGTGGCTCGCCGTCACCGAGAAGCTCGACACCGGCGGGAACCAGGGCATCTACCTGGCCGGACAGGACTGGTACACGCTCGCCGGATTCATCTGGGAGGAGGGCGGAGACCTCGCCAAGGAGCGGAACGGCGTCTGGCGGGGCACCCTGGACAGTCCCGCGGCGCTGCGCGGGATGGACTTCTACCGCCGGCTGCAGGCCCTCGGCGACGGACCGGTCGACGCCGACGAGGAACACCCGCCGCAGGCGGGCGTGTTCGCCGAGGGCCGGGTCGCGCAGATCGTGGCCGTGCCGGGGCTCGCGCGGGCCATCGTCAAACAGAACCCGGAACTCGAGGACGAACTGGGCTACTTCCCCGTCCCCGGCCGGACCGCCGACGAGCCCGGTGCCGTCTTCACGGGCGGCTCCGACCTCGTCGTCCCGGTGAACACCGACAACCGGGAGGGGGCCGTCGAGGTCGTCGCCGCGCTCACCGGGGCCCGGTGGAACACCGACCTGGCCCGCACCATGAACTACGTCCCCAACAAGGCGAAGCTCGCCGGCTCGGTGGCGGGGGAGGAGGGGGTCGCGGCCATGGCGGCCGGAGCCGCACAGGGCCGGGCGACCCCCATCACACCCGAGTGGGGCGAGGTCGAGGCCGACAACCCGATCAAGGAGTACATGACCAAGGTGCTCACCGGGGCCGACCCGGCGACGGAGGCCGCACGCGCCTCGCGGCGCATCACCGAGACCCTGGACTTCAATCCGGGGTGAGTCTCCGGCGGGGCGGCCGTCAGCGCACGACGCTCAGCGACAGCGCGAACCGCCCCGCGTCGTCGGTCCACCACCGGGCCGGCTCCAGCCCCGCGGCCTCCAGTTCGGCGCGCACCCCCTCCTTCCGGAACTTCGCCGACACCTCGGTGCGCAGTTCCTCGCCCGCCGCGAAGTCGACGGCGAGATCGAGGGCGGGGACCTTCACCGTCTGCGCGAGACGGGAGCGCAGCCGCATCTCGATCCACTCCTGCCCGGCGTCCCACAGCGCCACATGGTCGAAGGCGGCCGGATCGAAGTCGGCGCCCAGCTCCCGGTTGATCACGGTCAGGACGTTCTTGTTGAAGGCGGCCGTCACCCCGGCCGCGTCGTCGTACGCCCGGACCAGCACCCGCTCGTCCTTCACCAGGTCCGTGCCCAGCAGCAGGGCGTCGCCCGGCGCGAGCAGGCCACGGACCGAGGCGAGGAACGCGGCACGCTCGGCGGGCAGCAGATTGCCGATCGTGCCGCCGAGGAACGCCACCAGCCGCGGCCCCGGTGTCCCCGGCAGCGTCAGGGGGGCGGTGAAGTCGGCGATCAGCGCGTGCACGTCCAGCCCCGGCCGCTCGGCGACGAGCGCCTGTCCGGCCCGGGTGAGGGCGCTCTCGCTGACGTCGACGGGGACGTAGGTGCGCAGACCGGTGAGGGCGTCGATCAGGTACCGCGTCTTCTCCGAGGAACCGGAGCCCAGTTCGACCAGGGTGCGGGCGCCGGAGGCCGCGGCGATCTCACCCGAGCGGGCGAGGAGGATCTCGCGTTCGGCGCGCGTCGGATAGTACTCGGGCAGCGTGGTGATCCTCTCGAACAGCTCGCTGCCGTGCGCGTCGTAGAACCACTTGGGCGGCAGCGTCCTGGGGCTGCCGCTCAGACCCTCGAGGACGTCGGCGCGCAGTGCGGCGCCGGTGGCGTCCTCGGGCAGCGTGCGGGTGACGGCGAACGGACTCACGTGAGGGGCTCCTTCGCGGGGGCGGGTGCGTCGGCGGGCTCCGGGGCGTCGCCGGGCTCCTCGGTCAAGGGGGCGTCGAACGGGGGCGGGCCGGGCGCCGGTTCCTCCGGCAGGGGCTCCCCGACCGGGGTCAGCAGCACGTCCGTGCGGCTCGCCGCCAGCAGGGTTCGGTCGGGGACCTCGCGCCAGTGCGGATCGTCGTCGTACGGCTCGGAGGCCACGACGGTGCCGCCACCGGGCCGGGTGAGGTACCACAGCGTGTCGCCCCAGGCCGTCGCGGTGACGGTGTCGCCGTTGGTGAGCAGCAGGTTGAGCCGGGAGCCGGGGGCCGCCGCGGCGACCTCCAGGACCGTGCCGGCCAGCGCCCGCCCCTCCGGGACACCGGCACGCAGGCGGGCGAGCACGAGGGCCCACACGAACGCCGAGTCGTTGCGGGCCTCCAGCGACAGCACGTCCTCGGCGGCCAGGCCCGAGGCGAGGGGCGCGAGCGAGCCCGGCCAGCCCGGGACCGCCCCGTTGTGGCTGAACAGCCAGGTTCCCGCGGCGAACGGCGCCGCCGCGGCCTCCGCGTCCGCGCCCGACAGCGTCGCGTCCCGTACGGCGGCGAGCAGCGCCCGGGTGCGGACCACCCGGGCGAGATCCGCGAACGACAGATCCGCCCAGATCGGCCCGGCCCTGCGGTAGCGGGCCGGCACCGGATCGCCCTGCGCGTACCAGCCCACGCCGAAGCCGTCGGCGTTGACCGTCCCGTACCGCTGTCTCCGGGGGGCCCAGGACTGGCGGTACAGGCCGTGCGGCGGCTCCACGAGCAGCCTGCCGAGCGGCTCCTCGGGCCCCACGTACGCCACGTGTCGGCACATCAGACGTCCTCCGAGCGCGCCGTGCGGAACCCGGAGAAGATCTGCCGCCGGATCGGCAGGTCCCAGTTGCGGAACGTACCCCGGCAGGCGACCGGGTCCACGGCGAACGAACCACCGCGCAGCACCTTGTACTCCGGCCCGAAGAACACCTCCGAGTACTCCTTGTACGGGAACGCCCGGAATCCCGGGTACGGCAGGAAGTCGCTCGCCGTCCACTCCCACACGTCACCGATCAACTGCCGTACTCCGAGCGGTGACTCACCGGCCGGGTAGCTCCCGGCGGGCGCGGGACGCAGATGCCGCTGGCCGAGGTTGGCGTGCTCGGGACCGGGGTCGGCGTCGCCCCACGGGTAGCGCGTCGAGCGGTCGCCGGCCGGGTCGTAGCGGGCCGCCTTCTCCCACTCGGCCTCGGTGGGCAGCCGCCGCCCGGCCCAGCGGGCGTAGGCGTCGGCCTCGTACCAGCACACGTGCAGCACCGGCTCGTCGGGCGGCACGACCTCGGTGACACCGAACCGGCGACGGAGCCACTGCCGGCCGTCACGGCGCCAGAACAGCGGTGCCGTGAGGGAGTTGCGGCGGATGTGGGCCCACCCGTCCGCGGTCCACCAGCGCGGGTCGTCGTAGCCGCCGTCCTCGATGAACGCCTGGTAGGCGGCGTTCGTCACCGGGGTGGTGTCGATGGAGAAGGGCGGCACCTCGCGCCGGTGCGCGGGGCGTTCGTTGTCCAGCGCCCACGGCTCGGTCGAGGTGCCCATGGTGAACGGGCCGCCCGGGACGAGGACTTCGGACGGGCCGGTGAACAGCGGCACCGGATCCGGGTCCGGGGCGTTCAGGGCCTGCGGGCCCCTGCGGAGCTGATGCGTGATCAGCATGGTCTCGTCGTGCTGCTGCTCGTGCTGCGCGATCATCCCGAAGGCGAAGCCCGCCTCCGTCAGCCGCGTCCCGTGGAACGCGGCGTTCTCCAGTACGTCCAGCGCCCGGCCGCGCACGTCGGCGGCGTACCGGCGGGCCTCGTCCGGTGGCAGCAGCGGCAGCTTCGGGCGTTCGGCGCGCGGGTGCTCGAAGGCGTCGTAGAGGCTGTCGATCTCGGGCCGTATCGCCTCCTGGCCGGCGACGGCCCGCAGCAGCCACTGCTCCTCCTGGTTGCCGATGTGCGCGAGGTCCCACACCAGCGGGGACATCAGCGGCGAGTGCTGCGCGGTCAGGTCGGGCTCGTCGAGGCAGCCGGTCAGCAGCGTGGTGCGGTCCCGCGCGGTGACCAGCGAGGCGACCGCGCGCTCACGCAGGGCTTCGGCGTCGAGGGCGGGGTCGGTCATGGGCGGATGTCCTTCCGGTGCGGGTGCGTGCCGTGCGGAGGGCGGGCGGGTGGGTGCGCGCCGGACACGGGGGTGCCGTCGGTGCCGCGGGCCGCCTCGTGCGGACGGCCGTCGTCCGGGGTGCCGCGCAGGCCGTCGAACAGGCCGTCGCGCAGGTCGTCGAGCAGGTCGTCCGCCGGGCAGCGGCCCCGGGCGACGTAGCGGTCGTGATACGCCGCGACCGCGTCCGTGACCCCGGTGGTGGCGCCGATCCGGGGCAGGGCCCGCAGCGCCGCCGCGAAACACGTGGCGGCCACCTCGCGCAGCTCCGGGTCGGCCAGCCCGGCACGGGCCGCGTCCCGCCACAGCGGATTGTGCGGCGCGGGCATGCCGTGGGTCCGCTCGGCCAGTGGTTTCACCGCCCGGTAGGCGGTCTCGGCGGCCTCAGGGTCGTCGAACAGCGCCGCCGTCACCGCCAGCGGCACGATCCAGCCGTCGTCGCCGGGCTGCGCGTCGATCATGCGCAGTTCCAGGTGACCGCGCGGCCTGACCGGCGGGAACAGCGTCGTGACGTGGTAGTCGAGGTCCTCCCGGGTCGGCGGCCTGGGTAAGCCGGACCTGGTCCACTCCCGGAAGGTCAGCCCCTCCGGAACGTCCCACGGCCCGCCGTCCCGCCGTACGCACATCACCGGCGCGTCCAGGACGTGCCGGGCCCAGGCGCCGCGCGGGTCGGCGTCCAGCGCGGGGCCGCCCGCCCGGCCGGTGCCGATCTGCGCCCAGCGCAGCTGCCGCGTGGACAGCCATCCGGTCGGCCGGTGACCGGCGATCGGGGAGTTGGCGAACACGGCCACCAGGACCGCGCCCAGCTGGTGCGCCAACCACCAGCGCCGTACGTGGCCGAGGGGACCGGGTTCCTCGTACCCGGCGTCCAGGCACACCTGCACGGAGGCGGAGGCGCACATCATCGCGCGGCCGGCGGGGCCGGTGCGGTCGAGACAGGCCTCCATGGCGTCGTAGCGCGCCTCGCGCAGGAACCGGCGCGGCGCCTGCCAGGGGTCGTGGCCGAGACCGACGAGAACCAGGCCGTCCTCGCGCAGCACCGCGCGGGCGGCGTCGAGGTCGGCGGAGACGGTACCGACGCACTCCATCAGTGAGGCGGCGGGCGGCGAGCTCAGTTCCAGCTGGCCGCCGGGCTCGACGGTGAGCGCCGACCTCAGGGGCACGGTCCGCAGGGCGGCGTAGGCCGCTCCGAGTCGTTCGGGTGACACGGGGAGCCGCGGGTCACGCGGCTCGTGGACGAGCCATTCCACCTCCACTCCGAGGCGGCGCGGCGGTCCGGTCTTGAAGCAGATGCCCCGCACCAGGGCTTCCGCATCGGCTTCCGTGACGGCGGTACGCGGCTCGAGAGAGCCACCTGCCGGATGGGACATGTCGGGATCCTCCTGAGATTCCACCATGTCGCCGGCCCGGAGCGCGGTGGTCCGGGTCGGCCTCAACGCGTCCACCCAAAGCCCTCGCGACGCTCGGCACAAGAGCACCCGGCGGCGCGTTCCGGACGGACGATCCTTCCGTTCCGCCTGTTTCCTGGGGTTTTCCCGCCCGCTTCCCGGGCCCTCGACGGAGAAACTCCGTTGCACCGCCTCACCAGCATCGCTCACGATGCCTGCATGAGCACGACGGGGGAGACCGCGCGACGTGCGGTCACGGCGCGTACGGGGGTCGCGGCGTGAGCGCGCGCCTGCGGGGCATCGCACGCGAGACCGAGCGGATCGTGGCGGCGGGGGGCTACCGCACGCCGGACGGGCGCGCGGTGCCCCTCCGGGCGGCGATCGAGGCCGCGCGGGACGGTACGCGGACGTACGGGCCGGACCCGGTCCCGTTCCCGGTGTTCCGGCCGGTGGACACCCGGGTCGAGGTCACCGGCGAGAGCAGCCTGGAGGCCGCGCGACGGCTCGCCCACGAGCCGCCCGCCCCCGGCGGCGGGCCCGCCGTGCTGAACTTCGCCTCCGCCCGGAACCCCGGCGGGGGCTACCTCAACGGCGCCCAGGCCCAGGAGGAGGCCCTGTGCCGTGCCTCCGCGCTGTACACCTGCCTGCTGCGGGCCCCGGACCACTACGACCACCACCGCGCCCACCGCGACCCGTTCTACACGGACCGGGTCGTCCACTCACCCGCCGTGCCCGTCTTCCGCGACGACCGCGGCCGTCTCCTGGACGAGCCGTTCACGGCCGGCTTCCTCACCTCGCCCGCGCCCAACGCGGGAGTCGTCCTGCGGACGATGCCGGAGCGCGCGGGGGAGCTGCCCCGCGCCCTGGCCGTACGCGCCGAGCGCGTCCTGGAGACCGCCGTGGCCCACGGCTACCGGCGGCTGGTGCTCGGCGCGTGGGGCTGCGGGGTCTTCCGCAACGACCCGGCTCAGGTGGCGGCGGCGTTCCGGTCGCTGCTGGAGCCCGGCGCGCGCTTCGCGGGCGCCTTCGAGCACGTGGTCTTCGGGATCCTGGACCGCACGCGCGAGAGCGCGGTCCGCACCGCGTTCGAACGGGCCTTCGCGGACCTCGCGTCGGAGGCGGTGGGGGTCAACTCCAGCCGTACCGCTCCCGCAGCCGCTGACGCACGAGGTTGAACCGCATCCGGTCCAGGGCGCACGCCTCCCGGCGCATGCCCTCCTCGTGCAGCCGCAGCACCCGGTCGACGGCGACCCACGACGCCCGGCCCGACCGGTCCCACGGCCCGCTGCCGATCGGCACCCAGTCCCGGTTCCCGACACGCGGCTTGCTGGACAACTGCACGGCGAGGAGGGTCCCGGCCGCCTCACGGGCGACGACGAGCACCGGGCGGTCCTTGCCCCGGCCGTCGTTCTCCTCGTAGGGCACCCACGTCCAGACGATCTCCCCGGGATCGGGGTCGCCGTCGTGGGCGGGCGAGTACTCGGTGCGCACCCGGCCCACCTCGCGGGGTGCGGCCTCGACGGTGGCGGAGGGGCCGTGGCGGCCCGGGGCGTCCTCGGTGCTGTAGGCGGTCACGGGCGTACCGTACGGGACGCCCTCGACGTGCCGTACGTCAGCGCCTGGCTCCCGCCCGAGCGGCGGGGCCTGGCCATCGGCGTCTTCGGCGCCGGGGCGGGCGGCACCGCGATCAGCGCGCTGACCACCGCCAAGCTGGTGGACGCGTACCGGACGGCGAACCCGTTCCTGATCACTTCGGCCGTCCTGGCCCTCTACGCGGTCGTCGCGTGGTGGCTGCTGCGGGACGCGCCGGGACGCACCGTGCCGGCCGAACCGCCGGCGCGCCGCCTGGGCGCGGCGTTCAGGCTGGGCGTCACCCGGCAGGCCTCCGCCCTGTACGCGGTGGCCCTCGGCGGCTACGTCGCCTTCTCGGTCTACCTGCCGGCGTATCTGAAGACCGGGTACGGCCTGGCCCAGGCGACGCGGCCGACCGGATGGCGGGGTTCGTGCTGCCGGCCGTGGCGATGCGGCCGGTCGGCGGCCGGCTGTCGGACCGCATCGGCCCGGTACGGGTTGCTGAGCGGCTCCCTGGCGGCCGCGGCCGCCCTGGCCTTCACCCCCGGAGGAGGCCGCGACGGCGGTGCCGGCCGACCCGGACCGGCCCGAGCGGCTGGCCGGCCGCGCCGGCCTCCCTGACCGCCGATCAGCGGGAGGCCGTCGAGGCGGCCCGGGCCCGCGCCGGCACCCGCCCGAACGGAGGGCCCGACCGCACCCCGTCGTTCGAATCCGTCGTACGGGGAACCCCGGTGCCATGGGCAAGACAGCGCTGATCGTCATCGACATGATCAACACCTACGACCACCCGGACGCCGAGCTGCTGCTCCCGTCCGCGGAGTCGGTCGTGCCCGTCGTCGCCGACCTGCTGGAGCGGGCGCGGCGACGGGGCGTACCGGTGATCTACGTCAACGACAACTTCGGTGAGTGGCGCTCCCACCACGGCGAACTGCTCGACAAGGCCCTGTCGGGTCCGCACGCCCACCTAGTCGAGCCACTGCGGCCGGACGACTCCTCCCTCTTCGTCGTCAAGGCCCGCCACTCGGTCTTCTTCGAGACCCCGCTCGCCTATCTGCTCGGCCAGCAGGACGTCGAGCGGCTCGTGCTGTGCGGCCAGGTGACGGAGCAGTGCGTCCTCTACTCCTCGCTCGACGCGCACATCCGCCACTTCGACGTGACCGTGCCGCGGGACGCCGTCGCCCACATCCACGCCGACCTCGCGGACGCCGCCCTGCGGATGATGGAACGCAACATGGGCGCGCACGTGTGCGACAGCCGGGAGCTGTGGAACTGACGGCGCCGACCGTGCACGGCAGGCGACACTGGCGCCATGAGCCCCGCCCCCGCCCCGCCCCGCGACGTCCGCGCCTACCTGGACGAGCTGGTCCGCCGCACCCGTGCCGTCTGCGGCCCCCACCTGGTGAGCGTCCTCGCGGTCGGGTCCCTCGCGCTCGGCGACTACCGGCCCGGACGCAGCGACGTCGACGTGACGGTGGTGGTGGCCCCCTCCCTTCCCCGGCGGGCGCTGCCCGACCTGGCCGGGGCACTGGCCCACCCCGCCCTGCCCTGCCCCGCGGCCGGACTGGAACTGGTCGTGTATCCGGCCGGCTTCGCCGCTCGCCCGTCGGGGGAGGCGGGCTACCTGATGGACCTCAACACCGGCCCGTCGCTGCCCGAGCGGGTCAGCTACGACCCGGAGGGGTCACCGGCGTTCTGGTACGTCCTGGACCGCTCCCTCGCCCACCAGAGCGGTCTTCCGCTGTTCGGCAGGCCGGTGCGGGAGGTGATCGCCGCACCGGAGCGGCCCGCCGTGCTCGCCGCACTCCGGGCCTCCGTGCGGGAACACGCCGCCGGAGAGGGGCACGTCGCCGACAACCGCGTGCTCAACGGCTGCCGTACCGTGGTGTACTGCCGCACGGGACACTGGTGCGCCAAGCGCGGGGCGGCCGAGGCGATCGCCGCGTCCGAGGAGGCGTTCCGGCCGCTCGTCGAGGACGCGCTGCGCAGCTTCGAGCGCCCCCGGGAGTCCGCTCTCCCGCTGCCCGCGGCACGGGTGCGGGACTTCCTGGACTGGGTGGCCGGACGCGTCGACGAGGCGGCCGGGGCCGGAGGCGGGCACACCGGCCCGCGCTGACGACGGACGCCCGGCCGGACCGGTCCGGCGGCTCCGCCTCCGCCCGCCCGCGCCCGCGATCCGGCTCGGGTGCCGTCCACCGTGCCGGATCAGGCGGCGTGCCGCCCCCGACGAGCGCGACGCCCGTTCGCCGGCGCGGACGCGGCGGACGGGGCGCCCCCGCCTCCCGGCAGAAGGCGCAGACGGGGCGGACGGAGAGGGTCGTCCTCCTTCAGCAGCCGGTCCTCGATGCGCGTCATGAGGGCCAGCAGCAGACCCAGCCCGGGCAGCAGCAGCAGCGCGACGGCGAGCACGATGTCCCTCCCCTGAGACGGTGTGCCGTCCGGGTGCCCCGGAGAACGGGGATCAGCCACACCGCGCCATGGCCCCGGGGCAAGCGGAACCCGCCCCTACAGTTTCTGCGACCCACCGGCGCCGCGGTGAGCGGGCCGAGCAGGGCGAGGGCGCCGGTGCCGACGAGCGCGGCCCCGGCCGTGGTGCGAGTGGACATGATTCCCCCTGTGACCGGTTGGTGCGGTGCGGCACACGGCCGACGCCCAGAACCGTGGGGAGACAGGGGGTGACCGGGTCCCCGACGGACGTCGGGGGCCACCGGGGAGCGGGGCCGGCGCGTACCGGCGGCGCCGCCGGGAAAACCGGTCGACGGGCGCGGGAGACCTCGCCTAGGCTCCGGCGTGCGGCATCGCGTGCCGGTCACCGGCCGGGTGAGGCATGGAGGCGCCGCGGATGCCCGTGGAGGCATTGACAGCATGTCAGTCGAGTTCAATCACACCATCGTTCTCACCCGTGACCGTGAGAGGTCCGCCCGTTTCCTCGCGGAGATCCTGGGACTGGAGGTCGGGGAACCGGCCGGAATGTTCCTGCCGGTGACGACCGCCAACGGCGTCACCCTGGACTTCGCGACCATCGACGCCGACATCCCCGTGCAGCACTACGCGTTCCTCGTCTCCGAGGACGAGTTCGACGCGATCCTCGCCCGGCTCGTGGACGCCGGGATCCCCCTCCAGGCCGATCCGCAGGGACGGCACCCGCGCCGGATCAACCGCAATGACGGCGGACGCGGCGTGTACTTCCGGGACCCGGCCGGACACGGCCTCGAGGCCATCACACGGCCGTACGGCAGCGACCCGGCCTCACCGCTGAACGGTGTGACGGAGGAAGTCCCCGGGGCGGTGTAGGCCGAGCCCCGGTCCGGGAGGCGGCCGGGGCGGGGCGGGCGTGGCCCGGTCCCGCCCCGGCCGGTCGCCCCCCCCGCCGGTGCGTGCCGCCCCTCCGTACCGGAGTCGTGGCGGGGGAGCAGCAGGAGACCGGCGAGCACGATCGCGGTCCGCGGCCCGGCGGGGCAGCCGCCCGGCGGGCGGTTTACGCACCGCGCTGCGGGCTACGCGGCGGACACGGAGGAAGACCCGGCCGGCCGGTTACCGGGAGGTGCCCATGACCCGACGGATACGGGACGTGATGTCACCGGACACCACGTCCGTGGAGCCCATGACCACGGTGGCGGAGGCGGCGCGCCTGATGCGCGAGCGGGACATCGGCGACGTGCTGGTGGCCTACGACTGTGACCTCTTCGGTGTGCTGACCGACCGCGACATCGTGCTGCGGGCCGTGGCCGAGGGGCACGACCCGCAGGCCACGACGGTCGGCTCCCTGTGCACGCGCCCGCCCCTGGTGACACTCGCCCCTGAGGACACCACCGATCACGCCGTCGAGCTGATGCGGCAGTACGCCGTGCGCCGGCTCCCGGTCGTCGAACGCGGCGGATGCCCCGTCGGCGTGGTCAGCCTCGGCGACCTCGCCGCCGCCGAGGACCCGCACTCCGCTCTGGCGGACATCAGCAGGTCGGCCCCGACCCACTGAGCCCCGCCGACGTCCACCCGTCGACGCCGCCCCGCGGAAGCGAGGGCCGGGGGCGTGCGTTCGGCGCCGGTTCAGCGCTGGTAGAGCCCCACCAGCGTGCCGCTGGCGAGCTGCGCCTTCTCGACCGCCTCGTGCACCTGCTCCGCCCGGGGCGCGTCGGGCAGGAGGCACGGTTCGGCGAGGGCGTAGAGCCGGAAGAAGTAGTGGTGCGCGTCGTCTCCCGGGGGAGGGTGCGGCCCGCCCCAGCCGCGTTCGCCGTAGCCGTTGACGAGTTCGGTCCCCCGCGGGGGACTCTGCCCCGCCGGGACTCCGTCGCTGCGGGGGTCGATCCCCACCACGATCCAGTGCACGAAGGTGCCCGACGGCGCGTCGGGGTCCTCGCACAGCAGCACCAGCTCCGCCGCGTCGTCCGGTACCCCGCTCCAGGTCAGCGAAGGGGAGACATTGGCTCCCTCGTACGCGTGCCGGCGCGCGATGAAGGCGTGGTCGTTGAAGGCGTCACTGCCGATGTCGATGCCGCTCATGTGCCCCGGGGTACCCCGGCGCCCCCCGGACATGCGGCGCGCACCGGGGCACCGGTGGCATCGCTCAGCCGTCCACCGTGACCGCGCAGGACCACCCGTACGGTCCCGGCCCGATCCGCAGCTCCTCCCAGGCCACGGCCGTCGGCAGGGCCCCGGTGATCCGCACGTCCGCCAGGCCGGTGACCGCCAGCCGCACATCCAGCCCGCCCTCGGCCTCGTCCGCCTCCACATCCACCGGGACCTGCCCGTGCACCTGGAGCCGGTACAGGATCTCGTCCAGCAGGGCGGCCAGCAGATCGTCGTCACTGGCCTCGTCCAGCCGGATGCGGCCCACGCCGGTCGGCCGCACCCCGGAGACGTCGGCGAAGCACTCCACCACCGCCGTCACGGCCTCCGCCAGGCAGTTCTCCCGGCTTCCCGCCCACGCCTCGATCCGGATGTCGTCCTCCTGCGGCACCGCCCGGTGCCCGCTGTCGCCCGGCCGCCGTCCCTGTCCGTAGTCGCCCGTGTCACCGACCATGAATCTCGCGTGCCCGACGACCGCGCACCCATGCCGGACCGCCCCGGCGAGCCACGGGTGCGTGTGCCGCGAGGCGCTGCGGAGCACGCACCGGGGGAGGGCGGACGCGGCACGCTTCGACCGCGCGGGAGCGGGGTACGCGGGTGCCGGACCAGGTGCCGTCCCCGGCGCTGTCCCGGTGCGGAGGGAGGGAATCCGCCATGCGGTTCCGTGATCGCCGGCAAGCCGGCCGCGAACTGGCCGAGCGGCTGCGGGCGAGGCAGGACGAGGGAGCCCTGCCCGACCCCGTCGTCCTGGCCCTGCCCCGTGGCGGTGTCGCCGTGGCACAGGAGGTCGCCCGGGAGCTGGACGTCCCGCTCGACGTCCTCGTCGTACGGAAGGTCGGCGCCCCCCACCACGAGGAGTTCGGCGTCGGGGCGATGGCCGGCGACGGGGTGCCGCTGTTCGACGCGGAGGCCCTGCGCCGGCTGGGCCTCGACGAGTCCGATCTCGCCCCCGTCGTCGAGCGCGAGCGCGGCGAACTGCGCCGCCGCGAACAGCTCTACCGCCGGGGCCGGCCCGCACCCGACGTCCGGGGACGGACCGTGATCGTCGTCGACGACGGACTGGCGACCGGCTCCACGGCCCGCGCCGCCCTGCGCTCCCTGCGGCGGCAGGACCCCGCCCGGCTCGTGCTGGCCGCCCCGGTCTGCTCACCGGAGGGCGCCGGTCTGATGCGCGCCGAGGCCGACGAGGTGGTCTGTCTGCACGAACCGGCCGCGTTCATGGCCGTGGGGCAGTGGTACGACGACTTCGAGCAGCTGACGGACGAGGACGTACTGGCGGCGCTGCACCAGCGGCAGGGGTAGGCGCGGCTCAGACCACAAGGTCCGCGCGCAGCGCCTCGATGTCCTCGGGGGAGTGGCCCAGCTCCGTCAGGATGGCCTCCGTGTGCTCGCCCACGGCCGGTACCGGGTCCATGCGCGCCGGCAGACCGGCGAGGTCGGCGGGCGGCAGCAGCGCCTGAACGGTCGCGCCCGGCACCGTGACCTCGCGCCAGCGGCCGCGGGCGGCGAGCACCGGATGGTCGAGGAACGCGGCGACGTCGTTGACCCCGGCGCAGGCGATGCCGATCGCCTCCAGATCCTTGAGCAGCTCCTCGGCGTCGGAGCGGGCGAAGCGTTCGGCGATGATCGCGTTCAGCTCCTCCCGGTGGGCCACGCGGTCGGAACCGGTGGCGAAGCGCGGATCATCGGTCAGCTCGGGCCGGCCGAGGAACCCGGCGCACAGGGCCGCCCATTCGCGCTCGTTCTGGACGGAGAACAGCACCTCGCGGCCGTCGGCGGCCCGGTAGGTCCCGTACGGGGCGATGGTGGCGTGCTGGGTGCCCAGGCGCGGGGGCTGGCTGCCGCCGTAGCGGGTGTAGTAGGCGGGCTGGCCCATCCACTCGGCCAGCGCCTCGAACAGCGACACCTCCACCGGAGGGGCCGTGCCGGTGGTCGCGCGGGTGTACAGGGCGGTGAGCACGCCGCTGTACGCGTACATCCCGGCGGCGATGTCGGCGACGGAGATGCCGGTGCGCGCGGTCCCGTCCGCCGTCCCGGTCAGCGACACCAGTCCCGTCTGGCACTGCACCAGCAGGTCGTACGCCTTGCGGTCCGCCCAGGGGCCGGTCGTGCCGTAGCCGGAGATCGTGCACGGGATCAGCCGCGGGTAGCGGCGGGTGAGCTCCCCGGTGCCCAGGCCGAGGCGGTCGGCGGCGCCGGGCGCGAGGTTCTGCACGAACACGTCGGCGTCCTTCAGGAGCCGGTGCAGGATCGCGCGGCCCCGCGGGTCCTTCAGGTCCAGCGTGAGGGACTCCTTGGAGCGGTTGATCCACACGAAATAGCTGGAGTGGCCGTGGACGGTCGTGTCGTAGCGGCGGGCGAAGTCGCCCTCGCCCGGCCGCTCCACCTTGATCACGCGAGCGCCGAGATCGGCCAGCTGCCGGGTGGCGTAGGGCGCGGCCACCGCCTGCTCCAGGCTGACCACCGTGACCCCGGACAACGGATGTCTCTGCACGTCCACGCCTCCTGCCGGGTCCCGGGACCACCGGCCTCGATTAGTACGGCCGGGGCGGGCCGCCTGTCAACGGCCGCCCGGCCGGTCACCGGCCCGCCCGGCTCCACGGAAGGCCGGCGGGCCTGCTGCGGGACACGATGCGGACGCCGCGGTCGTCGACGGCACGGACCTGGAGCGAGCCGCAGCCGCAGCGGGTCCACACGGTGCTGCCCGCCGCGGTGCCGTGCCGGGAGACCACCTGGAACGGCTCGGCGTCGTCCGGCCACCCGCAGTACGGGCAGACTGCTTCGGTCGTGCCCGTGGTGCCGGTCGTGCTGGTCATGCTGACTCCTTGCGTGCTCGTGCGTCGGGTGCTCGTCGATCGTCGCGACACAGCAAGGGTGCGCCGGACCATCCGTACACGTCCAGGTTGACTTTGTGGACACCACCGTGAAGCGTGGACTTCATGATTGACCTGCGCCGGTTGCACGTCCTCAGGGCGGTCGCCCACTACGGCACGGTCACCGCGGCCGCCCGCGCCCTGCACTTCACCCCGTCCGCCGCCTCGCAGCAGATCCGTCAGCTCGCCCGCGACCTGGGCGTCGAGCTGCTGGAGCCACAGGGGCGCGGGGTGCGGCTCACCCCGGCCGCCGAGAGCCTGCTCGCGCACGCCGACGCCATCCAGGCACGCTGGGACCAGGCGGAACTGGACCTGCGGGCCGACCATGGCGCCCCGGCCGGGCCGCTGCGCGTGATCGGGTTCCCGGTGGCGGTCTCGGTGCTGCTGGCGCCCATGGCCGCCCGGCTGGGCGAGCGCCATCCGCGGCTGTCGGTACGGATCGCCGAGACCGGGGTGGAGCAGAGCTTCGACCTGCTCTTCGAAGGGGCCGCCGATCTGGCCGTCGTGGAGTCCACCCCGCACAACCCGCCGCTGAGCGACACGCGGTTCGATCAGCGGCCGCTGCTGGACGACCCGTTCGACCTGGTGGTCCCCCAGGGGCATCCGCTGGCCGGGCGCGAGCGGATCGACCTCGCCGAGGCGGCGCGCGAGTCGTGGATCGCGCCGGTGCCGGAGAGCCCCTGCCGGCCGCACGTGATGTCCGCGTGCGGCGCGGCCGGATTCGCCCCGGACGTCGTCCACCACGCCCTCGACTGGAACGTCACCGCCCACCTCGTCTCCCACGGACTCGGCGTCGCCCTGATCCCGCGCCTCGCCCATCTGACCCCGCACCTGGCGATCACCCGCGTCCGCTGCGCCGGCAACCCGCACCGCAAGCTGCTGACCTGCACGCGCGGCGGCGGGCACGCCCGGCCGGCGGTGGAGGCCGCGCTGCGGGAACTGCGGGAACTGGCACCGACGGCGGTCGCCTGAGGGGCGGGAGAGCCGGCCGGGGGCTACCGCCCGCGTGCCCCCGCGCGCAGCCCGTCCATGACGATGTCCAGCAGCCGGGTGGCGCGCGGCTGCCAGTCCCCGTCCGGGTCGATCTGCCAGAGGCCGGCGATGGCGAGGTAGAAGTCGTCCGCGGTCACGCCGGGGCGGATGGAACCGGCCTCCTCGCAGGCGCGGAGCAGGAGTTCGACCGCCTCGGTCACCGCGCTGTGCCCCGGTTTCGCCGGGCTCCCCGGTCCGCTGGTGGCCTGCCGGATGGCGTCGGCCAGCCCGGCCTTGGCCATGGCGAACCGGGCCAGCCGGTCCATCCACTCGCGCAGGGCCCGGTCGGGCTCCCGGGTCGCCAGCAACCGGGCCGCGCTCTCGACGACCTGACGCATCTCGTGCCGGTAGACCTCCAGGACGAGTGCCTCACGGCCGGGGAAGTTCCGGTAGAACGTGCCCTGCCCGACGCCGGCCTTCTTGGCGATCACGCTCAGCGGAGTGTCCGCCGAGCGCGTGAGCTCGGCCAGGGCCACGTCCAGGATGCGCTCGCGGTTGCGCTGTGCGTCCGAACGCAGGGGCGCGTCCTTCTTCTCCCGCACGCGTGACTCCTCCCGGGTCCTGGCCGAAACCGTCCTTGTCGACCGGACAGCTGTCCACTAACTTCTCCGGTAACGGACAGTTGTCCGCTTCGGCCCATCGTATCGGCGGGCCCGCACGCCCGGCGCCACGGCCCGCCGCGTCCCGTGCCCCGCATGACCGCATGGTTCCCGAACCGTGCCCGTCCCGTACAGCCCCCCGCGTCACCGACCCGCCCGCCGTCCGGAACGCCGTCCCGACACGCCCCGGATCCGCGAAGGAAGGCTGCTCATGGCCCCCTCGACGTCCAGCACCGTCACCCTGGACATCAACGGCGAGAAGCACACGCTGACCGTCGACCACCGCACCACCCTGCTCGACGTCCTGCGCGAGCGACTCGACCTGACCGGCACCAAGAAAGGCTGCGACCAGGGACAGTGCGGAGCCTGCACGGTCCTGGTCGACGGCCGCCGCACCGTGTCCTGCCTCCACCTGGCCGTCGCGGCCGAGGAACGCGAGATCACCACCGTGGAGGGCGTGGCCGGGGGAGGGCGACTGCACCCGGTGCAGCAGGCCTTCCTCGACCTGGACGGCTTCCAGTGCGGTTACTGCACGCCCGGTCAGATCTGTTCGGCCCTCGCCGTCATCGAGGAACACGCCGCCGGCTGGCCCAGCGCCGTCACCGACGACATACGGCCCGAAGCGGGACCGCCGCCGCTGACCCCGGAGGAGATCCGGGAGCGGATGAGCGGCAACCTCTGCCGCTGCGGTGCCTACCCGTCGATCGTCGAGGCCGTCGCCCGCGCGGCCGCGCAGGCCCGGACCGGGACCGAGGAGGCGGCGGTATGAGGGAGTTCGACTACCGGCGCGCGGACGACGTCCCCGGCGCCGTGGCACTGCTCGGCGCCGACCCGGACGCCCGCTACCTCGGCGGCGGCACCAACCTCGTCGACCTGATGAAGACCGGCGTCGAGCGCCCCGCCCGGCTCGTCGACGTCCGCCGGCTCCCGCTGGACCGGATCGAACCGACCGACGACGGCGGGCTGCGCATCGGCGCCACCGTCACCAACAGCGACCTCGCGGCCCACCCGGAGGTCCGCCGCCGCTACCCGGCCCTGGCCCAGGCGGTGCTCGCCGGCGCCTCCGGGCAACTGCGCAACATGGCCACCGTCGGCGGCAACCTGCTCCAGCGCACCCGCTGCGGCTACTTCGCCGACGTGAGCCGGCCCTGCAACAAGCGTGTGCCCGGCAGCGGCTGCCCCGCCGTCACCGGCGAGCACCGCAACCACGCCGTCCTGGGCGCCTCCGAGCACTGCGTGGCCGTCCACCCGTCCGACATGGGGGTGGCACTGACCGCCTTCGACGCGGTCGTCTCGTACGAAACGGCCGACGGGCCGGGGCAGTTGCCGCTCGACGGCCTCTACCTGCCCGTGGGCGACACCCCGCACCGGGAGACCGCCCTGCCGGCCGGCGCGCTCGTCACCGGCGTCACCCTGCCGCCCGCGCCGGTCGCCGCCCGCTCCCGCTACCGCAAGGTCCGCGAACGCGCCTCGTACGCCTTCGCGATCGGCTCGGTCGCCGCCGCCCTCGACGTCAGCAACGGGATCGTGTGCGAGGCACGCCTGGCCTTCGGCGCGGTGGCGTCCCGGCCGTGGCGGGCCCGGGCGGCCGAACGCGTCCTGACCGGGGCCCCGGCCGACGAGGAGTACTTCGCCGCGGCCGCGGACGCCGAACTGGCGGCGGCCAGGCCGCTGCCCGACAACGGATACAAGGTGACACTCATGCGCAACCTCGTGGTGGCCGTGCTGTCCGAACTCGCCGAGGAGGCCGCCCGATGACCACCGCCACGACCGGCCGTACGGCGCCGGCCGGCGCCGTCGGCACCGCGCACCCCCGCGTGGAGGGCCGCGACAAGGTCACCGGGGCCGCCCGGTACGCCGGCGACATACCCTTCGCGGACCTCGCCCACGGCCGGCTGGTGCTGTCCACCGTCGCCCGCGGCCGGATCCGCGCCGTCGAGACCGCCGACGTGCTCGGCATGCCGGGCGTGCTCGCCGTCCTGCACCACGGGAACGCCCCGCGCGTCGACACCGACTACACCGGCATGCTGGGCGTCCCGCCGGACCCGACCGCCGCCGTCTTCCAGCACGACCGGATCCCGCACGCCGGGTGGCCCGTCGCGCTCGTCGTCGCCGAGACGCCCGAACAGGCCCGCGAGGCCGCCGAGGCGCTCGTCGTCACCTACGAACGGCAGCCGCACGACATCGCGTTCCGCGCCGGCCGCCCGGACGCGTACCCGGCGGACGGGCACATGCCCGCCGCCACGGAGAAGGGCGACCTGGAGGCCGAACTCGCCGCCTCCGCCCACGTGGTGGACGCGGAGTACACCACGCCCGAGGAACACCACGCCATGATGGAGCCGCACGCGGCGACCGCCCTGTGGGACGGCGGCCGGCTCGAGGTCGTCGACTCCAACCAGGGCACCACCTGGATCGCCGACGAGCTCGTCAAGATGTTCTCCCTCGAACCGTCCGCCGTGCGGGTGCGCTCCGAGCACGTCGGCGGCGGCTTCGGCAGCAAGGGCCTGCGGGCCCACCAGGTGGCCGCCGTGATGGCCGCGACCGCCCTGCGGCGCCCGGTGCGCGTCGTGCTGACCCGACGTCAGATGTTCTCGCTCACCGGCTACCGCAGTCCCACCACCCAGCGGATCCGGCTCGGCGCCGACGCCGACGGGCGGCTGCGCGCCCTGGAGCACCGCTCGCTGAACCAGACGTCGACGGTGTGGGAGTTCGTCGAGCCGAGCTCCGGACCGGCCCGGGTGATGTACGACGCCGACGCCCACCGCACGGTGAACGAGGTCG
Source organism: Streptomyces sp. (assembly GCF_031181555.1). GTDB lineage: Bacteria > Actinomycetota > Actinomycetes > Streptomycetales > Streptomycetaceae > Streptomyces > Streptomyces fimbriatus. The sequence goes on along the minus strand of NZ_JAPSKQ010000033.1, from coordinate 24,751 downwards.
TACGGCTGGACGTGCCGTCCCCGACGTGGATGCGGGCGCCGGGCGAGGCGCCGGGGTCGTTCGCGCTGGAGGCGGCGCTCGACGAACTCGCCGAGCGGTGCGGCGTCGACCCGGTCGAGCTGCGGCTGCGCAACGAGCCCGGGCGGGGCCCGGTCTCCGGGCTGCCGTTCGCCGGCCGCAACCTGGCCGCCTGCTTCCGCGAGGGCGCCCGCCGCTTCGGCTGGGCCGGCCGGGACCCGCGCCCCGGCGTACGGCGCGAAGGACGCCGGCTGCTCGGCACGGGCACGGCCGCCGCCTCCTTCCCCGCGGGCGCCCTCCCGGCGACGGCCGCGGTGACCGCTCAGGCGGACGGCACCTTCACCGTGCGGATCGCCGCGGCCGACATCGGCACCGGGGCCCGTACCGCGCTCACCCTGGTCGCCGCCGACGCGCTGCGGGTGGCGCCCGACCGGGTCCGGGTGCGGATCGGCGACAGCGACTTCGGCCCGGCGGGGCTCGCCGGCGGCTCGATGGGCACCCGGTCCTGGGCCTGGGCGGTCACCGCCGCCGCCGAGGAGCTGCGGGACCGGCTCGTGCCGGGAGCCGCCGTGCCGCCGGAGGGCATCACCGTGCGCTCCGACACCACCGCCGCCCTCGGGGCCCTCGCGCAGCAGGAGCGGCACTCCTTCGGGGCGCAGTTCGCCGAGGTCGCCGTGGACGTCACCACCGGCGAGGTGCGGGTGCGCCGGATGCTGGGGATCTTCGCGGCGGGCCGGATCGTCAACCCGCTCACCGCGCGCAGCCAGCTCGTCGGCGGCATGACCTGGGGCATCTCCATGGCCCTGCACGAGGAGGCGGTCCGCGACCACGCCTCGGGCGGCCTCTACGGCGCCGACCTGGCCGGCTACCACATCGCCACCCACGCCGACGTACCGGCGATCGAGGCGGACTGGGTGGACGACCCGGACCCCGACGACCCGGTCGGCATCAAGGGCATCGGTGAGATCGGCGTCGTGGGCGCCGCGGCGGCCGTCGCCAACGCGGTCTGGCACGCGACCGGCGTGCGCCACCGCAGCCTGCCCATCCGCCCGGACCGGGTGCTGCGGGCGGGGGGACCGGGTGTTTGACGTCGCCGGTGAGCTGTGCGGATGGCTGGACGGAGACCGGGAGTTCGCCGTGGCCACGGTCGTGTCCGTGAGCGGCAGCGCACCGCGCGGCCCGGGGGCCGCCCTCGCCGTCGACCGCGAGGGCACGGCGGTCGGCTCGGTCTCCGGCGGCTGCGTGGAGGGCGCGGTGTACGAGCTGTGCGTCCGGGCGCTCGAGGACGGCGAGACGCGCGTCGAGCGGTTCGGGCACAGCGACGAGGACGCCTTCGCGGTCGGCCTGACCTGCGGCGGGGTCATCGACGTCCTGGTGACCCCGGTCGGTGCCCACGCCCCCGTCCGGCAGGTGCTCCACAAGGCGCTCCCGGCCGTCGCCCGGGGCGAGCCGGGGGCTCTCGCCCGGGTCGTCCGGGGCCCGGCGGACCTCCTCGGCGGGGCCCTGTTCGTCCGCCCGGACGGCTCGTACGAGGGCGGCCTCGGCGGGCGCCCGGAGCTGGACCGGACGGCGGCGGCCGAGGCCCGGGCACTGCTGGACGGCGGGCGCACCGGCACGGTCGGCCTGTCCGCGGACGGTTCGTACTGCCCCGGCGGCCTGACCCTGTTCGTCGCGTCCTCGGTGCCGCCGCCCCGCATGATCGTCTTCGGTGCGATCGACTTCGCGGCGGCCCTGGTGCGGGCGGGCAGGTTCCTCGGCTACCACGTCACCGTCTGCGACGCCCGCCCGGTCTTCGCCACCCGGGCCCGGTTCCCGGAGGCCGACGAGATCGTGGCCGACTGGCCGCACCGCTATCTGCGCGGCACCACGACCGACGCGCGCACGGTGCTGTGCGTGCTCACCCACGACCCGAAGTTCGACGTCCCCCTGCTGAAGACCGCCCTGGGGATGCCGGTGGCGTTCGTGGGGGCGATGGGCTCGCGCCGCACCCATGCCGACCGCGAGCGGCGGCTGCGCGAGGCGGGCGTGGGGGAGCGGGAGCTGGCCCGGCTCAGGTCCCCGATCGGCCTCGACCTCGGCGCCCGTACGCCGGAGGAGACCGCCCTGTCCATCGCGGCGGAGATCGTCGCGGCCCGCAGGGGCGGCACGGGCGTACCGCTGACCGGCTCGGGCGTGCCGATCCACCGCGACGACCGCGACGCCGAACGGAGCGCGGCGGGGGCCGCCTGAGCGCCGGGCACGCGTACGACGAAGGGGCCGGAGCCGTCCTGGCTCCAGCCCCTTCGGGCGTCGGGCGTGCCGGCCGTGATCAGGCCGCGGCCGGCTCCGCGGCGTGGCCGTGCAGACGGGTGATGACCTCGGTCAGCTGCTCGACGACCTCGGTGTCGTCGGCCGGGTGGAGCTCGGCGAAGCGGGTCACGGAGCCCGGGATGGAGAGCTTGATGTCCTCGATCACCTTGCCGCCCGCGATGCCCACGGACTTGCGGGTCTCGTCCTGCGCCCAGACACCGCCGTACTGGCCGAAGGCGGTGCCGACCACGGCGACCGGCTTGCCGCTGATGGCGCCGGCGCCGTAGGGGCGGGACAGCCAGTCGATGGCGTTCTTCAGGACGGCCGGGATGGTGCCGTTGTACTCGGGCGTGAAGAGCAGCAGCGCGTCGGCGCCGGCGGCGGCCTCGCGCAGCCGGACGGCGGCGGCCGGGACACTGCCCTCGACGTCGATGTCCTCGTTGTAGAAGGGGATCTCCGCGAGCCCCTCGAAGAGCGCCACCTCGGAGCCCTCCGGAGCGAGCTTGACCGCGGCCTCGGCGAGCTGGCGGTTGTGCGAACCGGCACGGAGGCTGCCGACGAGGGCGAGGATGCGAGCAGACATGAAGAACTCCAGTGGGATGAATGACCGCCCCGGAAATCGGACCGGGGTCCGTTTCTCTGTTGTAGCACCTCAACCGGACCGTGGTCCAGTTTCTTCCCGATGCTTTACCCTGGCTTCATGTCCGCCGCGCCATCGCCCGTCCCGGCCCCCCAGGAGCCCGTCGAACCGCAGGAGTTGTTGCAACTCGGCCCCGACGCCGACGAGCCCTGCCTGCGCGCCGACGCCGCGCGCAACCGGGCCCGGCTGCTGGAGGCCGCCGCGCGGCTCGTGGCCGAGCGCGGTGCGGACTGCGTCACCATGGAGGCGGTGGCGGCCGCGGCCCGCGTGGGCAAGGGCACGGTCTTCCGCCGCTTCGGTGACCGTACCGGTCTGCTCACGGCGCTGCTCGACCACTCCGAGAAGAAGTTCCAGGCCGCCTTCCTCACCGGGCCCCCGCCGCTGGGGCCGGGCGCGCCGCCCGTGGAGCGGCTGCGGGCGTTCGGCCTGGCCATGCTCCGCCGGACCGCCGACGAGCTGGAGCTGCAGCTGGCGGCCGAACCGGAACCCGCCCGCCGCTTCACCGCCCCGCCCCGCCGCGTGCTGCGCCATCACGTCACCCTGCTGCTGCGCGAGGCGGTACCGGACGCGGACTGCGAGATCCTCGCCCACATCCTGCTGGCCCAGCTCGACCCCGCCCTGATCCACCACCTGACCCGGCAGTGCGGCATGCCGCCGGAGCGGCTGGAATCGGCGTGGGTGGACCTGGTCGACCGGGTGACGGGCGCGGCGTCCTCCCGCTGACCCGGGCCCCGGCCGGGGCGAAGGCGTGCGTGGGAGCGCTCGACTCACCCGGCCGACAGGTCCGTCGGGGCTTCTGCAAGGATGCGGTACGTCATGGTGCAGATACCGAAAACGCCCCCGCCCGCGTCCCCCGCACCGACGCGCTCCGCCCCCACGAGCGCCGACGTGGCCCGCCTGGCCGGCGTCTCGCGCGCGACCGTCTCCTACGTCCTGAACGACGCCGGCGCCGTCCGGATCAGCGAACCCACCCGGCGCCGGGTCCGCGAGGCCGCGAGGGAACTCGGGTACGTGCCGCACGCCGCGGCGCGCAGCCTGCGCGCCGGGCACAGCCGCATGGTCCTGATGCCCGCGCCGGCCTTCCCCGTGGGCCCGCTCTACAGCCAGTTCATCAGCGACCTCCAGGGGGCGCTCGGGCTCCTCGACTACACGGTCGTGCAGTACGGCACCGCCGGCCTGCAGGACGACGAGGCCGCCCGTGCCTGGGCCGAACTGCGACCGGTGGCGGTCCTGGTCCCCGGCTCCGGGCTCGGCCCGCGGGGTGTCGAGGTGCTCAGACGCTCCGGGGCGCGGGCCGTCGTCACCCTCGGCCCCGAGTCCGTCGAGGGCGCGCACGCCCTGCTCATGGACCACGACGTCGTCGGTCACAGCGCCGGCGCCCACCTCTTCGACCGGGGCCGGCGCCGGATCGGTGTCGTCGTCCCGCGGGAGCCCGGCCTGGAGGCGTTCTCCGCGCCCCGCCTGGCCGGAGTGCGCGAGGCCCTGCGCGGTACGGACGCCACGGTCACCGAGCTGCCCCTCGCGCACGACGAGGGCGCCGCCGCGCGGCTCGCCGCCCGCTGGCGCGACCTCGGCCTCGACGCCGTGTTCACGTACAACGACGAGTACGCGATGCTCCTGATGCGCGCACTCCAGGACGAAGGCATCCGCATCCCCGAGGACACCGCCGTGATCGGCGCCGACAACCTGATGCTGGGCCGGCTGCTGCGGCCCCGGCTGAGCACCGTGCACCTGGAGCTGCCGTCGGGCCGTGAGCTCGCCGAGCTGGTCGACCGCGCGGTGCGCGACCCGGCCGCCGCGCCCGAGGCGCACAAGGTGCTGGGGGCGTCGGTGGTGCGGCGCGAGTCCAGCTGACGGGACGGGGAGGGCGACCGGAGGCGGGGCCCGGCGTCACGCGTCCCGGCGGGAAGGACGACACGCGCCCCGGCGGTGACCGCGCACGTCGACGACCGGACCGCGAACGACGAGGTCGCCGTCCCCTCGGCGGGACCGCCGCGTCCGGCACCGGTGCCCGCTGCGGCGACGGCTGCCGCCGGGCCTCGTGCTCCGGGCGGGATCACTCGCCCTGGTTCGGAGCCTGGCCCTGCTGTGCCTGCTGCTCGGCGATCTGCTTGCGGACCTCGTCCATGTCCAGCTTGCGGGCCTGCCCGATGACGTCCGTCAGAGCGGCCTCGGGCAGGGCGCCCGGCTGGGCGAACACGGCGACCTGGTCGCGGACGATCATCAGCGTCGGGATCGACTGGATGCCGAAGGCCGCGGCCAGCTCCGGCTGCGCCTCGGTGTCCACCTTGCCGAACACCAGGTCCGGGTTCTCCTCCGCCGCCTTCTCGTACACCGGCGCGAACTGACGGCACGGACCGCACCAGGCCGCCCAGAAGTCGATCAGGACGAACTCGTTGTCCGTGACCATCTGGTCGAAGTTCTCCTTGGTGAGCTCCACGGTGCTGCTCATGGCGTGTTCCCTCTTCCTGGTGTCGGGTCGGGCCGTCGGCACAACACGGCCGACCGGTCACGTATTCCGCGCCCCTACCCATGTGGCCACCGCGCACACCACCCACCAGACTGACGCCATGACGGAAACGCAACCGACGCAAACGGAACCCATCGCCTATGACGTCGTGGTGCTCGGAGCCGGGCCCGTGGGGGAGAACGTCGCCGACCGCACCCGCGCCGCCGGGCTCACCACCGCGGTCGTGGAGAGCGAGCTGGTGGGCGGCGAATGCTCCTACTGGGCCTGCATGCCCAGCAAGGCCCTGCTGCGCCCGGTGATCGCCCGGGCCGACGCCCGCCGCACGCCCGGCCTGAGCCGGTCGGTCCAGGGCCCCCTGGACGCCGCCGCGGTCCTCGCCCACCGCGACTCCTACACCTCCCACTGGAAGGACGACGGCCAGGTCCAGTGGCTGGAGGGCATCGGAGCCGACCTCCACCGCGGCCACGGACGGCTCACCGGCCCGCGCACCGTGACCGTCACCGGTCCCGACGGCAGCCGGCGCGTCCTCACCGCCCGGCACGCCGTCGCCGTCTGCACCGGCAGCCGCGCCCAGCTGCCCGACCTGCCCGGACTCGCCGAGGTCAGGCCGTGGACCAGCCGGGAGGCCACCAGCGCCCGGTCCGTGCCCGGCCGGCTGGTCGTGGTCGGCGGCGGTGTGGTCGCCACCGAGATGGCCACCGCCTGGCAGGCGCTCGGCTCGCAGGTCACGGTTCTCGTGCGCGGCAGCGGTCTGCTGTCCCGCATGGAGCCCTTCGCCGGGGAACTGGTGGCCGAGGCCCTCGCCGAGGCCGGCGCGGACATCCGCACCGGCACCTCGGTGAAGTCGGTGACCCGGGAGAACGGCACCGTCCTGGTCGTCACCGACGGCGGTGACCGGATCGAGGCCGACGAGATCCTCTTCGCCACCGGCCGCGCCCCGCGCACCGACGACATCGGTCTGGAGACGATCGGCCTGGAGCCCGGCTCCTGGCTCACCGTGGACGACACCCTCCGGGTGACCGGCCACGACTGGCTGTACGCGGTCGGCGACGTCAACCGCCGCGCCCTGCTCACCCACCAGGGCAAGTACCAGGCCCGCGTCGCGGGCGCCGCCATCGCCACCCGCGCCGCCGGGGAACCCGTGCGCCCGGAGGCCTGGGGCGCGCACGCCGCGACCGCCGACCACGCCGCCGTCCCCCAGGTCGTCTTCACCGACCCGGAGGCCGCCTCCGCCGGTCTCTCGCTGGCCGAGGCGGAACGGGCCGGCCACCGCGTCCGCGCCGTCGACGTCGACCTGTCCACGGTCGCCGGCGCCGGTCTGTACGCCGACGGCTACAAGGGCCGCGCCCGCATGGTCGTCGACCTCGAGGACGAGATCCTGCGCGGCGTCACCCTCGTCGGACCCGGCGTCGGCGAACTCATCCACTCCGCGACCGTCGCCGTCGCCGCACAGGTCCCGGTCGGCCGCCTGTGGCACGCGGTCCCGTCGTATCCGACGATCAGCGAGGTCTGGCTGCGGCTGCTGGAGGCGTACCGGGACGCCTGAGCCCGCCCGGTCCGGCGGCCGGCCGGTGGCCCGGGCACAGGGCTTCGACCGCGCCGCCGTCGTGCGCCACCATGACCACCGCGTCGGCGTCCGCGCTAGGGCAGCTCGAAGCCCAGTGCCCGCGCGGCCCGCTCGGCCGTCGGCTGCGACCAGCGCTCCGCCACCGCCTGGTGGGACGACAGCGAGCGCGGCTCGGCACGGTCGAGGTACAGGACGCCGTCGAGGTGGTCGGTCTCGTGCTGCACGATCCGCGCGGGCCACCCGGTGAACACCTCGTCCAGTGCCCGCCCGTGCTCGTCCTGCCCGGTCAGCCGCACCTCGGCGGGCCGCGCCACCACCGCCTGGTACCCCGGCACGCTGAGGCATCCCTCGAAGAAGGCGACCCGCTCCGCTCCGACCGGCTCGTACGACGGATTCACCAGCACCCGGAACGGCTGCGGCACCCTCCCGCGCGCCAGCCGCACCTCCTCCGGAACCGGTGCCGGATCCTCGATCACCGCGATCCGCAGCCCCACCCCGACCTGCGGCGCGGCCAGCCCGACCCCCGGCGCCGCGTGCATCGTGAGCCGCAGCGCCTCGACGAACCGGGCCAGCAGCGCGGGCTCCAGCTGGCCGTCGAAGGGCTCGGTGCCGCGCCGCAGCACCGGATCACCGGCCGTGACGATGGGCAACGGGCCGTTCGCGGCGAGGAGTTCCTCGACCCGCTCGGCCAGGGGCGCGTGATCGTTCGGAGTTCCCATCGCGCCAGGATGCCACGCGGTGAAAGAGCGTGGGACGCGCTCACGCCGGTGCCCGGTCCCCCGGGGGAAACCGGGCACCGGCCGTGCCGACGACAGGGAACCCCGGCTCTCCTCAGCCGTCGTCAGTCCTCGTCGAACTCTCCCGCCAGCGCGGAGGCGATGCGCAGATGGGGCCGGGCCTCCGCGTGCCGCCCCTGCCGCTCGAGCGTGCGGCCGAGCATCAGCCGGGCGTAGTGCTCCACCGGGTCGCGCTCCACGATGACGCGCAACTCCGCTTCCGCACGGCGCAGTTGAGCCGAGTGGTAGTAGGCCCGCGCCAGCAGCAGCCGCGGCCCGGTCTGCTCCGGCACCTCCTCGACCAGCCCGTCCAGGACGCGCGCGGCGGCGGCGTAGTCCTTGGCGTCGAAGAACATCCCGGCCCGCTCCCAGCGCTCGGCCGGTGTTCCGTGGTCGTAGTACGTGGTGTCCACTCGTACCTCCTTCGAGGCCGACAACGGACTCGGGCGGTGCCCTATTCCGCTGTGCGACCGTGCCGGTCGCGGCGGCCAGTTCCGCGTCGGCCCGCTCGGTGACGAGGGCGAGCACCCGTCCGGCGACGGCGAGGTCCTCGGCGGGAATGCCGGCGTAGATCCTGGCGGAGATCGCCGCGGTCTCGGTGGAACTCCGCTCGTGCACCTCCCGTCCGGCGTCCGTGATCCGCGCCCCGGACGGCTCGTGCGGGGCCAGCAGCCCCGAGGCGATCAGCTCGTCGACCACGCCGTCGGCCTCCACCGGGGGGATCTTGAGGGCGCCGGAGACGTCCCGGACGAGGGGGACGCGGTCGGCCGGGCCGGTGCCGGACACGGCGGACGCACGGTGCCCCGCGGGGCTAGGTTGTCCGTCATGAGCAATCTTGAGCGCGAGGCGGTTCCTTCCCCGTGCGGCGGCCGGGGCTTCGTCGTGGCGGAGCCCGTGCGGGAACTCCTCAGCCCTCGGCACGTCAAGCTCGGCGAGTCCAGCGAGGTCCGGCGACTGCTGCCCAACCTGGGGCGGCGCATGGTCGGCGCCTGGTGCTTCGTCGACCACTACGGTCCCGACGACATCGCCGACGAGCCCGGCATGCAGGTGCCGCCGCACCCGCACATGGGGCTGCAGACGGTGAGCTGGCTGCACGAGGGGGAGGTGCTGCACCGCGACTCCACGGGCAGCCTCCAGACGATCCGCCCGCGCGAGCTGGGCCTGATGACCTCCGGCCGGGCGATCAGCCACTCCGAGGAGAGCCCCCGTTCGCACGCCCGCTTCCTGCACGGTGCCCAGCTGTGGGTCGCGCTCCCGGACGGTCACCGTCACACGGAGCCCCGCTTCGAGCACCACGCCGACCTGCCGGTCGTCACGGCGCAGGGCATCGAGGCCACACTGATCCTCGGCGACCTCGACGGCGCCACCTCGCCCGGTACGGCGTACACCCCGATCGTCGGCGCCGACCTCGCCCTGGCGCGCGGCGCGGACGTCCGCCTGCCACTGGAGCCGGACTTCGAGTACGCCGTGCTCTCCATGTCCGGCGAGGCCCACGTCGACGGTGTACCGGTGCTCCCCGGCTCGATGCTCTACCTCGGCTGCGGCCGCGGCGAACTCCCACTGCGCGCCGAGTCGGACGCCGGCCTGATGCTCCTGGGCGGCGAGCCGTTCGAGGAAGAGCTGATCATGTTCTGGAACTGGATCGGGCGGTCGCAGGAGGAGATCGTGCAGGCGCGCCGGGACTGGATGGAAGGGACACGGTTCGGGGAGGTGAAGGGGTACGACGGGGACCCGCTGCCGGCCCCCGAGCTGCCGGCGACGCCGCTGAAGCCGCGAGGAAGGTCCCGTTGACCTGCGAAAACAGCTGATCGTTGACGCTAGGCGGGTGACATGCTGTCGGGCGTCGCCTCCCGCCCGGCGGCCGCTCGCGGGAGGACGGCCGGGTATGCCGACGGCTTGATTTCTGGAGCTGGGCGATTCCGGGGTCTGGCTGTCCGTGGGCGGCTGCGGCAGGACTCTTGCCAACCCTTTGCTCACTTTGCTGACGCGCCGTCGAATTCTCCCAGGGGTTCGTGTTCTGCTTCGCGAGAGCGGGGGTGGCCATTGCGGGCCGGGTGGCCACCGGACGGATTCCGGCCCGATGAGCGAGCGAGCCACGCGCTGGTACGGGGACTCGGTACTCGGTCTGGCGTCTTGTGGAAGTCCCACCAGGTGAGTGGCTGTAGTGGTGAGCGTTCCCGGACTGCTTCCCGGAACGTGTCCCGGGGCATGCCGGACAAGGCTGTCCTGAGCCCGGCCGCCACGCGGGACGGGGACCACCTGTTCGTCGGCACGGAGCAGGGCGGTGCCCACCGCCTCGACCTCGACCGCTGGTCAGGGCAGCGGGAGACGACCGGGACGGCCGTGAGGTCCGGCCCGGTCGCTTTCCCGGACGGAGCGGGACGTCAGCTCTTGACGGCGAAGCCGGCCCGCAACAGGTCTTCGTCCCGCGACGACGGGCCGACGAGCAGTTCGAACGCCCCCGGCTCGACGACACGGGTGCCCTCGGCGTCCACCAGCGAGCAGGCCGGCACCGGCACCTCGACGAGCACCTCACGGGTCTCGCCCGGAGCGAGTCGCACCTGCTGGTGGGCCTTGAGCTCCTTCTCGGCCCATGTGACGGAGGTGATCGTGTCGCTGATGTACACCTGCACGGTCTCCAGCGCGGGCCGCTGACCGGTGTTGGAGAGGGTGACTCTGGCCCGTACGGTGTCGGACATTCCGACGGTGCCGGTGAGGACGCGCAGGTCGGTGTACTCGACGGTCGTGTAGCTCAGCCCCTCTCCGAACGCGAACGCCGGACGCTGCGTCAGGTCCGCGTAGCGGGTGCCGTGCTGGCCGCGGATCTGGTGGTAGTACGTCGGCTGCTGCCCCGCGTGCCGGGCGAAGGACACCGGCAGCCGACCGGAAGGCTCGATCAGGCCGAGCAGCAGCTCCGCCACCGCCTGCCCGCCGAGCATGCCGGGGCTGAACGCCTGCACGATCGCGGCCGCCTTGTGGGCGGCGGGCGGCAGGACCAGCGGCTTGGAACTGACGACCACCACGACGAGCGGCTTGCCCGTCGCGGCGAGCGCGTCGAGCAGCGCGACCTGGCCGCCGACCAGTTCCAGGGTGGCGGTCGAACAGCACTCGCCGAACAGCTCGACGCGGTCGCCGACGACCGCCACGACATGGTCGGCGCTCTCCGCGGTGGCGACGGCCTCGGCGATGAGCGCGTCGTCGGGCGGAGCCGGGAGCACGATGTCCGGCCGGGGCTGGCCGTCGAGGAAGAAGGCGCCCTCCGGGTCGGGGCCCACGGCGAGGATGTCCGCGCCGCGCGCATGGACCACGGTCCAGCTTTCGGGCACGTGCTCGCGGAGGCCGTCGAGGACGGTGCGGATCTTCTCACGCGGGTGGCCGTCCGGCATCCAGTCGGCCTGGCCGGAGTTCCCGGCCCAGTCGCCGAGCTGGGTCTGGGCGGCGTCGGCGTTCGGGCCGATCACGGCGACGGTGCGCGGCGCCGCGCCGGCGGGGGCGACGGCGCGTCCGTCCTTCCCGGCCTCGTGTCCGCCGGCGAGCGGCAGCGTGCCGTCGTTGGTCAGCAGCACCAGCGAGCGGCGCGCCGCCTCGAGGTTGAGCTCCGTGTGGTCGGGGTGGCCGACGACCTCGGCCTGCCGTGCGGGGTCGGGGCGGCGGGGATCCTCGAAGAGGCCCAGTTCGAACTTCAGCGTGAGGATCCGGGTCACCGCCGCGTCGATCTCCGCTTCCTCCAGCAGTCCCTCGGCGACCGCCTGCTGCGCGGCGGTGAAGAACCGGGGCGTGGCCATGACCATGTCGTTGCCCGCGCGGACCGCCGCCGCGGCGGCGTGCGCGTGGTCGGCGTACACCTTCTGCTCCCAGACCATGCGTCCGACGTTGTCCCAGTCGGTGACCAGGGTGCCGGTGTAGCCCCACTCACCGCGCAGCACCTCGTCGAGGAGCCACTTGTTGACGGTGATCGGGACGCCGTCCATGGACTGGTAGCCCAGCATGAACGTTCGGCAGCCCTCCCGCGCGACCCGCTCGAACGGCGGCAGGAACCACGAGCGCAGTTTGCGGCGGGACAGGTCTGCCTCGCTGGCGTCCCGTCCGCCCTGTGTCTCGGAGTACCCGGCGAAGTGCTTGGCGCAGGCCAGGATCGCGGTGGGGTCGGTGAGCCCGTCGCCCTGGTAGCCGCGGACCATGGCGGAGGCCAGCTCGCCGATGAGGTACGGGTCCTCACCGAAGGTTTCGCCCACCCGGCCCCAGCGCAGGTCCCGGGTGACGCACAGCACCGGTGAGAACGTCCAGTGCACCCCGGTCGCCGCGACTTCGACCGCCGTCGCCCGGCCGATGCGTTCCACCAGGGCCGGGTCCCAGGTCGCGGCCATGGCGAGCTGGGTGGGGTAGACGGTGGCGCCTTCGAAGAAGGAGTGCCCGTGGATGCAGTCCTCCGCGACGAGCAGGGGGATGCCCAGCCGGGTGCGCGCGGCCAGCTCCACGGCCTCGGCGACCCGGGCGGGCGAGGCGTGGAGGACCGACCCCGCGTGGAGGTCCTCGACGAGGTGCCGCACTCCGTCCCGCGCGTTCAACTGCAGCATCTGGCCGACCTTTTCGGGCAGTGTCATACGGCCGAGGAGGTCGGCGACGCGCTCGCGGACCGGTCGGGTGGGGTCGCGGTAGGGGAGGGCGGGCATGGGGTTCCTTTCCGGGGGCGCGGTCGGCGCTGGTGGGAGTGGAAGAGGAAGAGGAGGTGGTCATGACGGCCGGTCGCCCCCGAAGGGCGCTGCATGGCGCCGGGGGCTGGACGAACGACTCGGCGCGGTGGGCGCGCCCGGCGGGGCACCCCGCTCGGACGCTCCGGGTCGAGCAGGTTCTCGGCCTCCGGCAGCCCAGCTCGTCGCCCGCACGTCGACCGCCGCCACGGCGGCACCGTCGCACCACCGGCAGCACCTTCCGGCGTCCACGGAGCGCTGGAGAATCTCGCCGTGGACGAAGAGCACGCCCTCACGTTCGCATCGATGCACGGCGGCACTGAAGCTGTCATGAGGATCTCGGCTGGGATCGCTGATCCCGTCCGCTCGGCCGTGCCCCTCGACGGCGGGCCGTTGACAGCCGTCGAGGGGCGTCCGGTGACGATCATGAAGGACGGCGTGTCACTGGTAGACCCGCACGTAGTCCACCAGCATCCTCGCCGGGAACGGGGTCGAAGCGTCGGGCGGTCCGGGCCAGTCGCCGCCGACGGCGAGGTTGAGGATCAGGTAGAAGGGGTGGTCGAAGACCCATGGACCGCGGGTCTGTTCGATCCGGGCCTTGTCGAGCGTGAGGACGGTCCGGCCGTCGAGGCTGTAGACGATGCCCTTGCTGTCCCAGTGGGCGGCCCACACATGGAAGTCGTCCGAGTAGTCGGCGTCGCCCGGAAGCTTGTAGGGCGCTCCGATCCCGCCGCCGCCGTTGTACGCCGGCGCGTGGACGGTCGAGTACGAGGTCTTCACGTCCTTTCCGAGGATCTCCATGATGTCGATCTCACCGTTGTACGGCCACGGACGGCCGTCGAGGAAATCGGCACCCATCATCCAGAAGGCGGGCCACAGGCCGTTGCCCTTGGGCACCTTGATCCGCGCCTCGACCCGGCCGTACGTGAACTCGAACTTGTTGCCGGTGTTGATCCGCGCGGATGTGTACTGGCAGGTGCCGCTTCCGGTGAGCGGGTCGGTCGGGCACGACGTACCGGGGGTGGCCCGCTTGCGTGCCTCGATGACGAGGTGACCCGCGCCGTCCGTGCTCACGTTGTCGTTGTCGGTGTAGTACTGCAACTCGTTGTTGTGGCCGGTGCCCGGGTCCGCGGTCCATTTGGCCGGGTCGGGCCTGGTGCCCGCCGGGGTGTTGAACTCGTCCTGCCAGACGATCCGGGGCGGGTCGGCGGGGTCGGGCGGCACAGGGGGCGGGGTGAGCGGGTCTCCGCCGGTGCCGTACACCTGGAACTCCCACAGCGAGTAGCCGTACGGGGTGGCCCGCTCGGTGCCGTACATGCGGACGTACCGGCCGGTGCCGGACACGGTCAGGGTCTGCTTGAACCCGGTGCCGGCCGTGGTCGAGTAGATCGGGGTCCAGTTCGTGTGGTCCGCTGAGACCTGGATCTGGAACGACCTGGCGTAGGCCGGGTCCCACTGGAGCACCACCTTGCTGATCTGCGCCGTCGCGCCCAGGTCGACGGAGATCCAGCCGGGGTCGGTCCAGCCGTTCGTGGGGCTGGTCGCCCAGCGGGTGGCGGGGTCGCGGTCGAAGGCGCGGGCCGGGGTGCACTCCTGGCAGTGACCGTCGTTCTGTGAGCTGGACGCCGTGCCGGTCCTGCCGTAGGACAGCAGCTTCTCACCGGGGCCGGGATCCGGGTCGCCGCCGTTGTCCATGGTGCCGTACACCTGGAACTCCCACAGGGAGTAGCCGTATGGGGTGGCCCGCTCGGTGCCGTACATGCGGACGTACCTGCCGGTTCCCGAGACGGTCAGCCGCTGGTTGCCCCCGGTGCCTGCGGCGGTCTCGTGGACCGTGGACCAGGTACGGGCGTCGGCGGAGACCTGCACCTGGAATGCCTTGGCGTAGGCGGCTTCCCAGTTCAGGACTATCTCGCTGATCTTGGCGGAAGCGCCCAGGTCGACCTGGATCCACTGGGGGTCGGCGAATTCGCTGGACCAGCGAGTGCCTGGATCGCCGTCCACGGCGTTGGCGCCGACGAACGGGTTCTCCGTGGACGAAACCGTCACCGGTCTGTCCCGAGAGAGCAGAGCGTCGGCGGCGTGGGCGGACGGGGGGCCCGGTATGCCGGCGAACGACAGCAGGATGACCGCGAGGGCCATGAGCAGGCCCAGGCGGCGGCGCATCGGACTCAC
>NZ_JAPSKQ010000033.1:0-10025 GCF_031181555.1 Streptomyces sp. | reverse complement strand
CCGGTCTGTCCCGAGAGAGCAGAGCGTCGGCGGCGTGGGCGGACGGGGGGCCCGGTATGCCGGCGAACGACAGCAGGATGACCGCGAGGGCCATGAGCAGGCCCAGGCGGCGGCGCATCGGACTCACAGCGGCTCCTCGAAGCGATGGGGTGGAACGAGAAGGTGAGAGAGCGCTCCCTGGAGGGTGAGCCTGCTGCCGCGGAAGAGGGATGTCAATGGTTTACGTTCACCTTGAGAAAAGAGGGCAATAAACAGGACGGGGCGTCAGGCCGGCCTTATCGAGGCGGTTCTGAGCCCAGGTCGGGACGCTGGTCGCGCAGCGGATCCCGGACCGGCTCCGCGGTGATCTCGATCTCGGTACCGGTCATGCGGGCCCACGGTGGTCGGGCGGTGATGCGCCGATCCCGTCCGCGGCACGCCGCGCCGCGGACGGCAAGGTGCCGACCGGCAGCCGGCCCCCCTCGCATTCGCCGCAGGACACTCAACTGCTGCTTAATGAAAGATGAAAGATAAGTGATGACAGATCCTTGACCGCCCCGTCTCGCTGCGGGCAAGGTTCCCGAGAGCGCTCTCCCCTGTCTCTCGTTCGCAAGGAGCCCCCACATGCCCAGAGTTGGCATACCGTCAGTGGCACCACCCCCACCCCGCAGATCCGTGCGCCGCGGTGTCGTCGGCACGGTGGTCACCGCTCTCGCCGCCGCCCTTCTCACCTTCGCTCCCGCTCAGGAGGCCGAGGCCGCGCCCGTGTTGCTGTCCCAGGGCAAGCCGGTCACCGCCTCCAGCCAGGAGCACTACGGCACACCGGCGACCGCAGCCGTCGACGGTGACAACGGCACGCGGTGGTCCAGCGCCGCCTCCGATCCGCAGTGGATCCGCGTCGACCTCGGCGCGACGGCCACGGTCAGTCAGGTCGAGCTGCGCTGGGAGGCCGCGTACGCCAAGGCGTACCGCATCGAGACGTCCGAGAACGGCACCGACTGGTCGACCGCGTACTCGACCGCCACGGGAGCCGGCGGCACGGAGACGCTGAACGTCTCCGGGAAGGCCCGTTACGTCCGGATGCTGGGGACGACCCGGGCGACCGGGTACGGGTATTCGCTGTGGGAGTTCAAGGTGTTCGGCACCACCGGTGACGGCGGTCCGACCCTGCCCGGCGGCGGTGACCTGGGCCCGAACGTGCATGTCTTCGACCCGTCGACGCCGGGCATCCAGGCCAAGCTGGACGAGGTGTTCCGCCGGCAGGAGTCCGCGCAGTTCGGCAGCGGCCGGCACGCGTTCCTGTTCAAGCCGGGCACGTACGACAACCTCAACGCCCAGATCGGCTTCTACACCCAGATCGCGGGCCTCGGCCTGCGCCCCGACGACACGACGATCAACGGTGACATCACCGTCGACGCCGGCTGGTTCAACGGCAACGCCACCCAGAACTTCTGGCGCGGCGCGGAGAACCTCGCCGTGAAGCCGGTCAACGGGACCAACCGGTGGGCGGTCTCCCAGGCGGCGTCGTTCCGCCGGATGCATGTCAAGGGCGGCCTCAACCTCGCGCCGAACGGCTACGGCTGGGCCAGCGGCGGCTACATCGCCGACTCGAAGATCGACGGCCAGGTCGGCAACTACTCGCAGCAGCAGTGGTACACCCGGGACAGCGCCATCGGCGGCTGGTCCAACTCCGTGTGGAACCAGGTCTTCTCGGGCGTCGAGGGCGCCCCGGCGAGCAGCTTCCCCGAGCCCCGCTACACGACCCTGAACACCACCCCCGTCTCCCGTGAGAAGCCGTTCCTCTACCTGGACGGCAACGAGTACAAGGTCTTCGCGCCGGCCAAGCGCACCAACGCCCGCGGCACCACCTGGGCGAGCGGCACCCCGCAGGGCGAGTCGATTCCCCTGAGTCGGTTCTACGTCGTCAAGCCCGGCGCCACCGCCGCCACCATCAACCAGGCACTCGGCCAAGGCCTGCACCTGCTGTTCACCCCGGGCGTCTACCACGTCGACCAGACCATCAACGTCGACCGGGCGAACACCATCGTCCTGGGTCTGGGCCTGGCCACGATCATCCCCGACAACGGGGTGACCGCGATGAAGGTCGCCGACGTCGACGGCGTGCGCCTGGCCGGGTTCCTCATCGACGCCGGCCCCGTCAACTCCCGGACGCTGCTGGAGGTCGGTCCGCAGGGAGCCTCCGCCGACCACGCCGACAACCCCACCACCGTCCAGGACGTCTACATCCGCATCGGCGGCGCGGGCGCGGGCAGGGCCACCACCAGCATGGTCGTCAACAGCGACGACACGATCATCGACCACACCTGGGTGTGGCGGGCCGACCACGGCGAGGGCGTCGGCTGGGAGACCAACCGGGCCGACTACGGCGTCCGCGTCAACGGCGACGACGTCCTGGCCACCGGGCTGTTCGTCGAGCACTTCAACAAGTACGACGTCGAGTGGTACGGCGAGCGCGGCCGGACGATCTTCTACCAGAACGAGAAGGCGTACGACGCGCCCGACCAGGCCGCCATCCAGAACGGCGACACCCAGGGCTACGCCGCCTACCGTGTCGACGACTCCGTCGACACCCACGAGGCATGGGGCCTGGGCAGCTACTGCAACTACAACGTGGACCCGTCCATCCGCCAGCACCACGGCTTCAAGACCCCGGTCAAGCCGGGAATCAAGTTCCACAGCCTGCTGGTGGTGTCCCTCGGCGGCATGGGCCACTACAACCACGTCATCAACGACACCGGAGCGTCCACGGTCCCAGCGGGAACCTCGACCGTGCCGTCCACCCTCGTGTCCTTCCCCTGACCCTCCGTCCGCCGTCCGCCGTCCGCCGGATGATCCGGCAGCGGCCGGCACCGACTCCCCTCCGGTCCGGGTGACATCCCCGCGCCCCGGCCCGGAGGGGCTCCGCGGCCCGGTGCCCGGACCGGGCGCCCGGGGCGGTACCTCTGCAACGCCTTGATGCGACCGTGCCGTTCCGCACCGGGCGGCACGCCGCGGCCACGCGCCGGACGGGACCGGGGACCCCCTGGTGAGCGCTCCCCACCCGGCACTCCGACCTGCCAGGAGCAGATGTGTCCAGACCCCCCTCACCACCCCTCCTGACCCGCCGCCGCGCCGGCCTCTCCGCACTGGCTCTCGGCGCGCTGGTGGCGTCATCGTTCACCCTCGCCGCCTCGCCCGCCCGGGCGGCCGACACCCTGCTGTCGCAGGGCAAGCCCGCCACCGCCTCGTCGCAGGAGGGCGACGCGTACGCCGCGTCGGCGGCCGTCGACGGCGATCTCACCGGCACCCGCTGGTCCAGTCAGTGGAGCGACCCGCAGTGGCTCCAGGTCGATCTCGGCCGGAGCGCGAACCTCAGCCGCGCCGTCCTGACCTGGGAAGCCGCGTACGGCAAGAGCTACCGGATCCAGGCGTCCGACAACGGCACCGACTGGCGGACCCTGAGGACCGTGACGGGCGGCGACGGCGGCACGGACGATCTCGCCCTGACGGGCTCCGGCCGCTACGTCCGCATGCTGGGAACGGAACGGTCCGGGGGCTACGGCTACTCCCTCTGGGAGTTCCAGGTCCACGGGAACACGGACGGCACCACCCCGCCCCCCACGGGAGGCGCGGTCCAGGTGACCGGATCCCAGGGGAACTGGCAGCTCACCGTCGGCGGGCAGCCGTACACCGTCAAGGGCCTGACCTGGGGCCCGGCCATCGCCGACGCACCCCGGTACATGCCGGACGTGAAGTCGATGGGCGTCAACACGATCCGCACCTGGGGCACCGACGGCGGCACCAAGCCGCTGCTGGACTCGGCGGCGGCCAACGGCATCCGCGTGATCAACGGCTTCTGGCTCCAGCCGGGCGGCGGCCCGGGCAGCGGCGGCTGCGTCAACTACGTCACCGACACCACGTACAAGAACACCATGCTGACGGAGTTCTCGAAGTGGGTGGAGGCCTACAAGTCGCACCCCGCCACGCTGATGTGGAACGTCGGCAACGAGTCGGTGCTCGGCCTGCAGAACTGCTACAGCGGTGACGAACTGGAGCGGCAGCGCAACGCCTACACCTCCTTCGTCAACGACGTCGCCAAGAAGATCCACTCGATCGACCCGGACCACCCGGTCACCTCGACCGACGCGTGGACCGGTGCCTGGCCGTACTACAAGCGCAACGCGCCCGACCTCGACCTGTACTCGATGAACTCCTACGGCGACATCTGCAACGTCCAGGAGGACTGGGAGGAGGGCGGCTACACCAAGCCGTACATCATCACCGAGGGCGGACCGGCCGGCGAGTGGGAGGTGCCGGACGACGCCAACGGCGTCCCCGACGAGCCGACCGACGTGCAGAAGGCGGACGGCTACACCCAGGCGTGGAACTGCACCACCGGCCACCGGGGTGTCGCGCTCGGCGCCACTCTTTTCCACTACGGCGTCGAACACGACTTCGGCGGCGTCTGGTTCAACCTCCTGCCCGACGGGCTGAAGAGACTGTCGTACTACTCTGTCAAGAAGGCCTACACCGGGTCGGCCGGCGGTGACAACACCCCGCCCGTCATCACCGACATGACCGTCAGCCCCGCCTCCTCGGCCCCTGCGGGCGGTGAGTTCACCGTGCGTGCCGGTGCACGCGATCCCGACGGCGATCCGATCACGTACAGGGTCTTCCTCAGCGGCAACTACGCCAACGGCGACAAGCGCCTGGTCGAGGCCGAGTGGCGCTCCACCGGCAACGGCACCTTCGCCGTGACGGCGCCCGAGAAGCCGGGCGTGTGGAAGGTGTACATCCAGGCCGAGGACGGACGCGGAAACGCCGGCATCGAGACCAAGTCGGTCAAGGTCGTCGCCCCGCCGGTCACCGGCACCAACGTGGCCCTGAACAAGCCGACCACCGCCTCCTCCTTCCAGGAGTCGTACGGCGACTGCCCCTGTGAGCCTGCCAAGGCCACGGACGGCAAGACCGACACCCGCTGGGCCAGCGACTGGAGCGACCCCCAGTGGATCCGCGTCGACCTCGGTGCCGCCACCGCCGTCCGCAAGCTCCAGCTGGTCTGGGACCCGGCCTACGCGAAGTCCTACGAGGTCCAGGTGTCCGATGACGGAAACACCTGGCGCACGGTCCACTCCACGACGACCGGCAACGGCGACATCGACACCATCGACGTCGCGGCGACCGCACGGCACGTCCGTCTCCACCTGACGGCGAGGGGGACGGGCTGGGGCTACTCGCTCCACGAGTTCGGCATCTACAGCTGACGCACCACGCCGTACCCCCGGCAGGGGGCAGCGCTCAGCCCCCTGCCGGGTCATTACTCCCCACGGGCTGGAGGCCTTCCATGAGATGGCGCTCGAAACAACTCCCCGCGCTCCTGCTCGGCAGCGCCCTCGTCGCAACGGTCCTCGGTCTCGGCACGGTCGCCACCGCGGCCGACCCGGAAAGTGCCACCCCGGCCGGCGGCCACACCGGGCACACCACGGCCGTGTCGACCCGGGCGTCCGGTGACGACCCCGACGGGGACGGCTACATACCGGCCGTCCCCCCGGTCACCGGCGTCACACCGTCCACGCACACTCCGCCGCCGCGCTACCACAAGGAGTTCCAGGCCAACTGCGCTGTCACGCACACCGCGCCGGACGACCCGATCGTGTACCCGGGGCAGCCGGGCAAGTCCCACGACCACACCTTCCTGGGCAACACCTCGACCGACGCGCACAGCACCACCGACTCGCTCTACGGCGGCGACACCGAGTGTCTCGCACCCGCCGACGGCTCCGCGTACTGGATGCCGTCCCTGTACAACGGGGACGAGAAGATCCTCCCCGTCGGCCCGCAGGTCATCTACTACAAGGCCGGTGTCACCGACTACACCAGCGTGCGGCCCTTCCCCAAGGGACTGCGGTTCGTCGTCGGCGACCCCCTGCAGAGCGCCCAGGAGTTCCGCAGCCACAAGGGCTTCGTCGAGGGCTGGGAATGCGGTGACAGCTTCTTCAACGTCGACTTCCCGGCGAGCTGCCCGAGCCGGCCCGACGTCCAGCTCAACATCCGTTTCCAGGCCCCCAGTTGCTGGGACGGCAAGTACCTCGACACCCCCGACCACAAGAGCCACATGGCCTACCCGGTCGTCAAACCCGGCACCAACGACAACATGTGCCCGGCCTCCCACCCGGTCGCCCTGCCGATGATCGAGTTCAAGATGGCCTGGCCGGTCAACGGCGACATGAGCCAGGTCCGGCTGGCCGGCGGCCGCGGGTACTCCTTCCACTACGACTTCTTCAACGCCTGGGAGGAGCGGACCCTCAAGGCGCTGGTCGACCACTGCATCGTGGGCGGCCTCCAGTGCGACACGCGCGGCTACGACCAGAACCACCCGGAGCGGGGCGCGGTCCTGAACGCGGACCACCGGCTGCCCTGACCGACCCCATTCCCCGGGCCCGGCCGTCCCCGCAGCACGCACGAGGGCGGTCGGGCCCTCTGCCCTGCCCGGCGGCCACCGGGCCAGGGCCACGACACAGCAGCTGCGAGAGAGGGGCGGGACGGTGCGCTGCGTCACTGGGCGGCGGAGGAGCGCGCCTGGTGGTGAGAAGGAGAGGTGACGGGGGAGCGGCGGGCGTTCACCGGCTGAGGTCCCTCACTGCGCCGCCCGTTCGCGCAGGCTGGTCTGCCACACGGGGCCCTGCTGCTCCGGGTCCGCCTCGGCGCGGCGGCCACCGCGGGCGAAGAAGTCGGCGAGCGGCAGGATCGCGGCTCCTACGGTGACGGCGTCCGGTCCGAGGGTGCCCAGGTCGATCTCGACGCGCGCGGCGGGGTACTTCAGCGAGTACGAAGCGGCGTACGCCCGCACCGTGTCGAGGAAGCGCCGGCCGAGCTGGAGACCGGCCCAGCCGCCCACGAGGATACGTTCGGGCCGGAACAGGTTGATCAGGTCGGAGAAGCCGGCGCCGAGGTACTCGGCGGTCTCCTCCAGGACGGCCAGAGCGGTCGCGTCGGCCGGCGGAGTCGTTCCCCCGGTGTCGGGGGCGGGGTACGCGGCGGCGAGCATCGCGGTCAGCGCGGTCTCCTCGTCCACGCCGGCCGGCGGCTGCCCGCCCGCCTCCGCCCACCGCTCCAGGAGCGCCTCCGCGCCGGCGTACGCCTCCAGGCAGCCCTGCGCGCCGCAGCGGCATCGCCTGCCCCGAACCCGTACGGTCAGATGTCCCCACTCCAGGGCCACCGCGGACCGCATGTCGTCGGTGACGACGCAGGCGCCGACACCGGAGCCGAAGAGGACCACCACCGCGTTCTGCGTGCCCCGCCCGGCGCCGAACCACATCTCCGCCTGGCCGAGCGTCTTGGCGCCGTTGTCGATGTAGTACGGCACGGACTCGGGCAGCAGCCGGGACTCCCGCAGCAGCCGCTCCAGCGGGACGGCGTCCCAGCCGATGGTCTGGCCGTGCACCACGGCGCCGTCCTCCGCGCTCTCGGCGACGATGCCCGGCACACCGATACCGACGCCCAGCAGCCGCTCCGCCGGGACACCGGCCTGGCTCAGGACCTCGGGGATGCCTTCGCGGAGGTGACCGACCACGACACCGACGTCGTAGCGATCGACACGCCGCAGACTCTCGGTCGCCAACGGCCGCTCCATCCGGGCGAGTTCGGTGAGGGCCAGGTCGAAGAGCTCGATCCGCACACGCGTCTCACCGACGTCCACGCCGATCAGGTAACCGCTGTGCGCGCTGATGCGCAGGAGCGTACGGGGGCGGCCGCCGGCCGAGTCCACGCTGCCGGCCTCCTCGACCAGGCCCTCGGCGACCAGTTCGGACACCACATTGCTCACCGAGCCCGAGCTCAGCCCGGTGACCGGGCCGAGCGAGAAGCGGCTCAGGGGCCCGTCGAAATACAACCGTTGCAACACCGCGGTGCGGTTCTCCCGCCGCAGGTCACGCACCGTACGCCCGCCGCGCATCTTCACCCTGCCCCCTCGTTCTCGCTGTCCTGCACGCAACTTACAGGGGACAGAGGCCTTGACGCGACCTTCACTTGAGGTTTAACTCACACCGTGAATTAAGCGGCGGGGTGCCTCAGGCCCGAACGCGGGACGCCACTCGTGCCGCACCCTCCCCGCAGACGAAGTCCGTCACCTTCCCGGAAGGGCCCCTGAAGTCATGCGCAGAATCAGAGCCGCAGCCGTCGGCGCCGTCACCCTCTCGCTCGTTCTCACCGCGGCCGCCTGCGGCGGGGGCTCTTCCGGCACGGAGGGCTCCAACGAGCGGCCGAAGACCCTCACCTACTGGGCCTCCAACCAGGGCGCGAACCTGGAGGCGGACAAGAAGGTCCTCCAGCCGGAACTCGACAAGTTCGAGAAGCGGACGGGCATCAAGGTGAAGCTCGAGGTGGTGCCCTGGGGGGACCTCCTCAACCGCATCCTCACCGCCACCACCTCCGGTCAGGGTCCGGACGTCCTGAACATCGGCAACACCTGGAGCGCCTCGCTCCAGTCCAGCGGGGCCCTGCTGCCCTGGGACGCGAAGAACTTCCAGGCGATCGGCGGCAAGGACCGCTTCGTGGAGTCCGCGCTCGGCTCCACCGGCGTCCAGGGCCAGGACCCGGCCGCCGTGCCGCTGTACTCGATGGCCTACGCGCTCTACTACAACAAGAAGATGTTCGCCGACGCCGGCATCGAGAAGCCGCCGGCGACCTGGGAGGAGCTGGCCGAGACCGGCAAGAGGCTTTCCGGGAACGGCAAGTGGGGACTCGGTGCCGAGGGCTCCAACCTGTCGAACAACATCCACCAGGTCTTCGTCCTCGCCAAGCAGCACGGCGCGGACTTCTTCACTCCCGACGGCAAGGCCGACTTCACCTCCGACGGCGCCGTGGCGGCGGTGAAGCAGTACGTCGACCTGATGGCCAAGGACAAGATCATCGCGCCGGGCAACGCCGAGTACGCGCAGAACCAGTCCCTGAGCGACTTCGCCAAGGACAAGACGGCCATGGTGCTGTGGCAGACCGCGTCGGCCACCTTCACGTCGCAGGGCATGAACGAGGACGAGTGGGGCGTCGCGCCCGCCCCCGTGCAGTCCGGCGAGCCCGGCCCGGGCAAGGCCACCAACTCCATGGTCGCCGGCATCAACATAGCCGTCTTCAAGAACACCAAGAACATCGACGGCGCCAAGAAGTTCGTCAAGTTCATGACCAGCGACGAGGAGCAGATCGTCCTGAACAAGGCGTACGGCTCCATCCCGCCGGTCAAGGCCGCCCAGCAGGACCCGGCCTTCAACACCCCGGCACTCGCCGTCCTGCGCGAGACCCTGGCGACCAGTGCCACCGCGCTGCCGCAGGTCCCCGAGGAGTCGCAGTTCGAGACCGTCGTCGGCACCGCCGTCAAGGAACTCTTCGCCGACGCCGCCGCCGGCCGGCCGGTGACCACCGAGTCGGTGCGGGCCAAGCTCGAGAAGGCCCAGCAGCAGATGCCCAAGAAGTGAGCACGGACACCGCCATGACCACCACCGCTGCCCTGAGCACAGGCGAGCGGACGGCACGCAAGAACGACCCCGGAGCGGCACCGCGCAGGCGCCGCCCCGGGCGGCTGCGCCGCATCGGACTGCCGTACCTGCTGCTGTTCCCCGCGCTGCTGCTCGAACTGCTGGTCCACCTGGTGCCGATGGTGATCGGCATCGTCGTCAGCTTCAAGGAGCTGACCCAGTTCTACATCCGTGACTGGGGCACCGCGCCCTGGGCCGGTCTCGACAACTACTCCCTGGCAGTCGACTTCGACGCCCCCATCGGCGAGGCGCTGCTGAAGTCCTTCCTCATCACCTGCCTGTTCACCGTCCTCTCGGTCGGCCTGTGCTGGCTGCTCGGAGCGGCCGCAGCGATCTTCATGCAGGAGACCTTCCGCGGCCGGGGCATCCTGCGCACGCTCTTCCTCGTCCCGTACGCGCTGCCCGTCTACGCCGCCGTCATCACCTGGGCGTTCATGTTCCAGCGGGACAACGGCCTGGTGAACCACGTGCTGCACGACCAGCTCGGCCTCACCGACAGCCCTCCGTTCTGGCTGA
>NZ_JAPSKQ010000179.1 GCF_031181555.1 Streptomyces sp. | reverse complement strand
CCTCGACCTCCGCCCGGTCCTCCGGATCGAACAGCACCCGGTCACCCGGCTCCACGGTCCGTACGTTCTGCCCCACCGCGACGACCTCGGCCCAGGCCAGCCGGCGGCCCACCGCCGCCGTCGCGGGGATCAGGATCCCGCCCCCGGAACGCCGCTCGCCCTCACTCGTGTCCTGCCGCACGAGTACGCGATCGTGCAGCATCCGGATGGGCAGCTTGTCGTGCTGGGGGCTGTGCTCGTGTCTGTTGGCGCTCACGTCCTGAAACCTACCTGCCTTTGCCGCACCCGCACGCGGGTGGGTCAGCCCTTGCGCCGACGCGCGGTCACCGTCAGCAGCCCCACGACCCCGACCACCAGCAGCGCCGCGGGCACCACCCGCTCCATCCGGGGCGCTCCCTCCTCGTCCACGAACCGGACCTTGACGTCACTCACCACACGGTTGACGCGGACGTAGGCACGCCCGAGCGTGTGGTCCACGTTGGCGACGACCTTGGCCTTCGCGTCCCCCACGATCGTCTTCGGGTGCACCCGCACACCGATCTCGTCCAGGGTCTCGGCCAGCACCGCACGACGGCGCCTGATGTCCGCCTCGATCTGCGCCGGGGTTCTGGTGTCCGCCGTGTCCGCCACCGTGTCGCCTCCGAAATCCGCTGATACCTGTGTCGCACAGTCTGTCAGCTTCACGCCGCGCCGCACTGTCAGGACCCCCGGTTACCCTCGATCCCGGCACCCGATCCATGCAGCGCGTACGTACGAGGAGACCAGACCGATGAGCGAACGCCTCCAGCCCGGGGACGAGGCCCCCGCCTTCACCCTGCCCGACGCCGACGGCAACGAGGTGTCCCTGGCCGACCACAAGGGCCGCAAGGTCATCGTCTACTTCTACCCGGCCGCGCTCACCCCCGGCTGCACCAAGCAGGCCTGCGACTTCACCGACAACCTCGACCTGCTCGCGGGCGCGGGCTACGACGTGATCGGCATCTCCCCCGACAAGCCGGAGAAGCTCGCGAAGTTCCGCGAGAAGGAGTCCCTGAAGGTCACCCTCCTCGCCGACCCCGACAAGCGGGTCCTGGAGGCGTACGGCGCCTACGGCGAGAAGAAGCTCTACGGCAAGACGGTGGTCGGCGTCATCCGCTCCACGATCGTCGTCGACGAGGAGGGCAAGGTCGAACGCGCCCTCTACAACGTCAAGGCGACGGGCCACGTAGCCAAGATCATCAAGGACCTGGGCGTCTGACCCACGCCCCCCGGAACGGCCCGTACCCGATCACCGGCACGGGCCGTTCCGCATTCCCCATTCCGCACATGACCGTCCGACAACCGGTTCGTCACTCCGCACGAGGCCACGAACGGGCGGCCGGACGTGGAACGACGGAGGGGGCTCGATGGGGGCCGGTGGCGTACGCCAGGGAGCGCCTGGAGGAAGCGGCTCGGGGAGCACGGACGCCGACGGAGACGCCGGTGCGGTCGGGGGTGGATCCGGAGGGCTGGAAACGACGGTGCGTTCTTGAGCGAATACCGACACCTCGCACTTCACGCCGGTTACCCCCACAGAGCGCAAAAGGTGCAACCACCGGCGCCGGGTGGCCGGGGAAATCCTCGTCGAGGACGTCTCGGAACACGCCACACGTACTCGTTACAGCCGGCTCGAGAAGGCGACGCCGGAGAACTGGGCGTCGTCGAGAAGTGCGCGCCGTGTGGCATCGACGCGGTCCGGCCGGGTGAGCCGCTTCCGCTCGGAGTCGACCACGTGGACGGCACCTGACGGAACAGCCGGATCGAAAACCTGCGGTTGCTGTGTCCGAATTGCCGCGCAATCACCAGCACTTGGTGCAGGGGAGGCGCAAGGCGACGCACGGCTCCCGGTACCATGGCAGGCGCTGGCGGCGGTGGCGCAATGGCGACGCAGCAGACTTAGGATCTGTGGCCCTTGATCGGGCTTGAGGGTTCGAATCCCTTCCGCCGCACACAAACGGCCTGCGAATCGAAGGACGATGCGCAGGCCGTTGTCGCGCGCGGCTCAGCCCAGCAGCTCCCGCACCACCGGAACCAGCTCGCGGAAGGCCTTCCCCCGGTGGCTGATCGCGTTCTTCTCGGCGGGGGAGAGCTCCGCGCACGTCCGCGTCTCGCCCTCCGGCTGGAGGATCGGGTCGTAGCCGAAGCCGTTCGTGCCGGCGGGTTCGCGGCGCAGGGTGCCCGTGAGCCGGCCCTCGACCACCCTCTCCGTGCCGTCGGGCAGCGCCAGGGCCGCCGCGCAGGCGAAGTGGGCGCCCCGGTGCTCGTCCGCGATGTCCGACAGCTGGGCCAGGAGGAGGTCCAGGTTGGCCCGGTCGTCGCCGTGGCGGCCTGCCCAGCGGGCGGAGAAGATGCCGGGGGCGCCGCCCAGGACGTCGACGCAGAGGCCGGAGTCGTCGGCGACGGCGGGCAGGCCCGTGGCCCGGGCGAGGGCGTGGGCCTTGAGGAGGGCGTTCTCGGCGAAGGTGACGCCGGTTTCCTTGACGTCGGGGACGTCGGGACAGGCGTCGGCGCCGACGAGTTCGTGGGGCAGGCCGGCTTCGGCGAGGATGGCCCTCAGTTCGGTGATCTTTCCGGCGTTGCGGGTGGCGAGGATCAGGCGGGTCATGGGGTCCAGTATCCCGGGCCCCATGGGCCGCTCCGCTCCCCGGCTCCCCGCGGTGTCCCTACGGGGTGCAGACCTTCGTCAGTTCGCCGGCCGCGTCGGTGACGGGGCCGATGTCGGGGGTCGCGTCGCCGTTCTCGACCGACGTGCGGACGTTCTCGACGGCCTTGTTGAGGTCGTCGACGGCCTGGGAGACGTCGGCGTTGTCGGCCTTGTCGCCGATCTCGTCGAGGTTCTTGTCGATGGCGTCGAGGGATTCCTCGAGCTGGCTGACGTCGTTGGAGGCGTTCTCGACGGCCTGCTGCATGTCGGTGACGCTGTCGGCGATGGCGTCGGCGGTCTGGACGCAGTCCAGTGCCTTGTCGACGGCGTCGCAGCCCGTGGTGAGTCCGGCGGTCAGCGCGACGGCCGCCAGGGTGGCGGCGACGGCTGCGGTGCGGCGTCGGCGGCTCGCGGCCATGGAACGGTCCCCTCCTCATCGGGCCGGTGGGCCCGGGTCGCTGGCCGGGCGCGCGGGGTTGAGCCGTGCGCCCGTACTTGTTCAGACGCGGGGGCGGCCGGCGCGGTTGCCCGGCGTCGGCCACCTGTCTTGGCGTGTCTTTTACTTTTCGGTGACGGTACCAAGTGCGGCGCGCTGTGCGGCGGCGAGTTCGGTGCAGCCGGCGACGGCGAGGTCGAGGAGGGCGTTCAGTTCGTCGCGGGCGAAGGGTTCGGCTTCGGCGGTGCCCTGGACCTCGACGAAGCGGCCGTCGCCGGTGCAGACGACGTTCATGTCGGTGTCGGCCTTGACGTCCTCCTCGTAGCAGAGGTCGAGGAGGGGGACGCCGGCGACGATGCCGACGGAGACGGCGGAGACGGTGCCGGTGAGGGGCTTGCGGCCGGGGCGGACGAGTTTCTTGGCCTGGGCCCAGGTGACGGCGTCGGCGAGGGCGACGTAGGAGCCGGTGATGGCGGCGGTGCGGGTGCCGCCGTCGGCCTGGAGGACGTCGCAGTCGAGGACGATGGTGTTCTCGCCGAGGGCCTTGTAGTCGACGACGGCGCGCAGGGAGCGGCCGATGAGGCGGCTGATCTCGTGGGTGCGGCCGCCGATGCGGCCCTTGACGGACTCGCGGTCGCCGCGGGTGTTGGTGGCGCGGGGGAGCATGGCGTATTCGGCGGTGATCCAGCCTTCGCCGCTGCCCTTGCGCCAGCGGGGGACGCCTTCGGTGACGGAGGCGGTGCAGAGGACCTTGGTGTCGCCGAAGGAGACGAGGACGGAGCCTTCGGCGTGCTTGCTCCAGCCGCGTTCGATGGTGATCGGGCGGAGTTGTTCGGGGGTGCGGCCGTCGATTCGAGACATGGCGCCGAGCCTAGCCGTACCTGCGGAAGGGCCCCTCCCGCGGTGGGAAGGGGCCCTCGGGAGTGGGGCCGGGACGGCGCCCGCTCCCTCACATCATGTCTTCGATCTCCGCTGCGATGGGGTCGGCGTCGGTGCCGATGACGACCTGGATGGCGCTGCCCATCTTGACGACGCCGTGGGCGCCGGCGGCCTTCAGGGCGGCTTCGTCGACCTTGGCCGGGTCGACGACCTCGGTGCGGAGGCGGGTGATGCAGCCCTCGACCTCTTCGATGTTGTCGATGCCGCCGAGCCCGGCAACGATCTTCTCAGCCTTGGTGGCCATGTTCGTTCTCCCTGATCCGAACCGCTTTGTCGCAGTAACCCACAGTTGGCCCATCTTCGCGAGCGGTCATGTCGTGGGTGCCGGATGATGGCGTCACGACAGCGGAACCGTCCCCAACTGGTCTACACCACCCGGTGGACCGCCGCCAAACCCGCTGCCGTCCTGTCCGCGTGCCCGCTGCCCGACCGCTTCCGGAGAAGCCGCCCGACCGCCTCCAGCAAAGGGGACCGGATGAGTGCCGACCGTTCCGCCGGCGTCGAGAATACGGCCGGTCCCGCGCGGGAGCGCTGGAACCGGTTGTTCCAGGGTCTGCAGAAGATGGGCCGCAGTCTGCAGTTGCCGATCGCGGTGCTGCCGGCGGCGGGCATCCTCAACCGGCTGGGGCAGCCGGACGTGTTCGGGGACGACGGTCTCGGCTGGACGAACGTCTCCAAGGTGATGGTGGGTGCGGGCGGCGCGCTGCTGGACGGTTCGCTGGGGCTGCCGCTGCTGTTCTGCGTCGGTGTGGCCATCGGCATGGCGAAGAAGGCGGACGGTTCGACGGCGCTGGCGGCGGTGGCGGGGTTCCTCGTCTACTTCAACGTGCTGCGGCAGTTCCCGGAGGACTGTCCGGAGGGGTCGGAGGCGGTGCCGCAGATCGGGTGCCGGCTGACCGACGGGTCGGGGACGGTGACCGCCTTCACCTACCAGAACCCGGGGGTCTTCGGCGGCATCGTCATGGGGCTGCTGGCGGCCTACTTCTGGCAGCGGTTCCACCGCACCAGGCTGGTGGACTGGCTGGGCTTCTTCAACGGGCGCCGGCTGGTGCCGATCATCATGGCGTTCGTGGCGATCCTGTTCGCGGCGTTGTGCCTGTGGATCTGGCCGCCGATCGGCGACGCGCTGGAGAGCTTCAGCGACTGGCTCAGCGACCTGGGCGCGTGGGGGGCGGGCGTGTTCGGCGTGGCCAACCGGGCGCTGCTGGTGATCGGGCTGCACCAGTTCCTGAACGTGCCGATGTGGTTCCAGTTCGGCAGCTACACCAAGCCGGACGGCACGGTGGTGCACGGTGACATCAACATGTTCCTGGCGGGCGATCCGACCGCGGGCCAGTTCACCACCGGCTTCTTCCCGATCATGATGTTCGCCCTGCCGGCCGCCGCGCTGGCGATCACGCACTGCGCGAGGCCCCACCGCCGCAAGGAGGTCGGCGGGCTGATGCTGTCGGTGGCTCTGACGTCGTTCGTGACCGGTATCACCGAGCCGCTGGAGTACTCCTTCCTCTTCATCGCGCCGGCGCTGTACGTGATCCACGCGGTGCTGACGGGCGTGTCGATGGCGGTGACGTGGGGGCTGGGGGTGAAGGACGGGTTCAGCTTCTCGGCCGGGCTCATCGACTACGTCATCAACTGGAACCTGGCCACCAGGCCGTGGCTGATCATCCCGGTCGGCCTGTGCTTCGCGGCGGTCTACTACGTCGTCTTCCGCTTCGCGATCACGAAGTTCGATCTGAAGACTCCGGGGCGGGAGCCGGAGGAGGAGGTCGAGGACATCACGAAGGCGTGATCTCCTAGGCTGGGCTTGGCTGTCGGGGCCCTCGGACCGCTCGGTCCGGGGGCTTTTCGGCGTGCCCGGAGGGTGCTCGCCGGGCGGCTGCGGGGCGGCTCCGTCCAGGGCTCCGGAAGGGCACGGTGCGTAGCCCGCCGGTAGCAGGATTCGCGGGTTCCTTACGCGGCCTTCATCGTGCTACAACAGGTCTACACCACTGAGTGGTGTAGACCACCACCCGATGGAGGATGTATGAGCACCGCCACCGCATCGGCGGCCCCCGCAAAGAAGCGGGGATCCGGCCTCTTCCAAGGCCTGCAGAAGGTCGGCCGCAGCCTGCAGCTCCCGATCGCCGTCCTGCCGGCGGCCGGCATCCTGCTGCGGCTCGGTCAGCCCGACGTCTTCGGCGCCGACGGCCTCGGCTGGGACAAGGTCGCGGCCGTGTTCGCCACCGCGGGCGGCGCCATCTTCGACAACCTGCCGATGCTGTTCTGCATCGGCGTGGCCATCGGCTTCGCCAAGAAGGCCGACGGTTCCACGGCGCTCGCCGCCCTCGTCGGTTTCCTGGTCTACAGCAACGTCCTGAAGGCCTTCCCGGTCACCGAGGCGAAGGTGCAGGACGGCGCGGACATAGCCGCCACCTACAACAACCCCGGTGTCCTCGGCGGCATCCTGATGGGTCTGCTGGCGGCGGTGCTGTGGCAGCGCTACCACCGCAAGAAGCTGGTGGACTGGCTCGGCTTCTTCAACGGCCGCCGTCTCGTCCCGATCATCATGGCCTTCGTCGGCACCGCGATGGGCGTCTTCTTCGGCCTGGTCTGGGAGCCGATCGGCGAGGGCATCTCGAACGTCGGTGAGTGGATCACCGAGCTGGGCGCCCTCGGCGCGGGTCTGTTCGGTCTCGTCAACCGCGCGCTGATCCCGGTCGGCATGCACCAGTTCGTCAACACCGTCTCCTGGTTCCAGATCGGTGACTTCACCAACGCCGCGGGCGAGGTGGTCCACGGTGACCTGAACCGCTTCTTCGCCGGTGACCCGGACGCGGGGCAGTTCATGTCGGGCTTCTTCCCGATCATGATGTTCGGTCTGCCGGCCGCCGCCATCGCCATCGCGCACGCCGCCCGCCCGGAGCGCCGCAAGGCCGTGACGGGCATGATGGTCTCCCTCGCGCTGACCTCCTTCGTGACCGGTGTGACCGAGCCGATCGAGTTCGCGTTCATGTTCATCGCCCCGGCGCTGTACGTGATCCACGCCGTCCTGACGGCCCTGTCGATGGCGATCACCTGGGCGCTCGGAGTGCACGCGGGCTTCACCTTCTCGGCGGGCTTCATCGACTACGCGCTCAACTGGAACCTGTCGACCAAGCCCTGGCTGATCATCCCGATCGGCCTGGTGTTCGCGGCGATCTACTACGTGGTCTTCCGCTTCGCCATCGCCAAGTTCAACCTGCCGACCCCGGGCCGTGAGCCCGAGGAGGAGCTCGAGGACACCACGAAGGCGTGAGCCGTCCTCGTACGGCACGTACGGCATGACCGAGGCCCCGGAGCCGATGACGGCTCCGGGGCCTCGTCGTCGCGCCTCGGCGTCAGATCTCGTACGTCGCGCCCGGCGCCGCCAGCTCCACCGGGCCGTCGTACACCGCGCGGGCGTCGGCGAGGTTGACCTGCGGGTCGGTCCACGGGGGGATGTGGGTGAGGACCAGGCGGCGGGCGTGGGCGCGGGCCGCGGTCTCACCCGCCTCGCGGCCGTTGAGGTGCAGGTCGGGGATGTTCTCCTTGCCGTGCGTGAAGGCGGCCTCGCACAGGAACAGGTCGGCGTCGCGGGCGAGTCCGTCCAGGGCCGGGCTCACTCCCGTGTCGCCGGAGTAGGTCAGCGTCTTCCCGCCGTGCTCGATGCGGATGCCGTACGCCTCCACCGGGTGCGCGACGCGCTCGGTGTGGACGGTGAACGGGCCGATCTCGAAGGTGGACGGCTTGACCGTGTGGAAGTCGAAGACCTCGCTCATGGAGGAGGCCGAGGGGGTGTCGGCGTAGGCGGTGGTCAGCCGGTGTTCCGTGCCCTCGGGCCCGAAGACCGGGAGGGGGGCGCAGCGGCCGCCGTCGTGCCGGTAGTAGCGCGCCACGAAGTACGCGCACATGTCGATGCAGTGATCGGCGTGCAGATGGCTGAGGAAGATCGCGTCGAGGTCGTAGAGACCGCAGTGGCGCTGCAGCTCGCCCAGGGCGCCGTTGCCCAGGTCGAGAAGCAGCCGGAAGCCGTCGGCCTCGACGAGGTAGCTCGAGCAGGCCGACTCCGCGGACGGGAACGACCCCGAGCAGCCGACGACGGTGAGCTTCATGAAGCAGAAACCTCCGCTGGCGGGGATGTGAAGACGGGGGTCGTGCGGTTTGTCGAGCGTAAGGCGCAAAACCTTTGGTCGCTCCTCCGCCAGGGGCTGTTGTGGGCGAACTCACCTGTGCTGTCACCGGTTCGGCTGGAAGCGAGGCTTCCGGGGGGCGCGCGGGGGCGGCCCGCGCCGGTACCGTCGGGACATGGACACGTCCTGGTGGCTCGCCTTCGCCGCGGTGGTGCTGCTCGCGCTGGTCGCCGTGCTCGTCGACGGGTGGGGCCGGGGGCGGCGGCCGCCCCGGGAGCGCCGGATCCGGTTCTCCCGGCCGAGGGGGCGGGCCGGTACGGACGCGGACCGGCCGCGGCCGGCGGAGATCTGGTGGGCCGGGGTGCCCTACGAGGACGGGCCCGGGAGCAAGGACCGGCCGTGTCTGGTGCTGGCGGTGCACGGGGAGCGGGTGACCGTCGCGAAGATCACGACGAGGTTCCGGGACGAGCGGGCGGGAGTGATCGCGCTGCCCCCGGGCTCCGTCGGGGACGCGCAGGGGCGGGCGAGCTTCCTGGAGGCGGACGAGCTGCGCGAGGTGCCGGTGGGGGACTTCCGGCGCCGGGTGGGCGTGGTCGACCCGGTGCTGTGGGACCAGGTGCGGTATCTCGCGGGGTGACGTCCGCCGGGAACGCGAGAAGGGGCCGGAGGTGTCCCTCCGGCCCCTCGGGTCTCCGCTGTGCGGGCGCCCTGCCCTACGCCCAGAGCTGGCCCTGGAGCGTTTCGATGGCCTCCTCCGTCGTCGCGGCCGTGTACACGCCGGTCGACAGGTACTTCCAGCCGCCGTCGGCGACGACGAAGACGACGTCGGCGGACTCCCCCGCCTTCAGTGCCTTCTTCGCGACGCCGATCGCCGCGTGCAGGGCCGCGCCGGTGGAGACGCCGGCGAAGATGCCCTCCTGCTGGAGCAGTTCGCGCGTGCGGGTGACCGCGTCGGCGGAGCCGACCGAGAAGCGGGTGGTGAGGACGGAGGCGTCGTACAGCTCGGGGACGAAGCCCTCGTCGAGGTTGCGCAGGCCGTAGACCAGGTCGTCGTAGCGCGGTTCGGCGGCGACGACCCGCACGTCCGGTTTGTGCTCGCGCAGGTAGCGGCCGACGCCCATCAGGGTGCCCGTGGTGCCGAGGCCGGCCACGAAGTGCGTGATGGAGGGCAGGTCGGCGAGGATCTCGGGGCCGGTGGTGGCGTAGTGCGCGCCGGCGTTGTCGGGGTTGCCGTACTGGTAGAGCATCACCCAGTCCGGGTGCTCGGCGGAGAGCTCCTTGGCGACCCGTACGGCGGTGTTGGAGCCGCCCGCGGCCGGGGAGGAGATGATCTCCGCGCCCCACATGCCGAGCAGGTCGCGGCGCTCCTGCGAGGTGTTCTCGGGCATCACGCACACCATGCGGTAGCCCTTGAGCTTCGCGGCCATGGCGAGCGAGATGCCGGTGTTGCCGCTGGTCGGCTCGAGGATGGTGCAGCCCGGGGTCAGGCGGCCGTCCTTCTCCGCCTGCTCGATCATGTGCAGGGCCGGACGGTCCTTGACCGAGCCGGTGGGGTTGCGGTCCTCCAGCTTGGCCCAGATCGAGACGTCGGCGGACGGAGACAGCCGCGGCAGGCGCACCAGGGGGGTGTTGCCCACCGCGGCCAGCGGGGAGTCGTAACGCATCGCCGGTCAGGCCGTTCCCGCCCGCCGCCCGGCCGCCACCCCGGCCGGACGCGGCTTCGCCGCGGCAGAACCTCCTGCGACGGCCGGCAGGATCGTGACGTTGTCGCCGTCGGACAGCTTGGTGTTGATGCCGTCGAGGAAGCGGACGTCCTCGTCGTTCAGGTAGACGTTGACGAAGCGGCGCAGCTGCTCGCCGTCCACGATGCGGGCGTGGATGCCCGTGTGCCGGGTCTCGAGGTCGGCGAAGAGCTCGGCGAGGGTGTTCCCGGTGCCCTCCACCGCCTTCTGACCGTCGGTGTACTGGCGGAGGATGGTCGGGATGCGGACCTCGATGGCCATGGCTGAGGGCTCCTGTCGGAAGGTGTCGTAGGTTCGAAACGGCGCGCTGGGGTCCTCCGGGGCCTTCGGCACCGGAGGAGCCGCCGCGGCCCACGGCCGTACGGCGGCGGCGGAACGTCAACAGATGGCGCTGTTCAGCCTGCACAGGTCGACGTGCAGCCGCGCCACGAGCAGTGCGCCCGGCGCCTTGTCGCTCACGTCGAGAAGAACCATGGGGTCATCGTATCGATTCCCGGTCCGGGATCCGGAGTGTGATCCCACATCGCGGACGCCTGGATTTCGGCATGCGGGATCAGTAGGCCTCGACGACCTTGACCTCCTCCTCGGTGACCTCGCCGTCCAGGATCCGGAAGGAGCGGAACTGGAACTCGCCGGCGCCGTCGGTGTCGGCGGTGGAGACCAGGACGTAGTGGGCGCCGGGCTCGTTGGCGTAGGAGATGTCGGTGCGGGAGGGGTAGGCCTCGGTCGCGGTGTGGGAGTGGTAGATGACCACCGGCTCCTCGTCGTTGTCGTCCATCTCGCGGTACAGCTTCAGCAGGTCCTGGGAGTCGAACTCGTAGAACGTGGGCGAGCGGGCCGCGTTCAGCATGGGGATGAAGCGCTCGGGGCGGCCGGAGCCCACCGGGCCCGCCACCACGCCGCACGCCTCGTCGGGGTGGTCCTCGCGCGCGTGGGCGACGATCTGGTCGTACAGGGCCTGGGTGATGGTCAGCATGGGGCTCAGGATAAGCAGACGGGCCGCCGCGTACCGAGGGGTGGTACGCGGCGGCCCGCATGCCGGACGCCCTGAGCGGCCGCCGCGGGGAGTGCCACGAGTACTCCCCGCGGCCGGGCGTCCTGCGCGGGGGTCAGCCGACCTTCTCGAAGTCCGGCTCGCGGCGCTCGGTGACCTCCGGGTTGCGGCTCTTGAGGACGGCCCAGCCGATGCCCAGGGCGACGGCCCAGCCGGCCATCACGTACAGGCAGATGCGGGCGTCCGCGTCGATCGCGATCAGGGCGGTGACGAAGAGCAGGAACGCGATGGCGATCCAGGAGCAGACCGAGCCGCCGGGCGCCGGGAAGGACGAGGCGGGCAGCCGGCCCGCGACGACCTGGCGGCGGTAGCGGACGTGGCTGATCAGGATCATCAGCCAGGTCCAGATGCCGGCCGCGGTGGCGACGGAGGTGACGTAGCCGAAGGCCTTCTCCGGGACGACGTAGTTCAGGACCACGCCGATGCCCATGAAGACCACCGAGGTGGCGATGCCGAGCGCCGGGGTCTTGGTGGACGACAGCCGCTGGAAGACCCGCGGGGCCTCGCCGTTGTCGGCGAGGGTGCGCAGCATGCGGCCGGTGGAGTACATGCCGGAGTTGCAGGACGACAGGGCGGCGGTCAGCACGACGAAGTTGACGATGCCGGCGCCGGCCGGGATGCCGATGACCGCGAACGCCTTCACGAAGGGGCTGGCGCCGTCGGAGAACTCGGTCCACTTGACCACGCACAGGATGACGGTGAGCGCGCCGACGTAGAACAGCGCGATGCGCCAGGGCAGGGTGTTGATCGCCTTGGGGAGGGTCTTCTCCGGGTTCTCGGACTCGCCCGCCGTGACGCCGACGAGCTCGACGGCGAGGTAGGCGAACATGACGCCCTGCAGGGTCATCAGGGACGAGCCGATGCCCTTGGGGAAGAAGCCGTCGAAGGCCCACAGGTTGGAGACGGAGGCGGTGTCACCGGCCTGGCTGAAGCCGAGGGTGAGCACGCCGAGACCGATCACGATCATGCCGATGATCGCGGTGACCTTGATCATCGAGAACCAGAACTCGATCTCGCCGAACAGTTTCACCGAGATCAGGTTGGCCGCGAACAGGATGATCAGGAAGACCAGCGCCGACGTCCACTGCGGGATCGCCGGGAACCAGTAGTTGATGTAGATGGCGGCGGCGGTCAGCTCGGCCATGCCGGTGACCACCCACATCAGCCAGTACGTCCAGCCGGTGAAGTAGCCGAAGAACGG
>NZ_JAPSKQ010000178.1 GCF_031181555.1 Streptomyces sp. | reverse complement strand
CTGCCCGCGGTTCCCGCACCGTTACGCGTCGTACACGTCCGCTTTTCGCGGCGACGCGTCCTGCACCGCCGTGCTGAGGAACGACGACCGCGTGCCGAACTTCTCCGTGTCCACGCCGTTCTCCTCCAGCACCTTGATGGCCGCCGAGTGCACCACCCGCAGCACCGGCGCCGCCGCGCGCAGCGCGTCGTCGGCCATGAAGCGGTGCCGCCACGGCTGGTCCGCCCAGGCGTGCCGCAGCCCGAAGGGCTCCGGCAGGCTCAGCTTGCCGCCCAGCCAGTACAGCAGCGGCGGATACCAGGTCAGGGGCGCACGGGCCGCCAGGCGCACCACCTCGTCCGTGTCGACCAGGGGGAGCTTCACCTTCCGGGTCTCCCAGAACTTGATCGACTTCTGGACCTCCTTCTCCTTGGCCGCCGGCTTGGTGGTGAACAGGGAGTGCACCGGTCCCAGCGCGTGCCCGGTCACCTCGATGCGCAGCGTCTCGTGCAGCACGGTCACGGTGATGAGCATGGTGAGGACCAGTTGGCCGTCCCACAGCGTCCACTGGACACCCAGGTAGTGCCGGTCGCCCGCGCCGAACTGCTGCTTGTTGCAGATGTCCTGTATGGCGTGCGGTTTGACCTGGTACGCCTCGACGTCCGTGCCCTCGGGCCGGGAGACCGCGTCGGCGTTCTCGCCGATGGGCGTGACGATCCAGTGCCGTATCGACGGCTTGGGGAAGCCCCCGGTGTGCAGGGGCCCGCGCTCCAGCATCCGCAGCCGGTCGTGGATGGCCTTGACGACGTCCCAGCTGCGGAACGGGTGGATCTCCCGGTCCGGGTCGGCCGGCACCAGGTCCTCGGCGAGCTGCCAGCTGCCCCAGCGCGTGCCCATGCCGAGGATGCCCTTGGGGCCCGCGTAGAACACGGAGTTGGACTGCTGCTCGGCGCTGAGCCGGGCGAGGGACTGGCGCAGTTGCTCGGCCGCCGTCTCATTGGGGCTGCTCGGCACCGCCTCGGGCACCTTGGCGCCGACGCTGCTGCCGGAGAGCAGGCTGCTCCAGCGCTCTCTGAGGTCCCTCGCGGTGCGTTCGCAGATGTGCTTGGCCCAGAACCAGCCGACCACCGGGGCGACCACCGCCGCGCGCGCGTACCAGCCCCAGAAGCCGCCGAACGGCAGGCGGATCAGGAACAGCACCGCGAGCGCGCCCACCGCGACGAGCAGGGTCGTCGCGAGTGCGCCGGCCCGCTTGTCCTCCCGTTTGCCGACGGTGGCGCGGATCTGGAAGACCAGCAGCCACACGAGGAGGCCGGGCAGGAACAGCAGGCCGCACAGGACCATGACGGCGCTCAGCCAGTTGTCGCGCTCCCGGCGGATGCGGTGCGCCGCGAGCGCGTGCTCCACCACCACCTGCGGCTGGGTGCCGAAGGACTGGATGAGCGGCGCCCGCCCGGAGCCCAGCATCCGGTCGATGATCGCCCGGGAGAACGCCTCGCCCAGGTTCGGCCGGAACAGCTTCAGCCGGGGCTTGCCGACCGCCGACTGGTGCCACTCGTTGTTGGCCTTGAGTATCTCCTCGGCCTCGTTGTCCCGGTAGGCCGCCGAGGCCAGCGCGAACGTCGGCGTCTGTCCCTCGTCGCCCGTGCGCGGCACCTGCGGACCGAAGAAGTCCGCGTAACCGCTCTCAACGGTCATTCCCGCCCCCGATCGCCGCGACTGTCGTCTTGCGGCCTTCCCGACTTCCTTGCTGCGCACACCTGTTGATCAGGTCTTCAGCGTATCCGTAGCCCCCGGCATCCGTCGGCGGACGGCAGAAGCCGTCCGCCGGCAAGAGGTGAAGCACTCCGAAGCCACCCGAAGGGACAGGCGTACGCGGGCGCCCGTGGGGAGCGGCCACGGGCGCCCGGCGCCGGCTACGAGGCGGCGCGCGCCTCTTCGCGGACCCGTTCCGCGATCTGGGGCGGCATCGGCTCGTGCCGCGCGTACCGGCGGCTGAAGCGGGCGGTGCCGTGCGACAGGGAACGCAGGTCGACGGCGTACCGGCCGATCTCGATCTCCGGCACCTCGGCCTTGACGAGCGTGCGCCCGC
Source organism: Streptomyces sp. (assembly GCF_031181555.1). Taxonomy (GTDB): domain Bacteria; phylum Actinomycetota; class Actinomycetes; order Streptomycetales; family Streptomycetaceae; genus Streptomyces; species Streptomyces fimbriatus. The sequence goes on along the minus strand of NZ_JAPSKQ010000178.1, from coordinate 10,098 downwards.
CCGCCGACTGCTCGGTGCCGAGCACCCGGCCGCGCCGGCCGGACAGGTCGCTCATCACCGCGCCCACGTAGTCGTCGCCGACCAGGACGCTCACCTCGGCCACCGGCTCCAGCAGATGGATCTTCGCGGCCGAGGCCGCCTCCCGCAGTGCCAGCGCGCCCGCCGTCTGGAACGCGGCGTCGGAGGAGTCCACCGAGTGCGCCTTGCCGTCCAGCAGCGTCACCCGCACGTCGATCAGCGGATGCCCCGCGGCGACCCCCTTGGCGGCCTGGGCCCGGACGCCCTTCTCGACGGACGGGATGAACTGCCGCGGTACGGCCCCGCCGACCACCTTGTCCACGAACTCGATGCCCGAGCCGCCCGGCAGCGGCTCCACCTCGATCTCGCAGATCGCGAACTGTCCGTGACCGCCGGACTGTTTGACGTGCCGGCCGCGCCCGGCCGCCTTGTCCCCGAACGTCTCCCTGAGCGCGACCCGGTGCGGTACGACGTCGACCTGGACGCCGTAGCGGCTGCGCAGCCGCTCCAGGGCCACGTCCGCGTGCGCCTCGCCCAGGCACCACAGGACCACCTGGTGCGTGTCCTGGTTCTGTTCCAGCCGCATCGTCGGGTCCTCGGCCACCAGCCGCGCCAGCCCCTGCGACAGCTTGTCCTCGTCGGGTTTGCTGTGCGCCTGGATGGCCAGCGGCAGCAGCGGGTCGGGCATCTCCCAGGGTTCCATGAGCAGCGGGTCGTCCTTGGCGGACAGGGTGTCCCCGGTCTCCGCGCGGCTCAGTTTCGCCACACACGCGAGATCGCCCGCGATGACGTGCGACACCGGCCGCTGCTGCTTGCCGAACGGTGTGGACAGGGCGCCGATCCGCTCGTCGACGTCGTGGTCCTCGTGGCCCCGGTCGGCCATTCCGTGCCCGGAGACGTGCACCGTCTGGTCGGCGCGCAGGGTGCCGGAGAAGACCCGGATCAGCGAGAGCCGGCCGACGTACGGGTCGGACGAGGTCTTCACGACCTCCGCGACCAGGGGCGCGTCGGGGTCGCACGGCTTCAGCTCGCGCGGCCGGCCGTCCACGGTGGTCACGCGCGGGGTGCCGTGTTCCAGGGGGGTGGGGAAGCCGCCCGTGACCAACTCCAGGAGCTCGACCGTGCCGAGCCCCTGGCGGGCGCCCTCGGCCGCGGGGGCGGCGGCCAGGACGGGGAAGAACACCCCGCGCGCGACCGCCCGCTCCAGGTCCTCGATCAGCGTCCTGGTGTCGATCCGCTCGCCGCCGAGGTAGCGGTCCATGAGGGTCTCGTCCTCGCTCTCGGCGATGATCCCCTCGATGAGCCGGCTGCGGGCCCCCTCCATCAGCGGCAGCTGGTCCTCCCCGGGCTCGGACTCCTTGCGCTCGCCGGTGGAGTAGTCGAACAGCTTCTGCGACAGCAGTCCGACCAGCCCCGTCACGGGCGCGTGCCCGTCGGGTCCCTCCGGGCCGCGCAACGGCAGGTACAGCGGCAGCACGGCGTCGGGGTCGTCCCCGCCGAAGGCCTCCGCGCAGATCCGGGTCATCTCCTCGAAGTCCGCGCGGGCCGCCTCGAGGTGCGTGACGACGATGGCGCGCGGCATGCCGACCGCCGCGCACTCGTCCCACACCATCCGGGTCGAGCCGTTCACGCCGTCCGAGGCCGAGACGACGAAGAGGGCCGCGTCCGCCGCTCGCAGACCGGCCCTGAGCTCCCCGACGAAGTCGGCGTATCCGGGGGTGTCCAGCAGGTTGACCTTGATGCCGTCCCATTCGACCGGCACCAGCGAGAGCTGTACGGAGCGCTGCTGCCGGTGCTCGATCTCGTCGTAGTCGGAGACGGTGCCGCCGTTCTCCACGCGGCCCGCCCGGTTCACCGCTCCCGCGGTCAGCGCGAGAGCCTCCACCAGGGTCGTCTTGCCCGATCCGGAGTGGCCGACCAGCACCACATTCCGTACGGACGCGGGGTGGTCGGCCGCCTGTGCCCTGCCGGCGGCTCCGGGGTGTGTGTGCGCCTTGTCGCCCATGATCCTGCCTCCCGTGCACGGTGAGGTCGCTGTGGGCGCGGACCCGCGGAATCCGCGTGCGGTGCGGCTCCGGCGACGCCCGCGGTTCTTCGAGCTTTCCACTCCCGTCACGGTGCGTCCATACGAAGGACGCCACCCCGTCGTCCGGCCCGGCTCACGGCTCCGCGGACCACCGTCCTGACGGGCCTCCGCGCAGGCGTCCGGGTGCCCCGCCGCCGCCCACGCGCGCGCGTGGCTACGATTGGGCCCGCCGGTGGCCAGCAGGGGCCACGCGGCCACACCGACCGTCGGGAAGGCCATGCTGAACAAGTACGCGCGTGCATTCTTCACGCGTGTCCTCACACCGTTCGCCGCGTTTCTCATCCGGCGGGGGGTCAGCCCCGACACGGTCACGCTCATCGGTACCGCGGGTGTGGTCGCGGGCGCGCTGGTCTTCTACCCCATGGGTGAGTTCTTCTGGGGCACGGTCGTGATCACGCTGTTCGTGTTCTCCGACCTCGTCGACGGCAACATGGCCCGCCAGCTGGGCCGCTCCAGCCGCTGGGGCGCCTTCCTGGACTCCACCCTCGACCGGGTCGCCGACGGCGCGATCTTCGGCGGCTTCGCCCTGTGGTACGCGGGCGGCGGCGACGACAACGTCCTGTGCGCCGTCTCGATCTTCTGCCTGGCCAGCGGCCAGGTGGTGTCGTACACCAAGGCGCGCGGCGAGTCGATCGGCCTGCCGGTCGCCGTCAACGGGCTCGTCGAGCGGGCCGAGCGGCTCGTGATCTCGCTGGTCGCGGCCGGTCTCGCGGGCCTGCACGCGTTCGGCGTGCCCGGCATCCGGTACCTGCTGCCCGTCGCCCTGTGGATCGTCGCGGTCGGCAGCCTCGTCACGCTGATCCAGCGGGTCGTCACCGTGCGCCGGGAGTCCGCCGAGGCCGAGGCCGCGGACCGGCAGCGGTCCCGGGGGAGCGAGGCCGCGACGTGAACGCCCGGGAGCGGTTGACCGACGCCCTGTACGGCGCCGGCTGGAGCACGGTGAAGAAGCTCCCGGAGCCGGTCGCCGTCCGCCTCGGGCGGACCATCGCCGACCTCGCCTGGAAGCAGCGCGGCAAGGGCGTGGAGCGGCTGGAGCGCAACTACGCGCGCGTGGTGCCCGACGCGAGCCCCGCGCGGCTCGCCGAGCTCTCCCGCGCGGGCATGCGGTCGTACCTGCGCTACTGGATGGAGTCCTTCCGGCTGCCCGCCTGGAGCGCCGAACGCATCAAGGGCGGCTTCGTCCCCGAGGACCTCCACCACCTGACCGACGGCTTGGCGGCCGGCAAGGGCGTCGTCCTGGCGCTGCCGCACCTCGCCAACTGGGACCTCGCCGGCGCCTGGGCCACCACCGAGCTGGGCATACCCTTCACCACCGTCGCCGAGCGGCTGAAGCCGGAGACGCTCTACGACCGGTTCGTCGCCTACCGCGAGGGCCTCGGCATGGAGGTGCTCCCGCACAGCGGCGGCAGCGCCTTCGGCACGCTGGCCCGGCGGCTGCGCGACGGCGGACTGGTCTGCCTGGTCGCCGACCGGGACCTGTCCGCCTCCGGCGTCGAGGTCGACTTCTTCGGCGAGACCGCCCGGATGCCGGCCGGCCCCGCGCTGCTCGCCCAGCACACCGGTGCGCTGCTGCTGCCGGCGACGCTCTGGTACCACGACTCGTCCACGATGCGCGGCCGGGTCCATCCGCCGGTCGAGGTCCCCCGGTCAGGTACGCGCGCCGAGAAGACGTCTGTCATGACACAGGCGCTGGCCGACGCCTTCGCCACGGGGATCGCCGACCATCCGGAGGACTGGCACATGCTGCAGCGCTTGTGGGTCAAGGACCTCGACCCCGCGCGGGACCCCGAGAAGGACCAGAAGGGGACCCCGTGAGGATCGGCATCGTCTGCCCGTACTCCTGGGACGTACCGGGGGGCGTCCAGTTCCACATCCGTGACCTGGCCGAGTACTTCATCCGCCTCGGTCACGAGGTGTCCGTCCTCGCCCCGGCCGACGACGACACCCCGCTGCCGCCGTACGTCGTCTCGGCGGGCCGCGCGGTGCCGGTGCCGTACAACGGGTCGGTGGCCCGGCTCAACTTCGGCTTCCTGTCGGCCGCGCGGGTGCGGCGCTGGTTGCACGAGGGCGCGTTCGACGTCATCCACATCCACGAGCCGACCTCGCCCTCGCTCGGCCTGCTGGCCTGCTGGGCGGCCGAGGGGCCGATCGTCGCCACCTTCCACACGTCCAACCCGCGCTCCCGGGCCATGATCGCCGCGTACGCGATCCTGCAGGCCGCCCTGGAGAAGATCAGCGCCCGGATCGCGGTGAGCGAGTACGCCCGCCGGACCCTCGTCGAGCACCTGGGCGGGGACGCGGTGGTGATCCCGAACGGCGTCGACGTCGGCTTCTTCGCCGAGGCCGAGCCCAACCCGAAGTGGCAGGGCGACACCATCGGCTTCATAGGCCGCATCGACGAGCCCCGCAAGGGCCTGCCGGTGCTGATGAGGGCCCTGCCGAAGATCCTCGCCGCCCGCCCGCAGACACGGCTGCTGGTCGCGGGCCGCGGCGACGAGAAGGAGGCCGTCGAGTCGCTGCCGCGGGAACTGCGCCCGCGCGTCGAGTTCCTCGGCATGGTCAGCGACGAGGACAAGGCCCGCTTCCTGCGCAGCGTCGACCTGTACGTGGCGCCCAACACCGGCGGCGAGAGCTTCGGCATCATCCTGGTCGAGGCCATGTCCGCGGGCGCCCCGGTGCTCGCCTCCGACCTGGACGCCTTCGCACAGGTCCTCGACCAGGGGGCGGCGGGCGAGCTGTTCCCCAACGAGGACGCGGACGCGCTCGCCGAGGCCGCGGTACGCCTCCTGGAGGACCCCGAGCGCCGCGCGAAGCTGCGCGAACGCGGCAGCGCCCACGTCCGCCGCTTCGACTGGTCCACCGTCGGCGCGGACATCCTGTCGGTGTACGAGACGGTGACGGCGGGGGCGGCGGCGGTGGCGGCGGACGACCGCACGACGGGTCTCCTGGCACGCTTCGGCCTGGCCCGGGACTGAGAACCGGGGGCGGGGGAACAGCCCGCCCGGAGGCACCCCCTGCCCGTGGAGCCCGGGGGAGTCCGAGGACGAGGCCGTCCGGGCCGGAGCGGGGATCCGGGGGCGCACCCCCCCCGGGGACGGCACCCGCAGCCGACGGCACTTTCCCGGGTGCCGTCACCCACCCCGGGCACCCCGTCCGGCCCGGCGGAGCACCCCGGTAGCCTTGCCGCCCGTGACCGCAACCCTCATCTGGATCCTCGTCGCCCTCCTCGCGATCGGCCTCTACCTGAGCTGGACGGCGGGACGGCTGGACCGGCTGCACGCCCGTATCGACGCCGCCCGGGCCGCGCTCGACGCGCAGTTGCTGCGCCGCGCCTCCGTCGCCCAGGAACTGGCCACCTCCGGGGTGCTCGACCCGGCCGCCTCGATCGTGCTCTACGAGGCCGCGCACGCCGCGCGGCAGGCGGTGGAGGAGCAGCGCGAGGTCGCCGAGAGCGAGCTGAGCCAGGCGCTGCGCGCGGTCTTCGCCGAGACGCAGCAGGTGGACGCGGTCAGAGAGGCGCCCGGGGGAGAGGAGGCGGCCCTGGAACTCGCCGAGGCGGTGCGCAGGGTGCCCATGGCCCGCCGCTTCCACAACGACGCGGTACGGGCCGCGCGGGCGCTGCGGCGGCACCGCAAGGTGCGCTGGTTCCGGCTGGCGGGGCACGCGCCGTTCCCGATGGCCTTCGAGATGGACGACGAACCGCCGGCGGCACTGATAGAGAGGGCGGCGTAGCGGCGGGATCCGGCCGTCCGGAGAACCGCCGCCGAGCGAAAAGGGTCCACCGCCTTTCCATTGGCCCTTGCTGTGGACTGGTCCGCTCACGTTTCCTCGGTGCTGCAGAAACCCCTCTTTCCCCTCAGCGAGGTCATTCGTGTCCAGCACGCTCTCCGAAAACCAGGGTCCCGAGACCGGCACCGCGCGCGTGAAGCGCGGCATGGCCGAGCAGCTCAAGGGCGGCGTGATCATGGACGTCGTCACGCCGGAGCAGGCGAAGATCGCCGAGGACGCGGGCGCCGTCGCCGTCATGGCCCTGGAGCGGGTCCCGGCCGACATCCGCAAGGACGGCGGCGTGGCCCGGATGTCCGACCCGGACATGATCGAGGGCATCATCGACGCGGTCTCCATCCCGGTCATGGCCAAGTCCCGCATCGGCCACTTCGTCGAGGCGCAGGTGCTGCAGTCGCTCGGCGTCGACTACATCGACGAGTCCGAGGTCCTCACCCCCGCCGACGAGGTCAACCACTCCGACAAGTGGGCGTTCACCACCCCCTTCGTCTGCGGTGCGACCAACCTGGGCGAGGCCCTGCGCCGCATCGCCGAGGGCGCCGCCATGATCCGTTCCAAGGGTGAGGCCGGCACCGGCAACGTCGTCGAGGCCGTGCGCCACCTGCGCCAGATCAAGAACGAGATCGCCAGGCTGCGCGGCTACGACAACCACGAGCTGTACGCCGCCGCCAAGGAGCTGCGCGCTCCGTACGAGCTGGTCAAGGAGGTCGCCGAGCTGGGCAAGCTGCCGGTGGTGCTGTTCTCCGCCGGTGGTGTGGCCACCCCGGCCGACGCCGCGCTGATGCGCCAGCTCGGTGCCGAGGGCGTCTTCGTCGGCTCCGGCATCTTCAAGTCCGGCGACCCGGCCAAGCGCGCCGCCGCCATCGTGAAGGCGACCACCTTCTACGACGACCCGAAGATCATCGCGGACGCGTCCCGCAACCTCGGCGAGGCCATGGTCGGCATCAACTGCGACACCCTCCCCGAGACCGAGCGCTACGCCAACCGCGGCTGGTAATCACCCATGAACACTCCTGTCATCGGCGTCCTGGCCCTCCAGGGCGACGTACGGGAACACCTCATCGCCCTGGCCGCGGCCGACGCCGTGGCCAGGCCGGTGCGGCGCCCCGGCGAACTCGCCGAGGTGGACGGCCTCGTCCTCCCCGGCGGCGAGTCCACCACGATCTCCAAGCTGGCCGTCCTGTTCGGCCTGATGGAACCCCTGCGCGCACGCGTGCGCGACGGCATGCCCGTCTACGGCACCTGCGCCGGCATGATCATGCTCGCCGACAAGATCCTCGACCCGCGCTCCGGGCAGGAGACCGTCGGCGGCATCGACATGATCGTGCGCCGCAACGCGTTCGGACGGCAGAACGAGTCCTTCGAGGCCGCGGTCGACGTCAAGGGCATCGCGGGCGAGCCCGTGGAGGGCGTCTTCATCCGCGCCCCCTGGGTCGAGTCCGTCGGCGCCGGGGCCGAGGTGCTGGCCGAGCACGCCGGGCACATCGTCGCGGTCCGCCAGGGCAACGCGCTGGCCACGTCGTTCCACCCGGAACTGACCGGAGACCACCGCGTGCACGGCCTGTTCGTGGACATGGTGCGCGCGAAGCGGACAGCCGAGTCCTTGTAGGATTCCTGCGTTCGTTGCAGAGATGGGTTACGCGAAGGAGACAGGCAGATGTCCGGCCACTCTAAATGGGCCACGACGAAGCACAAGAAGGCCGTGATCGATGCCAAGCGCGGCAAGCTCTTCGCGAAGCTGATCAAGAACATCGAGGTCGCGGCCCGCATGGGTGGTGCGGACCCCGAGGGCAACCCGACGCTGTACGACGCCATTCAGAAGGCCAAGAAGTCGTCGGTTCCGAACAAGAACATCGACTCCGCGGTCAAGCGCGGCGCGGGCCTCGAGGCCGGCGGCGCCGACTACGAGACGATCATGTACGAGGGCTACGGTCCGAACGGTGTCGCGGTGCTCATCGAGTGCCTCACCGACAACCGCAACCGCGCCGCCTCCGAGGTCCGCGTCGCCATGACCCGCAACGGCGGCTCCATGGCCGACCCGGGCTCGGTGTCGTACCTGTTCAACCGCAAGGGCGTGGTGATCGTCCCCAAGGGCGAGCTGACCGAGGACGACGTCCTCGGCGCCGTTCTGGACGCGGGCGCCGAGGAGGTCAACGACCTCGGCGAGACCTTCGAGGTCATCAGCGAGCCGACCGACCTCGTCGCGGTCCGCACCGCTCTGCAGGACGCCGGCATCGACTACGAGTCCGCCGACGCCAACTTCGTCCCGACCATGCAGGTCGAGCTGGACGAGGAGGGCGCGAAGAAGATCTTCAAGCTCATCGACGCGCTGGAGGACAGCGACGACGTGCAGAACGTCTTCGCCAACTTCGACGTGAGCGACGAGATCATGGAGAAGGTCGGCGCGTAGCGCCGCCGCGGGCTTCGACCGGCTCAACGGGCCGACGGGGGCGTCCCCGTCGGCCCGTCGCTTTGCCCGCGTTGTCGGCGGCACCCGATAGCCTGCACAAACAGGCGATCGAAAGGCGATCGAAAGGGAGGGCCGGGCGTGCGCGTACTGGGGGTGGACCCGGGACTGACCCGGTGTGGCGTCGGCGTGGTCGAAGGCGTCGCCGGGCGACCGCTCACCATGCTCGGGGTCGGTGTCGTGCGCACCCCGGCGGACGCCGACCTCGGCCACCGACTCGTCGCCATCGAGCAGGGCCTCGAGCAGTGGCTGGACGAGCACCGGCCGGAGTACGTGGCCGTGGAGCGCGTCTTCAGCCAGCACAACGTCCGCACGGTCATGGGCACCGCCCAGGCCAGCGCCGTCGCCCTGCTGTGCGCCTCCCGCCGCGGCATCCCCGTCGCCCTGCACACCCCCAGCGAGGTCAAGGCCGCCGTCACCGGCTCCGGACGCGCCGACAAGGCGCAGGTCGGCGCCATGGTCACCCGCCTGCTGCGGCTGTCCGCGCCCCCGAAACCCGCCGACGCGGCCGACGCGCTCGCCCTCGCCATCTGCCACATCTGGCGCGCCCCCGCGCAGAACCGAATCCAGCGGGCGGTCGCCCTGCACACAGCACATGCAACGAAAGGCCGTACGGCATGATCGCCTTCGTCAGCGGCACCGTCGCCGCCCTCTCTCCCGACACCGCGGTCGTCGAGGTCGGCGGCGTCGGCATGGCCGTCCAGTGCACGCCGAACACGCTGTCCGGCCTCCGCCTCGGACAGCAGGCCCGGCTGGCCACGTCCCTGGTCGTCCGTGAGGACTCCCTCACCCTCTACGGCTTCGCCGACGACGACGAGCGCCAGACCTTCGAACTGCTCCAGACCGCCAGCGGCGTCGGCCCCCGCCTCGCCCAGGCCATGCTGGCCGTGCACACCCCGGACGCCCTGCGCCGAGCCGTCTCGACCGGTGACGAGAAGGCACTCACCGCCGTCCCCGGCATCGGCAAGAAGGGCGCCCAGAAGCTGCTCCTGGAGCTGAAGGACCGCCTCGGCGAACCGGTCGGCGCACCGGCCGTCGGCGCCCCGGTCACCACCGGCTGGCGCGACCAGCTGCACGCCGCCCTGATCGGCCTCGGGTACGCGACCCGCGAGGCCGACGAGGCGGTGGCCGCCGTGGCCCCGCAGGCCGAGGCGGCCGAGGGCACCCCGCAGGTGGGGCAGCTGCTGAAGGCGGCCCTGCAGACGCTCAACAGGGCGCGCTGACCGGGACACCCGGCCAGACCCTCGTACGACGACCCATCCGACCGCGACCCGCGAGGCACGAGCAATGAACTGGGACGACACGACCGACACCCCCGCCGCCGAGCGGCTCGTCGGCGCGTCCGCCGACCGTGAGGACCAGGCCGTCGAGGCCGCCCTGCGCCCCAAGGACCTGGGCGAGTTCATCGGCCAGGAGAAGGTCCGCGAGCAGCTCGACCTCGTGCTGCGCGCCGCACGCGCGCGGGGCGCCACCGCCGACCACGTGCTGCTCTCCGGCGCCCCCGGCCTCGGCAAGACCACCCTCTCGATGATCATCGCCGCCGAGATGGGCGCCCCCATCCGCATCACCTCCGGCCCCGCCATCCAGCACGCGGGCGACCTCGCGGCGATCCTCTCCTCCCTCCAGGAGGGCGAGGTCCTCTTCCTCGACGAGATCCACCGCATGTCCCGGCCCGCCGAGGAGATGCTCTACATGGCGATGGAGGACTTCCGCGTCGACGTCATCGTCGGCAAGGGCCCCG
>NZ_JAPSKQ010000177.1 GCF_031181555.1 Streptomyces sp. | reverse complement strand
GGAGCCGCCTGTGGGAATCGAACCCACGACCTATTCATTACGAGCGCCTGTGGATGGGTCCGAGGCCCGAATTTCGGCGTCATCACGTGTGCATCGGATGCGCTCGAGGCCACTCCTGCACGGTCCGGGGTGCGCGGGGGGTGCGCCCCTCCGGGGCGTGAGTTCGGTGGCCGCACACTTCGTGGCGCCGGACCGATAGCGGAGCACAAGAGGCTGTCGGAGGCCCGGGTCAAGGGTGGCCGCAGGCCATCGCGGAGCGACGCCGTAGGCGCCCTTGATGCGGGGTGGAGACGGCCGGATGCTCGGCTGTCGGTGCGGGGCCGGACGGCGAGATGGTGCAGACGCGCAATCGCGTTGAACCAGAACCAGGAAGGCGCCGCGACCAAGAACCAGATGGCGACCGGGCGTCTCCGAGTTCGGACCGTGACGGCCATGGGCGGAGTTCTTCCCGGTTACCGACAGCAAGCTCGCCATGCCCTACCCTCGCCGGATGAGGACACGAACATCATTGGCGTTGATCATCGGCGGTTCGACGCTCGCCGTGATCGGAGCGGTGGTGTCGTTCATCTACTTCTTGCAGCCCTGGCGGACCTGCCCTGACGACGATGCGCCCGCTGGCTGCCCGATGCTCCCGGACGACGCAGCGATACTGACCGCCGCCATGGTCGTGACCGTGTTCGCGACGGCATTGGCGGTTGTCGGCGCCGCGAGCCGGAAACGCGACTACTACTGAGCGCCTACCCGCATCGGCCAGCGACGCGGCGGTTCGGCCGGTGGGTGCGCCGTGGGGTGCGCGCAGCGAGCTTGCGAGCGGAGCGCGGGGCCCCGCGGCGCGGGCTCCGCCCGGCCGGACCACCGCGCGGCGGAGCCGCGCGCTTGAGGCAGTAGGGAAAGTCCTCACGGGTCAGAGGCTGGAGGGCGCTCACCAAGTGCGGCGATGAGTGATCGATGCGGTGCTGTATCGGCGGCAACCACGCGCTTCTGCGCCCAGGCGTCGACAGCGTCAACGGCCATTGACAAGTAGACCAGCAGCGGCTCACGGGGCTCAGCCGGGGCATTCGGCGGAAGCGCCACCTGGACTTTGAGTAGCCGATCCGCCTTGCGGAAAGTGCCGGTTCGGACACCTTGGAAATCCGGCTCCAGGAGGTTCCCCGGCACGTGGAACTCGACATTCACGTTGATATCGGCTGTGACCCCCTGACGCGCCGCGATCACCTCGCGTCCCAGGTGCCGTAGCGCCTCGACCCATCCGCTGTTGGTCGAGGTCTGCCCTCCGACGACGAATCCGATCGAGAGCACCTGTGGTGCCTCCTTTACGACCTTCATGGAACCTCCCCGCCCAATGTCGAACGTCACGGGTGACGCGTTCGGCCAAGTTCATGGTCAGGTCCGCCTCATCGTCCTCACAGCCCGATGTCTCCTAGCCACACGCGTGAGCCGTCTATGGGCACTCATGCCCTACAAGGAGGGCGACGACCCACTCGGCCTGAGACGAGGCCAGCGCGATCTTGATCGTCGCTCCATTGCTCCTGGCCCGATAGATGTGAGCCTCGGGGTCTACAGACCAAGACTCGCGGAATCCGGGGGGCCGTGACTCGTCTCGCCGAAGGTCAGTGACCGGCACGACGACGGAGAAGTTGGTCAGGCGCCCGGGTGCGACCGACCAGACCGCTGGCATCCACTGCTCTGACAAGCCGCGCACCTTGCCGTCGACCAGACGAACCGACGCCTCGGTCTTGCTCTCTGCTCGCAAGCGGTCGTTACGTCTCCTGACGATCCGTCGCCCCAATCGGCCACCAAGGAGCCAGCCGAAGACGTCCCCGAAGAGCTCGATCAAAGCGGTGCCTCCTGGGCCAGCGGTGCGCGCGGGCACCCCGGCGCTTCTCGACGAAGGGTACCCAAGCGACCGGTCCCGGCCGAGGACCCCAGACCTCCATCGACGTAGCATCAAGAACAGTGGCCGCGGACCGCGCAACCCTCGATCTCCTAGCCCCGATGTCGCACCTCAGCTGGCACTCCGATGTCGCACATCACCGGTCTCACGGCAGCGCCGACGTGTCGATGTCCTGTCTCGGGACGTGCTTGACACATCTGTATCAGGACGTGCTTGTCGCCGCGGTGTGCCTAGAGGCGAGAACTGGCACGATGACGGCACAGCGGGCCCCATCCGGCCCGTCGTGGCCCAGGGACAGAGACGGAGTTGAGCAATGAGCCGCCAGCCACGCATCCGCGACGTCGTAACCTGGCGGCCGCCGAGCAAGCGATCCCGCGGTCTGAGGCTGGCCCGCAACGTGCTCGGCGGGCTCGTCTGGGCATTTGGCGCGGCTATCGACCTGGCGTCGAACATGGTCGGTGGTGCTTCACAGGTCGACTCGCCGAACGCGCTCGCGCGCAAGCGGCTACCGTGCGATCCGCACGAGGAAATCAGCGGGTTCGAATGCAAGGTCGTTGACGGCAACGCAGCGTGGGTGCCCAGCAGGCACGCGGACCCGGCATGGCTGCGAATGAGCGCGACCGCCGTCTGGATCACTCCACCCGGACTGCCCCGTCGTATCGAGTTGGACGTCGAGGCCTACCGGCTCGTGCAGCTCACTCCGGACGACCAGCGTCTTGGACCAGCAGACCGCTGCGTCGCGACCATCACCGGACAGGGAGTGGAGTTCAGGATCAGTGGCCCCTGGCTCGCCGTCGCCTGGCTCGGCCACCTTGGCGGCTGGCCTGACCCGAGATCCCTCAGTACGCCCCTAGTTCCCTAGGGGATCTGACAAGCGGGTCCTGGGACAGAAGTGTCAAGAGCGTCGTGCGCCACGACACTGACCACGTGAGCCACGCCTACACCGGGGCCGAGGTACCGCGCTTTGCGGGTAGGAGCCCCTAGAGTCGAGGCATGACATCTGATGCACCCGCCGTGGACGAAGACGAGGTCAACACCTGGTTCGAGGACGAATCGGATGAAGAGTTTCAGGAACCGAGTGCGAGTGCCGCCGCCCCATCGCCGACGGATCCGGCAGAGAAGTATGCGAAAAGCCAGCTCCGTGTGGTTCGGGAGACCAAGGACTACGCGCTCGACTACCTGCGCCATGCCCTACAGCCCGGTCGCGAACTGATCGACATTTCGCCCGCGTATCAACGAAGGCTTAGGTGGACCAACAAGAAGAAGTCGCTCCTGATCGAGTCGTTCTTGTTGAACATCCCCGTACCGCCCATCTTTCTGTTCGAGCGCGACTACAACGCATATGAGGTGATCGATGGGCGCCAGCGGCTCGACGCCGTTTCGACCTTCCTGGCGAACGAGTACGCGCTCTCGGGGCTCGAGTACTGGCCGGAACTAAATCGGAAGCGGTTTACCGATCTGCCGCAAATCTTGCAGCGCGGATTGCTGCGTAGGAGCCTGCCCGCAGTCGTCCTTCTCGCAGAAACCCACAGTTCCGGCGAAGAGGAGATCGACGTTCGCCGCGTGCTCTTCGATCGCTTGAATACCGGTGGAATCCAACTCAATCCACAAGAGCTGCGGAATGCACTTTATCCGGGTGCTCTTAACGCTCTGCTTATCCGACTCGCCCGCTCAGCACCGTTCACGCAGGCATGGGGCATCCCGCCATACACGCCAGGGGAGGAGGCAGAACCCTCAGAGCACCTACTCGGAAATCCAATTTATGCGTCGCTCGCAGATGCGGAACTCGTGCTACGCTTCTTTGCTCTTCGCGACGCACTAGAAAGCGATAAGCGGGGGTCTCTACGGCGCATCCTCGATCGGTACATGGCTGCGAACGCCTCCATTGATCCTGCTTCGGCCGACCGCATGGAGAGCGAGTACATCGATCTCCTGGGCCGGCTCGTCGATCTGTTCAATGGCGATCCGTTCAGGTTGCCGACCACAGGACGACCGAGTCGACCGCTCTATGACGCATTGATGATCGCGTTGAGCAGAAACCGCTCGATGGAGCTCGATGAGCACGCCGTCCGAGAGGCACTAAGGAGTGCATTGGCCGAGCCGGCCGTTTACGACGTACTGGTCGGGCGGGGCAACACGATCGGCGCCATCAAGGACAGGGTCGACTCGGCTGAGTCGATCCTGCGGTCGACTCAGGCGTAGCAGTGAGGATGATCGAGGCGGCCGCGCGAGCCGCGCAGGAAGAATTCGACAGTGATGCTGCGAGAGTCGAGTCTCTCCTAACTTTCCTGGAATCCTTTAGGTCTTATGCCGCTCAACGGGACCCGGAGCCCGAGTTGGTCGAGAACTCCGAGCGTTCGGCGGCAGGACGACTCTGGAGTCAGGCGAGTGAAGTCCGAACTGACCTGCCGGTTCTGGCTGGATCTCTCTTGCTTTATCTCTGCGGTCGGTTCGAGAACTTTGTCCGCGAACTTGCAGGGTCTGTGGTCGAAGACCTCGTCGACAGCACAGCGAAGTACGTCGATCTTCCGCCTGCGCTTAAGAAGGAACACCTGTCGCGCGTTCTGGCGATCAATCAATCTCCCGGGCGATATGGTTACGATCCGGACGCTGCTGCTGCACTTGCCGTTGAATGGGCCCACGGATTCAGTTCCGGAGATTCGGGATTTTCCGTCACTCCGGACGTCATCACCATTACGGAGTCCAACATGAACCCGGGGACTCTGACAGATGTCCTGAAGCGAGTCGGTGTTGGCGAAGTATGGGAAACATTAGGCAAGCAGGCGTCGGTAAAGCTGCATCTCAGTGAAGTCCGCGATGGTGACTGTACCAGAATGGCAAAGATCAAGCTCGAGGCGCTTATGAAGGAGAGGAATAAGATTGCACATCCAACGAAGGATACTGAGTTCCCTGATGCCGGGTATGTACGGTCTGCGGCCGAATATTTTCGAGTTCTCGCCAAGGAACTTCTGAATATCGTTCTCGTGCTGCGCGCCGCGGCGAACTAGCGGTATTGCCATCACATCCGGTTGAGAATCTCGGACTTCTTGGTTTCGAACTCTTCGACCGGTGACAATTTCTTCGTCCCTCAAGTCTGCCAATCCTTCCATCTTGGCGATCGGGTCATCGGAAGACGGGGCAGTGGGGTGATTTGAAGTAGCGGACTGCTTTGTACCGTTGTTACACCGGACCACAGGTTCAGGGGACGTTCGCCAGGGTTGACGCAATTGCGTCGTGGATGAGGGTGGTCGTAGCGAGCACGTCGGTTCCGGAAAGCCTGTAAGGACTGCCGTCGACGTGCGTAACGACCGCGCCGGCCGCTCGGGCGAGGGCAACGCCAGCGGCCACGTCCCATGTCCGGTTGGCATCGATGACGACAGCGTCGAGGCGGCCGGCCGCAAGCCATGCAAGGTCCGTCGCGGCCGAACCGTACATCCGAACACGCCCAACGGAAGCGGCGAGCTGGCCGAGCATGGCGAGGCGCCGGCGGTTCTTCTCATCGCGGTCTGCGCTGGTGGCGAAGTCGCCCATAGAGACGACGGAATCGCGAAGATCCGCCGTGTCGCTGACGGAGATCGGTTGACCGTTGAGGTGTGCGGCCCCGTCACGGGTGATGTATCGCTCCCCCTGCGCCGGTAGGGCGATGGTCCCGAAGACGGGCGCCTGATCCTCGATGAGGGCTAGCGACACGCCGTAGTTCGGCAGGCCGCGCGTGAAGTTCGTGGTCCCGTCGACGGGGTCGAGGCACCAGTACCGCTTGCGGTCGCCCGTGTGGCCGCGTTCTTCTCCGAGGAACCCGAGATCGGGGGTCTGCCGGGCCAGCAACTCGCGCACCGCATCCTCGATGGCGAAGTCGGTCGCGGTCGCGAAGTCGCGGTCGGTCTTGTAGACGCGATCCTCGATGCTGCCGTCGTAGAGCAGCGACAGGGCGAGGTCGATAGCGGCGTTGGCTGCAAGCTCAGTTGTCGACGACACGGGCGCGCTCCCAGGTCTCGGTGAAGATCTGCTCGAAGACCGGGAACAGTCCGTGCGGGTGGGCGTCGTCGGAATCGATGAGGAGCACCGGAGCGTCCAGCCCGCGCGCCTTGGGCAGGTAGGGCTGCACGAGGGAACGGGTGCCATCGATGGTGGTGATGCTGAACCGCACGGGCTCGTCGTAGGTGCGCACGTGCACTCGATCGCGGGCCTCGGGCGACAGGCGCTCACGCATCCGCCCTAGAGCAAGCATGTTGGCCCGGGTGAGGTCCGCGAGGTGGCCCGGGGGCTGTTCCTCCTCTGCCTCACGCGCTGCGATGGCCGCGCTATCCGGATCGAGGAACAGGCAGCGCAGCGTCAAGCCGTTCTCGATCAGCTCCGCGAGGGTGACGTCGGAGACACCCTGGCAGATCGCGTTAAGACCAATACCCATTGCGTCCACGTGCTGTGCCGTCGCGAGAGTTCTGAGCACCGGCACAGCGACCTGGGCCTCAGAACGGGTGGCGAACACCCCGACGACATCCCTGGTGGTGAACGACACCGGTTCGCTCGTTGGGGCGAGCCGTTCATGGACCAGCGCCTCGAGCCGTTGAAAGGCGAGCCGCAACTCCTCGACGTCGGTCGCCTCGCTCGCAACCGTCGTCTGTGGTGCCAGGCCAATGCGGGAGTCCAGCGACAGGCCATAGAGCGAAGCAGCCGCGAGCACGACGTCCGCCGGCGGTCGGGCACGGCCCTTGATCCAGTTGCTCACGGCCGATTCTGAGTAGACGCCCGACTCGGGACCCACGTCGGCGGCGCGCAGCGCAGCAGCGAGCGGTGCACCGCCACCGGCCGCACGTCTGGCCTGGTCAAGCACCTCTCGCACCACGGCATCCCATGTTGCACCCATGCGCTCGATTCTTGCATGGATCGCCTGACACGCGAGGTGCGCCACCCTGATCGCTTGACACGCGACTTGTCTCGTCGTGTAGTAGATCGCAGGAGTAGCGACTGTCGCGCTCCATGAGCGATTCGGAGAGTGGTCGAAATGGCTATCGCCAAGCGTTTTCCTATCGCGCACGGGCTGGCGTTCCCGAACGGGGCGTTCCTGCGCGGGTTCGTCGAGCCGGTCGCGGACTTCCAGGGCGAGCAGCGCCCGGACGGGTCGCGGCCGCAGCAGCGCGACAAGGAGACCGGGCTGCCGTTGTGGCAGTGCACGGTGATCGACGCGGACGACGACGCGAACCGCAAGGACATTGGCGTCACGGTGAAGTTTGCGGCCGAGGTGCAGCCGGTGCCGCCGAAGAACACCTCGCCGCTGCCGTGGACGCCGGTGGAGTTCGTCGGCCTGACCGCGTTGCCGTACATCGACGACAACGGCAACCGGCCGAGGATCGCGTGGTCGTTCCGGGCGCAGGGGTTCGCGACGCCGGGGCAGGCGGGCAAGTCCGGCGAGTCGAAGGACGCCGCGTGATGTCCGGCGCCCAGGTGCAGGCCGCCGAAGTTCAGGGCGTGGGGCCGTCGCCGGGTCCGTTGACGGCCGACGAGGTCGGTCCGCTGCGCGATCTGCTGACGATCGCCGCTGACGTCGTGGAGATGCTGGACGACGGCCGGGTCGAGTTCGTGTCGGTGTCGGCGTCCGGGCAGGTGACGGTGCACGTGAGCGGCCAAGGGGACGCCGAGCACTTGGCCTGGCGCCTCGGGCTGGGGACGGTAACCGAGTACGCCCCGCGCGATGGGCGGCGTGGCTTCACCGTTTGGTCTGGCGGCGACTGGCCGGCACCGCGGTTCGAGGTGTTCTGCAACGGGAACCTGGTCCGCCCGGTGCGCGCGTTTCCTCGTCCGTCTGGCCTGGGGCGCGTGGCGTGATGGGAGGGGTGGAAGCCGTCGCCAGGCGGGTGCTCGCCGCGGCGTGGCACCTGCTCGCCTGGACGGTCCAGTCGTGGCGGCTGCTGCTGGCGTGCGTCGTGCTCGGGAACCTGCTCCTGCTCGGCTCCCACCCCCAGGCCGGCTATGCGGTGCTGTGGTGCGTTCCGGGGTTCAGCCTCGCTCGCGCGGTCTGGCACGCGGTCCATCCGCTGAGCTATGAGGCAGTGCTCGGCGGGCCGCTGCGTCGTCACGGGTGGCGGCGTCGTGTGCGCCGGAACTGGAAGCGGATCGCCGACCGCTGCGGGCTGGCGACCGCGCCCCGCGGCGACGAGCCCCGCGCGATCCCGCGACTGCGGCGGGTCCGCGCGGCCGGAAACACGCTCACCTTCCAGGTCCGCGCCCGGCTCGGACAGACCGTGGACGACCTGAACGCCGCCGCCGAGGCCATCGCCACCTCGCTCGGTGCCGAGTCCGTCGAGACCCACCGGGTCGGCCCCGGCACGGTTGAACTGGCGCTGACCATGCGCGAGCTGCTCGACGTGCCGACCCTGCCGACCATCCCCCAGCACCTCGACGCGGCCGGGGTGACGCTCGGGCGCAAGGCGGACGGGTCGCCCTGGCGGCTCGACCTCGCCGGGCGGCACACCCTCGTCGTCGGGCGCTCCGGGGCGGGCAAGGGGTCGATCTTC
Organism: Streptomyces sp.; assembly: GCF_031181555.1. Taxonomy (GTDB): domain Bacteria; phylum Actinomycetota; class Actinomycetes; order Streptomycetales; family Streptomycetaceae; genus Streptomyces; species Streptomyces fimbriatus. The sequence goes on along the minus strand of NZ_JAPSKQ010000177.1, from coordinate 3,829 downwards.
TGGGGCATCGCAGGCAACCTCGCCCCCGCCGCACACGCGGGCCTGGTCCAGCTGTGGGGCGTCGACCTGAAGGGCGGCGTCGAGGTCGCGGTCGGCAAGAAGATGTTCTCCCACGTCGCAATGGACGAACAGGCCGCGGTGCGGCTGTTGCGCGGCCTGAACCGGGTCATCGTGGACCGGCAACGCGTGATGCGCGGCAGGTCGCGGCTGTTCGAACCGTCGCCGGGTGACCCGGTGCACGTGCTGATGATCGACGAGCTCGCCGTACTGACCGCGTACGCGTCCAAGGAGGTCGTGAACGAGGCAGCGAACGTGCTCAAGCTCGTGCTCACCCAGGGACGGGCGTTCGGGGTCATGGTCGTGGCGTTCGTGCAGGACCCGCGCAAGGAGACCGTGGGCATGCGGGACCTGTTCACCCAGACCATCGCCCTGCGCCTGGCCTCCGCTGCCGAGACGCGCATGGTGCTGGGCGAGGGCATGGCCGCCGTGGCGCCCGCCCACCACATTGCCCACACCATGCCCGGGACCGGCTACGCCGTCACCGACGACGGCGTCGTCGAGCGCGTGCGCGCCGACTTCTGGGCTGACGACTTCATCCGCATGGTCGCCGCCACCTACCCGGCGCCGCCCGCGCCGCCGCTGCCAGAGGAACCGCCCACCGCGGCGCCCGTCGTTGTTGAGGCGCCCTCGGCCGCTGAGTCGGCCGAGCCGGTCACGACCGAGCGTCCGGCGCCTCGCCGTCGTGCACCGCGCAAGCCCCGCTCGGCGCGCTCGACGTCGAGCTCGGCCGAGTCGGCCAGTGAAGGTGCCGAGGTGGCGTGATGGTCACGGCGGGTTCGGTCGGTGAGGCGGTCGGTGCGGGCTTCTGGGGGCACTCCCCCGAGGCTCCCCTCGACCTGGCCGACCTCACCCGGGCCGAGGTCGAGTCGATCGCCTCACGCCTCGCCGACCGCAGCATGCCCGCCCTAACGGACACCCTCGCCCGGGTCGGCAACTGCGCCCACCCCGTCCGCCTCGTCGGCCGCTCGGACACCATCGACACCCGCACGGGCGAGATCGTCGACACGTTCCGCTCGGCCGATCAGCCGCTCGGGATGCTCTACACCCCGTGCGGCAACCGCCGCGAGGACGTCTGCCCGGCCTGCTCACGCATCTACGCCCGCGACACCTTCGAGCTCATCTCCACCGGCCTGCACGGCGGCAAAGGCGTTCCCGAGGCGGTCAAGGCGAACCCGCTGCTGTTCGTCACTCTCACGGCGCCCTCGTTCGGCGCGGTCCACGGGGTGCGTGACGGCAACCGGCCGTGCCGGCCACGGTCCAGGGCCGCGGTGTGCGAGCACGGGCGCCGGCTGACCTGCTGGGCACACCATGACGAGAACGACCCGTCCGTGGGCGCCCCGCTGTGCCCGGACTGCTACGACCTCGACTCCGCCGCGATCTGGCAATGGCACGCGCCCGAGCTGTGGCGCCGCTTCACCATCACGCTGCGCCGGCGCCTCGCCGCCACACTCGACGTGCCCGCGTCCGGGCTGGGCGAGCACCTGCGCCTCGAGTACGCCAAGGTGGCCGAGTTCCAGGCCCGCGGCCTGGTCCACTTCCACGCCCTCGTCCGCATCGACGGCGCCGAGGGTCCCGGCTCACCCGCACCGATCCCCGCGACCGCGCTGGCCGACGTCGTGCGCCAGGCCGCGGCCGCCGTGCGCTACACCGCCCCCGCCGTCGGCGACCACGACGCCGAACGGGTCCTGCGCTTCGGCGCACAGACCGACGTGCGCATCGTGCGCGAAGGGACGCTCGCGGGCGAGGACGTCACCGCGGAGCAGGTCGCCGCGTATCTGGCCAAGTACTCCACGAAGTCCACCGGCGTCGACCCGACCAGGCCGCGCCCGCACCTGGCCGCGCTCACCGCGGCGTGTCAGTCGCTCGCCGCCCGCGCGTTGGCCGGCTGCTCCTTCAACTGCGGCGAGCGCGCCGCCCACCGGCACCCGCGGTTGTGCGGCGACTGCTCCGCCAACCCGTACGCGCTGCTCGGTCACTGGTCGTCCATGCTCGGCTTCCGCGGGCACTTCTCCACCAAGTCACGCCGCTACTCCGTCACCCTTGGCGCCCTCCGGCGCGCCCGGCGACGGTTCCAGCGGCTCGCCGCGGATGCCCACCGCAACGGGCGCACCCTGGACACCCGGGACCTCGAAGCCCGGCTCATGGCCGAGGACGACGCGGAAACGACGCTCGTCGTCGGCTCCTGGACTTACGAAGGCACCGGCTGGCCACGCGCGGGAGACAAGGCCCTTGCCGACGCCGCCGCCTCCCGCGCCCGCGAGTACGCGCGATGGCGAGCAGACCAGCGCACCACCCGCCCGGCGCGATAGCCGGCCACATCGCAGAGTCACGAAGTGAGGGGGAACCATGGACGAGTACCTGACGACAGAGGAAGTGGCGACGTGGCTGAAGGTCGCGCCGTCGACGGTGTGCCGGTGGCGGCTGGCTGGGAAGGGGCCGCGGGTGACGTGGCTGTCCCCGTCGCTGCCCCGCTACCGCAAGGCAGACCTGCTCGCCTGGCTGGAAGGGGCGGCGGCATGACGGTCCGCAAGACACCGGGCGGCCGGTTCCGGGCGCAGCTGAAGAGTGGGCGCGAGTTCGTCACGTCACGGACCTTCGACACCAAACGCGAGGCCGACGCCTGGCTTCGCCGGGAACGTGCAGCGCTGGATGGCGGCTACGACCCGCGCGCCGGCAAGGAGCGAATGGGTGTCGTGCTGAGCCGCTGGCTCGCGATCCGGGAGCGGACGGTCGCGCCGACGACCTACTACGCCGACAAGAACATGGTCCGAATCGTTCCGACGAGCATGCGGAACGTGCACCTGTCGGCGATCACCGAGCGCGAGGTGGCACGGTCGTTCGAGACGCTGCTGGCGCACGGCCTCGCGGAGTCATCCGTCGTCCGGTACCGGGCGAGCCTGTCGGCGTTCTTCGCCTGGTGCCTTCGGGAGAAGCTGGTGAGCCGGAACCCGGTGACCGGAGTCAAGGTGCCCAAGGGTTCGGCCGAGGTCGACGAGATGGACCCGTTCAGCGAGGACGAGCTCGAAGCCGCGTACCTGGACTGGAAGCAGAAGGACGAGCGGCTCGCGGACGTGCTGCTCGTCATGGGCTGGACCGGGCTTCGCTGGGGCGAGATGCGCGCTATGCAGGTCTCGTCGTTCCTCGAGGTGCCCACGCCGGCGCTGATGGTCCGGCGCAACCAGCCCGAGCGGTACGCGGTGAAGGCGACGAAGGGCCGGCGCACTCGTCGTGTGCCGGTGGCGAACCGGGTGCTACCCATCGTCCGTGAGCTCGCGGCGGGCAAGTCGTCGCGCGACCTGCTGTTCACGACGTCGAGCGGCGCGCAACTGTGGCGCACCCAGACGCTCCGGGCGCTCGATTGGTCGGTGAAGGACCGGGCGCGGCACGACGTCGGGACCGGTCGCGGCCGGCGGCTGCACGATCTGCGGCACACGGCCGCGTGCCTGTGGCTGGCTCGTGGGGTGGACCCGGGAACGGTCCAGGCGTGGTGCGGTCACGAGTCGATCGCGACCACGAATCTGTACGTCCACTTCCTCGGGACGGGCGCCGATCGGGCCGGTCTGGACAGGCTGAATCAGGGTCCGGGGAGCGCCGGGGGTGCGCGAAATGGCCGGGTGGGTGCCTGAGATGCGGAAAACCCCCGCCTCCCCCGGACTGTGTGTCCAGGTCAGCGAGGGTTTTCGTGAGGGAGCCGCCTGTGGGAATCGAACCCACGACCTATTCATTACGAGTGAATCGCTCTGCCGACTGAGCTAAGGCGGCGTGCTCG
>NZ_JAPSKQ010000324.1 GCF_031181555.1 Streptomyces sp. | reverse complement strand
GGGCGATCGCCGAGGGGCGGGCGGTGGCGGCGGCCGTGGACCGTCATCTGACGGGCGGTTCGACGCTGCCGGCGCCGATCGGACCGTACGACCGGCCGATGGCGGTATGACCACCCCACGACCACCCTCCCTCGGGCCGTACTCGGCGCTCGCCCGTCCCCACCGCCTCCCCGTACTCAGCGCTCGTCCCGCCCCCCCCTGTACTCAGCGCTCGTCCGTCCCCGCCAGCTTCCCCGTGGACAGCGCCACGCGGTTCCACGTGTTGATGGTGAGGATCACGGCGAGCACCTGGGCCAGTTCCCGCTCGTCGAACCGCGCGGCGGCCTCGGCGCAGACGTCGTCCGGGACGCCCGCGCCGGCCACCAGCGTCACCGCCTCCGTGAGGGCCAGGGCCGCCTGCTCCCGCTCGGTGAAGAAGTGCCGGGCCTCGCGCCACACGGCGACCATGTGCAGCCGGTCCTCGCTCTCACCGGCCTCGCGGGCGTCGTTGGTGTGCATGTGGAGGCAGTACGCGCAGCCGTTGAGGTGGGAGGCGCGGATCCGGATCAGTTCGACGAGGGGCGGGTCGAGGCCCTCGCGGGCGGCGGCGTCGAAGGCGACCAGGGCCCGGAAGGCCCTCGGGGCGGCCTTGGCGAACTCCAGCCGGGGCGCCTTCACGGGGGTGCCGTTCGTGCTCGTGTTCGTCGTCATGCCGTTCAACCTACGGACCGGAAAGACCCACGGTAGGGTGCACTTCCGTGGCGGATTCGTGGGTCAATGCGGCGGAGCGGATCGGGTCCGACCTGCACCTGGAGCTGACGGGTCCGGGCGGCCGGCGCGCGGCGCTGATCCGGGCCCTGCGGGAGGCCGTCCGCAGCGGGCGGCTGGCTCCGGGCACCCGGCTGCCGCCGTACCGGTCGCTCGCGGCGGACCTCGGCGTGGCCCGCAACACGGTCGCGGACGCGTACGCCGAACTCGTCGCGGAGGGCTGGCTGACCGCCCGGCAGGGCTCGGGCACCCGGGTCGCGGAGCGCGCCGCGCCGCTGCGGCCGGCCGCCCGCGTGCCCCGTCGGGCGCCCGCACACGCGCGTGGTCCCCGCCACGACCTGACGCAGGGCGCCCCGGACGCCTCGGCCTTTCCGCGCACGGCCTGGCTGGCCTCCTACCGGCGGGCCCTCCAGCAGGCACCCAACGAGGTGTTCGGACCGGGCGACCCGGCAGGCCGGGCCGAACTGCGGGAGGCGCTGACCGAGTACCTCGCACGCGCGCGTGGCGTACGGACCGAGCCCGGCAGGATCGTGATCTGCTCCGGCTTCGCGCACGCGCTGCGGTTGCTGTTCGGCGGGGGCGTCCTGCGCGGGCCGCTCGCGGTGGAGGCGTACGGGCTCGGGTTCCACCGCGAGGTCCTCACCGCCGCCGGCGTGCGGACGGTGCCGCTCCCCCTGGACGAACACGGAGCCCGGGTGGACCGGCTGGGGCGCGAGCGGGCCGTGCTGCTCACGCCGGCGCACCAGTTCCCGACCGGCGGCCCCCTGCACCCGGCGCGCCGGACGGCCGTGCTCGACTGGGCCCGCGCGCGGGACGGGCTGGTCCTGGAGGACGACTACGACGGGGAGTTCCGCTACGACCGCAAGCCGGTCGGCGCCGTCCAGGGTCTGGACCCGGAGCGGGTGATCCACATCGGCTCGGTCAGCAAGAGCCTGTCCCCGGCGGTGCGGCTGGGCTGGATGGTGCTGCCGGAGCGGTACGTCGAGGCCGTGCGGGCCGCCAAGGGGGACCGGGAGGCGTGGGCGAGCGTCCTCGACCAGCTGTGTCTGGCGGACTTCATCGCGTCGGGGTCGTACGACCGGCACGTGCGGCGGATGCGGCAGCGGTACCGCGGCCGCCGGGACCGGCTGGTCGCGGCGCTCGCCGAGCACGCGCCGCACGTCGAGGTCACCGGTGTCGCGGCGGGGCTGCACGCGGTGCTGCGGCTGCCGCCCGGCACCGAGGCGTCCGCGGTCAAGGCCGCCGCCTGGCAGGGCATCGCGCTCGACGGCCTCGCCGCGTTCCGGCATCCGAAGACGGACATGCCGGCGGGCGACGGACTCGTCGTGGGGTACGCGA
>NZ_JAPSKQ010000032.1:37925-50203 GCF_031181555.1 Streptomyces sp. | reverse complement strand
GGCGTTCGCCAAGGGCGGCACCGAGGGCTGGATCCTCGGCGCCTGCGCCCTGCTGGGCGCGGCCATCACCGCGTACTACATGACGCGCGTGATGCTGATGACGTTCTTCGGCGAGGAGCGCTGGCGCAACGCCCCGACGCCGTCCCCGGCCGAACCGGACGTGGAGCCCGCCGCCGAGACCCGGGGCGAGTACACCCCGCCGCACCCGCACGAGTCGCCGAAGGTCATGACGATCCCGATGATCGTGCTGGCCGTCGGATCGGTCGCGGGCGGTGCCTTCTTCAGCATCGGCGACCGCTTCCTGCACTGGCTGGAGCCCGTCACCGGGCACGACCACGGCCACCCGCCGATCAGCGCCCTGACGGTGACGCTCTCCACGGTCGCCGTGATGGTCGTCGGCGTGGCCATCGCCTGGACCCAGTACGGGCGCCGTCCGGTCCCGGCCGTCGCCCCGCGCGGATCGCTGCTCACCCGGGCCGCCCGGCGCGACCTGCTCCAGGACGACTTCAACCACGTGGTCCTGGTGCGCGGCGGCGAGCACCTCACCCGCTCGCTGGTCTACGTCGACCACACCCTGGTCGACGGGGTCGTCAACGGCACGGCGGCCTCGATGGGCGGCCTGTCCGGGCGGATGCGCAGGCTGCAGAACGGCTTCGCGCGGTCCTACGCGGTCTCGATGTTCGGCGGCGCGGCGGTCCTGGTCGCCGCGACCCTGCTGATGAGGGCGGTCTGATACCGATGTCCTTTCCTCTGCTGACAGCCACGGCGGTGCTCCCGGCCATCGGGGCGATCGCCACGGCCGCCGTACCGGCCGCGAAGCGCACGGCCGCCAAATGGCTGGCCCTGCTCTTCTCGCTCGCCACGCTGGTCCTGGCGATCGTCGTCCTGGTGCGCTTCGACCCGGACGGCGACCGCTACCAGCTCACCGAGTCCCACGCCTGGATCGCGGACTTCGGGGTCCGTTACGAACTGGGCGTGGACGGCATCGCGGTGGCGCTGATCGCGCTGACCGCCCTGCTGATCCCGTTCATCATCCTGGCGGGCTGGCACGACGCCGACCCTTCCCCGAGCTCCCAACATCGTTCGAGCAGGGGAGGCACCGAGGAGACGGGCACTGAGCCCACCAGCATCGCTGAGGGACGGTGGCGGCCCACGCAGGGCTTCTTCGCCCTGATCCTGGCCGTCGAGGCGATGGTGATCCTCTCCTTCGAGGCCACCGACGTCTTCCTCTTCTACATCTTCTTCGAAGCCATGCTGATCCCGATGTACTTCCTCATCGGCGGCTTCGGGGACCGGGCCCACGAGCACGGGGAGAAGGCGGCGGCCACGCAGCGGTCGTACGCGGCGGTGAAGTTCCTGCTCTACAACCTGGCCGGCGGTCTGATCATGCTGGCCGCGGTGATCGGGCTGTACGTGGTCGCGGGGAACTTCTCGCTCACCGAGATCGCCGAGGCACGGGCCAACGGCTCGCTCGACATGGCGACCAGCACCGAACGCTGGCTGTTCCTCGGCTTCTTCCTCGCCTTCGCGGTGAAGGCGCCGCTGTGGCCGCTGCACACCTGGCTGCCCAACGCCATGCAGGAGTCCACCGCGCCGGTGGCCGTGCTGATCACGGCGGTCGTCGACAAGGTGGGCACCTTCGCGATGCTCCGCTTCTGCCTCCAGCTGTTCCCGGAGGCCAGCAAGTGGGCGACGCCGGTCATCCTCGTGCTGGCGGTCATCAGCATCATCTACGGCGCGCTGCTCGCGGTCGGTCAGCGCGACATCAAGCGGCTGATCGCCTACGCGTCGATCTCGCACTTCGGCTTCATCATCATGGGCATCTTCGCGATGACCAGCCAGGGCCAGTCCGGCGCGACGCTCTACATGGTCAACCACGGCATCTCGACCGCCGTCCTGATGCTGATCGCCGGTTTCCTGATCTCGCGGCGCGGATCGCGGCTCATCGCCGACTACGGCGGTGTGCAGAAGGTCGCCCCGGTGCTCGCCGGCACGTTCCTGATCGGCGGTCTGGCGACCCTCTCCCTGCCGGGGCTCGCGCCCTTCGTCAGCGAGTTCCTGGTCCTGGTCGGCACGTTCACGCGCTACCCGGTGATCGGCATCATCGCCACCTTCGGCATCGTCCTCGCCGCGCTCTACACCCTCGTCCTCTACCAGCGGACGATGACGGGCCCGGTGAAGCCCGAGGTCGCGGCGATGCCCGACCTGCGGGTGCGGGAGATCGCGGTGGTGGCGCCGCTGGTCGTGCTGCTGGTCTTCCTGGGCGTCTACCCGAAGCCCGTCACGGACGTCGTGAACCCGGCGGTGGAGCAGACCATGTCCGACGTTGAGAAGAAGGACCCCCAGCCCGAGGTGGAGGCGGCCAAGTGAGTGCAACAGCCGTCCACAACCTGTGGACAACGGCGGCGGTCGCGGCCGACCCGATCTCGAAGATCGACGCGCCGAAGATCGAGTACGGACAGCTCGCGCCCACCCTGATCGTCGTCGGCGCGGCGATCATCGGGGTGCTGGTCGAGGCGTTCGTACCGCGCAAGTCGCGCTACTACGCGCAGATGTTCGTCTCCGCGGTCGCCCTCGCCGCCGCCTTCGCCGCGGTCGTGGCGCTCGCGGCCGACGACTACGGCACCACCAAGGCGGGCATCGCGGCGATGGGAGCCATCGCCGTCGACGGGCCGGCCCTGTTCCTGCAGGGCACGATCCTGCTGACGGCCCTGGTCGGCCTGTTCACCTTCGCCGAGCGCCGGCTCGACCCGGCGGCGCACGGCAACCGGGTCGACTCCTTCGCCGCGCAGGCGGCCTCCGTGCCGGGCAGCGACAGCGAGAAGAAGGCGGTCAAGGCCGGGTTCACCACCACCGAGGTGTTCCCGCTGCTGCTCTTCGCGGTCGCCGGCATGCTGATCTTCCCGGCGGCCAACGACCTGCTGACGCTCTTCGTGGCGCTCGAGGTCTTCTCGCTCCCGCTGTACCTGCTGTGCGCGCTGGCCCGCCGCAAGCGGCTGATGTCGCAGGAGGCGGCGGTCAAGTACTTCCTGCTCGGCGCGTTCGCCTCCGCGTTCACGCTGTTCGGCATCGCGCTGCTGTACGGCTACGCGGGCTCGATGTCGTACGCGACGATCGCGCAGGTCGTCGACGGCACGGTCCAGGACGTCAACCCGGCGCTCGCCGACACCATGGGCAACGACGCGCTGCTGCTCGTGGGCGCCGCGCTCCTGGTGATGGGCCTGCTGTTCAAGGTCGGCGCCGTGCCCTTCCACATGTGGACGCCGGACGTGTACCAGGGCGCGCCCACGCCGGTGACCGGGTTCATGGCGGCCGCGACCAAGGTGGCGGCGTTCGGCGCGCTGCTGCGGGTGCTGTACGTCGTGCTGCCGGGCCTGCGCTGGGACTGGCGGCCGGTGATGTGGGCCGTCGCGATCGTCACCATGCTGGGCGGTGCGATCGTCGCGATCACGCAGACCGACATCAAGCGGCTGCTGGCCTACTCGTCGATCGCGCACGCGGGCTTCATCCTCGCCGGTGTCGTCGCCGCCACGCCGAGCGGTGTGTCGTCCGTCCTGTTCTACCTGGCGGCGTACTCGTTCGTGACGATCGGCGCGTTCGCGGTGGTCACGCTGGTCCGGGACGCCGGCGGCGAGGCGACGCACCTGTCCAAGTGGGCGGGGCTGGGCCGCCGTTCCCCGCTGGTGGCGGCGGTGTTCGCGGTGTTCCTGCTGGCCTTCGCGGGCATCCCGCTGACCTCCGGTTTCGCCGGGAAGTTCGCCGTGTTCAAGGCGGCGGCGGAGGGCGGGGCGGCCCCGCTGGTCGTGATCGGTGTGATCTCGTCGGCCATCGCGGCGTTCTTCTACATCCGCGTCATCGTCCTGATGTTCTTCAGCGAGCCGCGCCCCGAGGGCCCGACCGTCGCGGTGCCGTCACCGCTGACGATGACGGCGATCGGGGCGGGCGTGGCGGTCACGGTGGTGCTCGGTGTGGCACCGCAGTACTTCCTGGAGCTGGCGGGCGACGCGGGGGTGTTCGTGCGCTGACGGCGCGCCCGCCGGCGGACGAGGCGGCCCGGCACCCCTGGAACCCGGGGGGAGCCGGGCCGCTGCCGTCCCGCCGGCCGTGCGCGGGCCGCTCGCGCCGGAAGCGGACCCGTGCCTGTGGACAACTCCGGGGCTGTCGGTGCGGGCCCCTATCGTGGAGGCAGTGGTCGAGGGACGACTCACGGGGGCACGGTGATGGGCGGTAGTGGCGGGATGACAGTGACGCAGAGCGAGGCGCTGGCCGCGCTGCACCGCGTGTTCGGGTACGAGGCCTTCCGCGGTGAGCAGGAAGCGGTCATCGAGCACGTGGTGGCGGGCGGAGACGCGGTCGTGCTCATGCCGACCGGTGGCGGCAAGTCGCTGTGCTACCAGATCCCGGCCCTGGTCAGACCGGGTACGGGAGTGGTCGTCTCCCCGCTCATCGCGCTGATGCAGGACCAGGTGGACGCGCTGCGGGCGCTGGGCGTGCGGGCCGGGTTCATGAACTCCACGCAGGACTTCGACGAGCGGCGGGTCGTCGAGGCCGAGTTCCTCGCCGGCGAGCTGGACCTGCTGTACCTCGCGCCGGAGCGGCTGCGGCTGGACAGCACCCTGGACCTCCTCTCGCGCGGCAAGATCTCCGTCTTCGCGATCGACGAGGCGCACTGCGTGTCCCAGTGGGGGCATGACTTCCGGCCGGACTACCTGATGCTCTCGCTGCTCGGCGAGCGATGGCCGGACGTGCCCCGGATCGCGCTCACGGCGACGGCCACCCACGCCACGCACCGTGAGATCACCGAGCGGCTGAACATGCCGACGGCCCGGCACTTCGTGGCGAGCTTCGACCGCCCCAACATCCAGTACCGGATCGTGCCGAAGGCGGACCCCAGGAAGCAGCTGCTGAGCTTCCTGCGCGAGGAGCACCCCGGGGACGCGGGCATCGTGTACTGCCTGTCGCGCAACTCCGTCGAGAAGACCGCCGAGTTCCTCACCCGCAACGGCATCGAGGCGGTGCCGTACCACGCGGGCCTCGACGCGGGGACGCGTGCCGCGCATCAGGCGCGGTTCCTGCGGGAGGACGGTCTGGTCGTGGTGGCGACCATCGCGTTCGGGATGGGCATCGACAAGCCCGACGTCCGGTTCGTCGCCCACCTCGACCTGCCCAAGTCGGTCGAGGGCTACTACCAGGAGACGGGGCGCGCGGGCCGCGACGGACTGCCGTCCACGGCATGGATGGCCTACGGGCTGGGCGACGTCATACAGCAGCGCAAGCTGATCCAGTCCGGCGAGGGCGACGAGTCCTTCCGGCGGCGGGCGGGCCAACACCTGGACGCGATGCTCGCCCTGTGCGAGACCGTTCGGTGCCGGCGCGGTCAGCTCCTCGCCTACTTCGGCCAGGACCCCGACCCGGCGGGCTGCGGCAACTGCGACACCTGCCTCACCCCGCCGGAGACCTGGGACGGGACCGTCGCGGCGCAGAAGGTGCTGTCCACGGTGGTGCGGTTGCAGCGGGAACGCGGGCAGAAGTTCGGCGCGGTGCAGATCGTGGACATCCTGCTGGGGCGGCGCACGGCCAAGGTCATCCAGTTCGACCACGACCAGCTCTCCGTGTTCGGGATCGGCGAGGAGCTGACCGAGGCCGAATGGCGTGGCGTCGTCCGGCAGTTGCTCGCCCAGGGACTGCTCGCGGTCGAGGGCGAGTACGGCACTCTGGTGCTCACCGAGGCCAGCGGGGCGGTGCTGCGGCGGGAGCGGGAGGTGCCGCTGCGCAAGGAGCCGAAGAAACCGGTGACCTCCCGGTCGGGCGGGTCGGGACCGTCGGGCTCGGGGCGGGGCGAGCGCAAGGCCAAGGCCGCCGCCGCCGAGCTGCCCGCGGCACTCGTGCCGGCCTTCGAGGCCCTGCGTGCCTGGCGTGCCGAGCAGGCCCGCGAGCAGGGCGTCCCGGCGTACGTCATCTTCCACGACGCCACGCTCAGGGAGATCGTCACGGTCTGGCCCACCTCGGTGGCCGAGCTCGGCGGGATCAGCGGGGTGGGGGAGAAGAAGCTGGCCACGTACGGGGAGGGCGTGGTGGCGGTGCTGGGGGCACTGGGCGGGCCTTCCGGCGCGGCGGTGGAGGCCGAAGCCGGACGGGCGGAGGCCCCGCCGCACGCGGCGGGGGAGGAGGCCCGGGGCGACCGGGGAGACCAGGAGGACTGGCCCGGGTTCGAAACGGAACCGGAACCCGAGCCGGACTGGGCGTAGGGCGCGCTTCGCTCCCGGCTACGGCAGTGCCGTCAGCCCCGGGGCGAAGGTGATCAGCAGGGGGAGCAGCGGCACCAGCGCCGCCACGGTCGTCGTCAGGGCGCGGTGGCGGCGGCCGAGGCGGGGCGGGGGCTCCAGGAGGCGGTCGACGCGCTCGCCGAGCAGGCGGTGGCTGGAGGCGCAGGACAGGACCCCGCGGTGCTGGTTGAGCTCGATCAGCGCCAGGGCCGTGGTCAGGTGGCCGCAGCGGCGGGAGGCCGTGTCGTCGGCGGCCAGCTCGACCAGGCGGTGGGTCTGGTCGCAGAAGTGGGTGAACAGCGGGATGCGGGGGAAACCGGTGGCCAGGGCGGTGGAGAGGTGCAGCAGCCAGTCGTGGCGGGCGCGGGCGTGACCGCGCTCGTGGGTGAGGACGGCGTCGAGCTGGTGGTCGGTGAGGCGGTGCAGGGCACCGGTGGTGACGATCAGCTGGGGCGGGTTGCCCGGCATCCACCAGGCGTCCGGGTACTCGTCCTCCAGGACCAGCAGGGGACCACGGGCCGTGGGGAGGCCGGCGGGCAGATCGGGGGCGCGTTCGCGCAGATGCGCCCGGGCCCGGGCGCGTCGCCGGCGGGCCTCGACCAGCTCGCGCCCGAGCATGGCCGTCGTCCAGGCGGCCCCGCAGGCCAGCAGCACGGTGAGGGCGGCGGCCCAGGGCGGCGCGGCGGACAGGTCGTACGCCGCGGTCACCGCGGGCGGGGCCGGGGCGAAGAGCTGGGCGCGGACGGTGCCGAAGACGGCTGCGGCGCCCAGGGCGAGAGCCGTCACGCAGCACAGCAGGACGGTGGCGACCAGGCACTGCCACACCCACAGGGCGACCACCGGTTCCCGTTCCGGCCACTTCGCCCGGGTCAGCGCACGGGGGACGGGCACGGCGGCCGTCACGGCGACAACGCTCAGCAGGAGCAGGCAGACGGTCATGCCACGGACTCCGGGTCCTGTCGGAAGAGGGCGGCTTCGGGTCGTGCGGGGTCGTGCGTGAGGTGAGGACGGCGCGGTGCGCGTGCGCACGCGCACACACCGCCCGACGCCAAGTATGACGGCGAAGGGCGGTGCGAGTCAGGGGGCGGTCGAGATCCGGGTGCCCGCTGTGATCCGGGTGCGCGCCGTGATCGGGGCGCCGGCCGGGGCGGTCAGGCCGTGGGAACCACCCGTCCCGTGACCTCGCCGAGGCCCACGCGGGCGCCGTCCGGGCCCGGTGCCCAGGCCGACAGGGTCACGACGTCGCCGTCCTCCAGGAACGTCCGCTTGCCGTCGGGGAGTTCGAGTGGGTCGCGGCCGTTCCAGGTCAGTTCGAGGAGCGACCCGCGTTCCCGCTCGGCGGGGCCGCTCACCGTGCCGGATCCGTACAGGTCGCCGGTGCGCAGGGAGGCACCGTTGACGGTCATGTGGGCGAGCTGCTGGGCGGCCGTCCAGTACATGGTGGAGAAGGGGGGTTCGGAGACGACGTGGCCGTTGACGGCCACGGAGATCCGCAGGTCGTAGCCGGCGGATTCCTCGTCCGAGTCGTCCAGGTAGGGCAGCAGCGCGTGGGTGCGCTCCGGCGGCGCCACCCGGGCCTCCTCCAGGGCGTCCAGCGGGGTGATCCAGGCCGACACCGAGGTGGCGAAGGACTTCCCGAGGAACGGGCCGAGGGGGACGTACTCCCACGCCTGGATGTCGCGTGCGGACCAGTCGTTGAGGAGGCAGAGGCCGAAGACGTGGTCGCGGAAGTCGCCGAGCGGCACCGGCCGGCCGGGCTCGGACGGCACGCCGACCACGAAGCCGACCTCGGCCTCGATGTCCAGCCGGACGGACGGGCCGAAGACCGGGGCGGGATCCGTGGGCGCCTTGCGCTGACCCGAGGGGCGCACGACGTCGGTGCCGGACACCACGACCGTGCCGGAGCGGCCGTGGTAACCGATCGGCAGGTGCTTCCAGTTGGGGGTCAGGGAGTCGGCGGCGTCGGGGCGGAAGATCTGGCCGACGTTCCGGGCGTGGTTCTCGGAGGCGTAGAAGTCGACGTAGTCCGCGACCTCGAAGGGGAGGTGCAGGGTCACCTCGGACAGCGGGTGGAACAGGGGCTCGACGGTCTCCCGGTGCGCCGGCACGGTCACCCACGCCGTGAGCGCCCGCCGCACGTCCGACCAGGCCGTACGGCCCGCCGCCAGCAGCGGGTTCAGGGTCGGGCGGGCGAGCAGGGAGGCGTAGGGGGAACCGAGGGCGTGGGCCGCCGCACCGGCGTCGAGGACGTGGTCGCCGAGCCGGACACCCACGGTCCGCTCCGACGAGCCGGGCGGCGAGAACACGCCGTACGGCAGGTTGTGCGGGCCGAAGGGATCGCCCTCGGGGACATCGAAGGGGGGCATCGGGTGCTGCCTCTCTTTCGTGTGCGCAGGTGCTCCACGTGTCCGTGGCCGTGCCACACGTTACGGGTGACACGGCGGTCTTGGGCAGAGGCGGCACGGTGGTGCGGGGGCGGAAGGGTCCGGTGGGCGGGGCGCGCGGCGGCGGAAGGGCTCATGCACCGCTTCCCCTCGCGTACCGGAAGTTATCCACAGGACGCGATGCAATCTTGACGGAGTGGTGCGAACGGGGCGACTCTGGGCGGGTGCCGGAAGGCCTCGGGGAGGGGGCGTTTCCGATGGCACACAGGGGGGCGGATGGCCATGGGGGAGGCCGGCCCGGGTTCGGTGCGCTCCGGCTCGCAGCCGAAACGGCTGGAGGAGACGGTGCGCGGCCGGCTCGGCCGGGAATGTGTGTACGTGCCGTCGTGCAGATTCGGGTTGTTCGTGGCGCTGCGCCACTGGTGCCCGCCGGGCGGCCGGGTGTTGATGTCGCCGGTCAACGACGACGTCATCTTCTTCGTCGTGCTGGCGGCGGGGCTGCGGCCGGTGCAGGCGCCGCTGAACCCGCTCGACGCGTCCATCGACATCGATGCCGTGCCCGGCGACGTGTGGGGATCGCTCTCCGCCGTGCTGACGACGAACCTGTACGGCAATCCGGATCCGGTGCCGGAACTGCGGGCGCGCTGTGAGGCGTTGGGCATCCCGCTGCTGGAGGACGCGGCGCACGCCATCGGCAGCGAGGCCGGCGGCCGGCCGGTCGGGGCCTGGGGCGACGCCTCCGTCTTCAGCCTCTCCAAGCACGTCGGCGCGCAGGCGGGGGGCATCCTGTCGTGCGCCGACCCGGACCTCGGCGCGGCGCTGCGGGAGGCCTGCGGCCGGCTCCTCACCCCGCGCCGGCCGGTGTCCGAACTCGCCTACGCGGTACGGCCGTACGCCGAGGCCGCCGTGCGGGGGCTGGGGCTGCGGCGGGCCGCCCGGGCCGCGATGCGGCTGCTGGGGCCGGCGGAGCGCGACGGGATCAGGATGCCGTTGCGTCCGGACGCGCTGTCCCGTGCCGTCGGTTCGGCCCCGGACCTGGCCGCGCACGACGCCTGGGTCCGCGTCGACATGCACCACTACCGCCTGGAGTCCGGCCCGTTGCGGCTGCGGCGGATCCGGCACCGGCTCGGGCGGCTGGACGAGGTGCTGGAGGCGTCCCGGGAGGGCACCGCGCTGCTGCTGGCGACGCGGTGGGCCCGGCCGCGTGAAGGGAGCGGGGTGCAGCCGTTGTTCCGGGTGCCGCTGTTCGTGGCGGACCGGGACGCGGCGATCGCGGCACTGGCACGGCGCGGGATCGTCGTCGGCTACCTCTACGACCCGCCCCTCGACGACTACGCGGGGGAGGTCTTCACGGACCTGTCGCCCGCTCCCGAGGCGGCACGCTGGTTCGCGCGGCATGCGCTGCCGGTGGATCCGCTGCGGGCACGGCAGGCCGTCGACGCGCTGGAGCGGTCCGGGGCGCGGCCGGCCGAGCCGCCGGAGACCCTGACGCGGCGGAGTGCCCCGCCGCGGGACCGGGCGTGGCACCCGGCGCCGGGCGGGGAGAGCGGTACGGTGCGGCGGGGGGCGACGACGGCGAAGGAGCTGGGACCGTCTCGTGGCTGAGATCCAGGTGCACGAGCCCGCCGCGGCGCGCGCCGACGGCGGCCCCCGGTCCGCCGGGAACGGGTCCGGTTCCGACTCCCTGTTCAAGAACGCCTACTTCCTGATGCTCAGCACGGGCGTGTCCGCCGTCCTCGGTCTGGGGTTCTGGCTCGTGGCCGCCCGCTACTACTCGGAGGACGCCGTCGGGCAGGGCTCCGCGGCGATCGCCGCGATGCGGCTGCTCGCCAGCGTCACGGCGACCACGATGATCGGCGCCGTGGTCCGCTTCGTACCGCGCGCGGGCCGTGAGACGGGACGCCTGGTGTGGGGCGTGTACGGGGTGAGTTCGCTGGTCGTCGCCCTGGCCGCGGGCGTCTTCCTGCTCACGCTCGACCAGTGGGGCGCGTCCTACGAACCGCTCGGCACGCCGATGGCCGGGGCGCTGTTCGTCGCGGCGTGCGTGGCCTGGGCGCTGCTCACGCTCCAGGACGGGGTGCTGACGGGACTGCGCAAGGCCGAGTGGGTGCCGGCCGGGAACGCCGTCTTCTCCGTCGGGAAGCTGGTCCTCCTGGTCGTCTTCGCGGGCGCGCTGCCCGTACTGGGCATCTTCGTGTCCTGGGCCGTGGCCATCGCGTTCTCCACCCTGCCGCTCGGCTGGCTCGTCTTCCGCCGGCTCATCCCGCGCCAGGCCGCCGCCGACCGGAACGTGGAACCGCCGCCGCTGCGGGACATGGGCCGCTTCCTGGCCGGGGACTCGCTCGGCGCGCTGTTCAGCCTGGCGATGATCAACCTGCTGCCGGTGATGGTCGCGGTCCGCTTCAGCGCCGCGGAGAACGGCTACTTCTACGTGGCGTACACCGTCGGCGGCACCATGGAGTTCATGGCCATCAACATGGCCTCGTCGCTCACCGCCCACGCCTCGCACGACCCGCGTCAGCTCGCCGACGGGGTGCGGGGGGCCCTGCGCAGGATGACGCTGCTGCTGGTGCCGGTGGTGCTGGTGCTGGTGGTCTTCGCGCCCCAGATCCTCACGCCGTTCAGCGCCGACTACTCCGAGCACGGCTCGACGGTGCTGCGGCTGCTCGCGCTCGGGGCACTGCCCAGGGTGGTCGTCGAGCTGTACATCGGAGTGCTGCGGGTGCAGGGGCGCACCGGTGTGCTCGCCGCGCTCCAAGGGGCCATGTGCGTGCTGGTGCTGGGCAGCGCGGCCGTGCTGTTCACCCCGGCCGGGATCGCGGGGGCCGGGTGGGCGGTGCTGATCAGCATGACGCTGATCGCGGTCGTCTCGGTGTTCGGGCTGCGCTCGGCGCTGCGCGACAGGACCGGCGGGCCCGTGGACCGGCCCTCCACCGGTCCCGACTACGGCACGCGCTGGGCCCGGCTGAACGCCACCGCCGGGTACGGCACGGGCTGGGCCCGCCGGGCGGCGTACGAGGCCGGGGACGGGGACGAGAACGCCGGTGAGGCCGGTGAGGACACGGTCACGCTGTTCATCGGCAGCCCCGGATACGAACGGGAGGCCCTTCAGGCGGACACGCTGGCCCTCATCGTGCGGCCGCACACCCCGAAGACACCGAAGCTCCCGGAGGCGCCGCTCTTCCCGGGGGCCGGACCCGACGCGCCGGGGGCGGTCCGGCAGACGAGGGCGAGCGGCGGGGACGGCACCGGCGAGGCGGTCGAAGACGGTGCGGGACGCGAGGAGGCGGCCGAGCGGGACGGACACGAGCGGGACGGACAGCCGACCCGGGAGCGGACGGAGGAGAGGGACCGGACGGAGGAGAAGGAGCACGGGGAGCAGCGAGAGCCCCGGAAGCGGGAGCCGGTCGCGCGGGACGAGCCGCGTGACCGGGACGAGGCGGACCGGCCCGCGAGTGCGGCCGTGCCGCGGGCCGGCCGCCGCTCGCCGCGGAGCGCGGCGCCGCGCCCCGGCCGGCCCGCATGGGCCGCCGACGCGCCGTCAGGCGGGCGCGCGGGGGAGGGGGGAGAACCGGCGGAGGTGAGCAGCGCGCCCTGGACGACGCAGGCACACGCCTCCACGGCCGGG
>NZ_JAPSKQ010000032.1:17640-37825 GCF_031181555.1 Streptomyces sp. | reverse complement strand
GCCGCGCCCCGGCCGGCCCGCATGGGCCGCCGACGCGCCGTCAGGCGGGCGCGCGGGGGAGGGGGGAGAACCGGCGGAGGTGAGCAGCGCGCCCTGGACGACGCAGGCACACGCCTCCACGGCCGGGGCGGCGGACCGGCCGGACTCCCGCCCGGTCCCACGGGCCGGTGCACCGGACGACCGCTTCGCCCCGCCGGCCGGCGGGCCGGACCCCGCCCCGGTGGTGCCGTCCGACGACGGATCCGAGCGGCGTCTGAGAGGGGGCCTGTGGGCCCTGCTCGGCCTCGCCACCCTCGTCTTCTGGGTGTCGGTACGCGAACTGCCCTGGCTCGGCGGAACCCGCGGCGACGTGCTCACCGGTCGTCAGCTGCTGGAGGGGCTGCCGCTCGCGGCGCTCGCGGCAGGGGGCACGCTGCTCCTCGTCTTCGTCGCCTCGGTGACGTTGTGCACACGGCCCGATCCCTGGCTGCCCGGTGCCGCGCTGGGGTCCGCCCTGGTCGCCCTGCACGCCGCGCCCGCCGCCCTCGGCTGGGAACCGAGGCCGGCCGGCGGGGTGTTGTACTCGGAGACGGCCGGTTTCCTCGCGGACGCGGTGGGCCTCGACGGGTCCGGTCCGCTGCTGCGCTGGGGGCCGCCAATCTGCCAGTTGCTGTGTCTCGTCCCCCTGTGGCTGCTGCTCGCGCGTGCGGGCGGACGGCTGTCGTGGCCGGGTCGCTGGGGGGCTCTGTATCTCGTCGCGGTGGGCGGCTGGGTGTGGCGGGACGCGCTCGCGCCGGTCACCCCACCGCTGCTCGTCGCACTCGCCGTAGCCGTCCCGCTCGTCCTGCTCCCGCCGCTCCGCCGTGCCGCGCCGGCGGTGGCGGTGTACCGCCGTGGGCAGCCGGACGGCCGGACCAAGGACTGATCAAGCTCCGGAGCCGAACCGCCAGGGGGGAACCACCGTGCGTCCGCCAACCACTCCACGGGAGAGATCCGCATCCGGGCCCGCGCCGGGGAGCACGCCCGAGCCGGTCACCCCCGGCGAAGCCGCGCCGGAGCGCGCGCCCGCGCCGGGCGCGCGCGACGCGGCAGACCCGGGACCGCATGCGCCAAGCGGCCGGACCGAGCCGCAGTCCCCCGCCTCAGCTTCCTCGTTCTCCTCGTCGGAGGCGTCGAGTCCCGTCCATGAGCCCGTGACGGATCTCTCCGACCTCCCGCCCGTCCGGCCGGGGCGCCGCACCCTCGCCGCGTGGCCCGCCGTTCCGCTGCTCGCCGCGCTCGCCCTGTGGGTGTACGCGGTGCGGCACACCGACGTGTCGCGGCTCGACGACTTCGGACTCGTCACCGCGCTCCACCCGGGCTTCTGGGCCGGCCTCGTCGTCCTCACCGCCGGTTTCTGGTTCACGGTCCGCGATCCGCGACGGTCCGGCGGCTGGCCGGCGGCGTACGTGCTCGGCCTGCTGCTGATGGAGCGGGCCACGCAGGCGGTGCTCTACCCGACTCCGCTGTACGCCTGGGCGTGGAAGCACGACGGCGTCGTCGAGCACCTGCTGACGGCCGGCGGACTCCAGACCGCCGACCGGATCGGCGACATGGCGGTGTACGACCAATGGCCCGGCTTCTTCGCCGCCCAGGCCGCGCTGGTGCGGCTGCTGGGCGTGGAGTCGGCGGCGGTGTACATGGCGTGGTGGCCGCTGGTCTCCAGTCTGATGCTGCTGCTCCCGCTGCTGCTGATCTACCGCACCTTCACCGAGGACCGCCGGCTGATCTGGACCGCGGTCTGGCTCTTCTACGTCGCCAACTGGGTGGGCCAGGACTACTTCTCGCCCCAGTCCGTGGCCTTCGTGCTGCACCTCGGGGTGCTGGCCGTCGTCCTGCGCCGGTACGGCCGTTCCGGCGAGGGCCCGGGGCGGCAGGGGCAGGCCGTGTGGACGGCGGTGGTCGGCGTGATGGTGGTGACGATCGTCATCTCGCACCAGCTCACCCCCGGCATGCTGGTCGTCTCGCTGCTCGCCCTGTGCCTGGTCCGCCGCTACCGGGACTGGGTCCCGGTCGTCACCACGGTCGTGATCTTCCTGGCCTGGTGCCTGACGGCCGCGCTGCCCTTCCTGTCCGCCGCGCTGCCGGACATGATCCGCTCCGTGGGCGACGTAGGCGGCAACGTCGCCACCGGATACGGCACCACCCCGACCGGTACCGGGGCGGTGGCGACCTCGTGGGCGGCCCGGCTGCTGTCGGGCTCGGTCCTGCTGCTGGCGGTGGCGGGGGTGTGGCGGCAGCGCGTGCTGCGGCACCGGGCGATGCCCCTGCTGCTGGTCGCGGCGGCCCCGCTGCTGATGGTCGTGGCGAGCAGCTACGGCAGCGAAATGATCTTCCGGGTGCTGATGTTCATGCTGCCCGGAGTCGCCTTCTTCGCCGCCGCCGCGCTGCTGCCCGAGGTGCGCACCCTCGCCGCCGAGGCCGGCGCCGGGGCCCGCGGGACGGGCGCGACCCCCTCCGCACCGGCCGCCGGGCGGCGCCCGTCGCTTCCCGCCCGCCGGGGCACCCGCGTCGGGGGCCCGCTGCTCGTCCTCCTCGCCGGGACGCTGGCCTTCGTGCCGAGCTACTCGGGCAAGGACCGGATCAACTACTTCCCGCCGCAGGAGGTCGCCCTGGTGCGGCAGCTCTTCGACCGGGCCGCCGAGGGTTCGACGGTCGTCGCCGCGAACCGCAACTACCCGCTCGCCTATGCCTCGTACGGGACCATCGACCACTACTGGTTCCTCGACGACGACCGGCGCCACGTCGACGAGATCGTGCGGGACCCGGCCGCCACCCTCGCCCGCGACATGGCCGGAGTGGAGCGCCCGGGCCGGGCCTACTTCCTGTTGACGCAGGGCCAAGTGGCCAACTCCGAGATGAACGGACAGCTCACCGGGGCCCAGCTGGACCGCATCCGGAAGTCCGTCGCGGGCTCCGAGCTCTTCCGGCTGGTGGCGGAGAACAGCGCCGGGGTGGTCTACGAACTGAGGCGCGAGGGGGGAGCGGAGTGATGACACCGCAGGAACTCGTGGTGCGGATGCTTCCGCCGTTCGGCGGCTGGCTGGCGCTCGCCGCGCTCGCCCTGCCCGGCGGATCGCCGTTGCGCGGCGCGGCGGTCGCCGTGTTCCTGGCGGCGGGCCCCGGCGCGGCGCTGGTCGGCCTCTGCGGTCCGGCGCTGCACGTCAGATCCGCGCGGGGGCCGGTCGAGCGGCGCGACCCCGACTTCGCCCGCCGGTCCGATCTGCTGGAACGGCTGATGCTGATCGTCCTCCTCAGCACCGGCGCGGTCATGATCGTCGCGACGGTGCTGATCGCCACCCACGCCTTCAGCGGGCAGCGGGTGCTGCTGGCCCTGACGCTGGTGACCACGATCGCCGCCTTCTGCCCGCGGCTGCGCGGCGCCTCCCCACCGACGCCCAGGACACAGAAGGGCTCTGCTCCGTGAGGCTCACCCGTCCCTCTCGCCCCTCTCGCCCATTTCATCCCCTTCGTCGTGACGCCGAGACGCGCACCGGCGCACGCACCGGTACCGGTCGGCATCGGGGCCCGGGGCAGGGGCCGGCGTCGAAGCGCCGTCGACTGCTGATCACGTCCGCCACGGTCGTCGGTGCCGTCCTGGTGGCCGCGCTCGCCCTCCGGGACACGTCCGGACCGGAGGGGCCCGGCCCGCAGCCCTCCGCGATGGGCGGGAAGTGCCGGCCCACCGCCCTGCTCGAACCGCCCTGCGGCGCCTGGTTCGGGGCGTTCGTCCCGCACGAGCGGTCCGACCTGGAGGACGAGGTGGCGGCCTACGAGAAGCGCGTGGGCCGCAAGCTCGACATCGTCTACACGTACCACGACATGTCCGTGCCCGAGGGCGCCCGCAGGGAGGGGCAGTTGCTCACCCCGGAGGAGCAGCGCGTCGGCGAGGACCACATGCTGCTGCTGTCCTGGGAGAGCAAGTGGTGGGGCGGTACGAAGGCGCAGCAGCCGACGTGGGAGCAGATCGCGGCCGGCGAGCTGGACGCGTCGGTCATCGACGTCCAGGCGCGGCGCATCAAGGACTACGGGGAGCGCACCGGGAAGAAGGTCTTCCTCTCCTTCGACCTGGAGATGGACACGCGCACCCCGGACAACGGCACACCGGCGGAGTACGTGAAGGCGTACCGGCACGTCCACGACCGGTTCCGGGAGCTGGGCGTCGACAACGTGGTGTGGACCTGGATCATCACCGGGTACCTGGGCCACGCCGACCTGTTCGAGCGGATGTACCCGGGGGACGAGTACGTCGACTGGATCGGCTACAACCAGTACAACTACTACCGGTGCCACGACACGGACTGGCTCACCTTCGCGCAGACCCAGAGGGCGACGCACGACTGGATACGGAAGAACATCTCCGACGACAAGCCGCTGATGCTCTCCGAGTTCGGGACGGCGGTCGACGCGAAGCGTCCGCAGCGGCAGGCCGAGTGGTACGCGCAGGTGCCGCGGGTGCTGAAGAGCCTGGAAGGGGTCAGGGCCGCCCTCCAGTGGAACCACCGCGACCCCGGGCCGCACTGCAACCTCGCCCTGGCGAACGAGGCGGCGTGGGCGAGCCTGCGCGAGGTGGTGTCCGACCCGTATCTGAACCAGCCGCTGAAGTGACCGGGCCCCGGAGCGACCGGCCGCCGACGTGACCGGGCGGTGCGCCACGGCGCCTCCGCCCGGCCCGGTCGCGCCGCGGACTCCGGTCCCCTCACCCCGCGAACTCCGGCCCGTTGACGGCCGCCCGGGCGCGCCGGTACCAGCGCCAGGCGATCGTCTTCGGACCGTCGCGGTACGGGGCGATCCGCGCGCCGTCACCCGCCAGCCAAGCCCGCACGTCGGCGAGGGTGTGGCCGCGGCGGACGATGAGGCGGGCGATGCGGTAGCGCTCGTCCCGGTCCGAGCTGAGCGCGTGCCGGACGGCGGTCGCCGTCTCGTACCCGGCGCGGGCTGCCATGGCCCGTACCCGGGGGCTGTTGTAGCCGTGCGGGTAGGCGAGGTGGGGGACGGGGTGGCCGAGGGTGTCCTCCAGCACGGCCTTGGAGTCGAGCAGTTCGGCGCGCAGCCGCTCGGCGGTCAGCGTGTCCAGCTGGGCGTGGGTGACGGTGTGGCTGCCGACCTCCATGCCGGAACGTTCCAGCTCGGCCACCCGGTCCAGGGTCATCATCGGGGCGGGCGGCAGCAGGCTGCGGCCGCCCGGGGCGATGGCTCCGGTGGTGAGGTACGCGGTGGCCGGCAGCGCGCGCTCGGCCAGTGCCTCGGCGGTGGGGCCGGGCAGGTCGGCGAAGCCGTCGTCGAACGTGAGCAGCACCGGCCGGGGCGGCAGGGGCGCGCGCCCGGCGAGGTGGTCGGCGAGGGCGCTGATGGTGACGGGCGTGCGCCCGCTGTCCACGACGGCGTCGAGATGGGCCGCGAACTGGCGGGGCGCGACGGTGAACTCGGCGATCCAGTCCGGCGGATCGTCCGTCACGGCGTGGTAGAGGAGCACGGGGATCGCCGGCCCCCCGGGTCGCTCCGCGCCACCCCGTGCGCCGCCCGCCGCCGGCCCCCGCGCCGACGCCGTCATCCCGCCCTCCTCCCCGTGGCGTCCCGCAGTGCCCGTCGCGCCCGCAGATAGCCGACCGGCCCGTACAGCATCCCCCTGCGCTGCAGACGCGACAGCCGGCGCGGCCACGGATGGGTGCGGGTGCCGTGGGCGCCCGGGGTGCCGCCCCCGTCCGTCTCGCGTACGGCCGTCAGGGCGCGGGCGTGGGACAGTCCGCGCGGCAGGCGCGCGAGGAAGGCCGGCAGCAGGGCGGGGCGGTTGACCAGGACGGCGGTGAGGTAGGCGGTGAGGCCGGCGCCGTAGCCGTAGGCCTGGGTCTCCAGGTCGGCCCAGGTCTCCCGGTGGTGGTGCCAGACCAGCGCGTACGGGGTGTAGTGCAGCCGGTGCCCCTGGGCGAGGACGCGCACGAACCCGTAGAGGTCGTCGCCGCCCCGGGCGGGCGTCCCCGCGCCGGTGGCCGGGTCGAAGCCGCCGACGCCGCGCAGCACGTCCGTACGGAAGGCCATGTTCGCGCCGGAGCCGAACCGGCCCGCGGTGAAGGGGAAGAGCGGCTCGTCGCGGGGCGGGTCCCCGGGGTCGTACGTCGTCGGTGCGAAGCCCTTGGCGAAGCCGCCGTGGCTCTCCAGCAGGACCTGGGCCGGGGTGCGCAGCCGGGCGGGCAGGATGAGGCCGGTGGCGCAGCCGAGCCGGGGGTCGGCGGCGAAGGGCGCGGTCAGCTCGGTGAGCCAGCGGGGATCGGCGATCACGTCGTCGTCGGTGAACGCGATCACCTCGCCCCGGGCCGCGGCGAGTCCCTTGTTGTGGGCGATCGCCAGCCCGGGGACCGGCTCGCACACGTACCGCACGTGCTCCCCGTACTTCCGCTCCACCAGCTCACGCGTCCCGTCCGTGACGGGCGCGTTGTCGACGACGACGATCTCGAAGTCCGGGTGGTCCTGCGCGAGGAGCGAGTCCAGCGCGCGGGCGAGCTGCCCGGCCCGCTCCCGGGTGGCCACGACGACGCTGCTGTACGGCGGCGCTCCGCAGGACAGGGCCTCCCCGGACCCTCCCACCGCGCCCACCGCGCCCACCGCGCTCCGGGCCGCCTCGGACAGCACCGCCCTCGGGTCCGCCCCCTCCGGTACCCGCGCCAGCAGCGTGCCCACCGGCCGGCCTGCCCGCCTGACCAGGAGGAAGACCTCGCCGTGGGTCACCGGGGGACCGCCCGGTCCGGGTCTCGGTACGGCCTCGTCACCGGCCAGGTCCAGTTCGGCGACCTGGACCGCGCCGATGGCCAGGAACCGCCGTATCTCCTCCTGCGTACGCGAATGCCTACCCGCTCTGCGGGACATGCGCCCTCCCCCTCCTCACGACCGGCGCAGCCGTGCCGCGCCCTTCAGGGTCCGCGACGCCAGCGACGCGAGGCGCGGGCGGGCGCGGACGAAGCTGTGCGCGCGGCGCGCGGGCTCGCGGCTCAGCCAGTGCAGCGCGGCGCCCGTACCCGGGCGCGTCGCCGCTCCTTCGTAGACGGCGAGTTCGCCGGTCTTCAGCGAGTCCTTGTACTCGGCCGGGCCGCGCCCCATGTCGAGCAGGCCGACGCCCTCGGCCGCCGCCGCCTCGGCCATCCGCAGATGCAGCACCAGTCCGGGCGAGTACTTCGCGAACTCCGGGTCGTACGCCGGGAACCAGCAGGCCAGGACGGAGGCCGAGCGCAGGCCGAAGTGCGCGGCGACGGGACGGCCGTCGGCGTACAGGACCGACAGCGTGCCCGTGCACTGCGGGGCCCGGGTCCCGGCGAGGCGGCCCACGAGCCGGGTGATCCACTCCTGCGCGAACCGGTCGCGCCGTCCGGTCCTGCGGTACTGCGCCGACTTCCAGTCCATCAGCGCGCGCAGTGCGGCCGGGTCGCGCTCGTCGAAGACGAACCGCACGGGTCCGACCCGGCGGCCGAGCCTGCGCTCCTTGGCGAGGGTGGTCTTCAGGAACTTCGGCGACCGGGCGCGCAGCACCGACTCGTAGGTCTCGTAGCCCTTCTCCACGTCGATGACGTAGGTGGCGTGCTCCTCGGCCGCGTACGGCACGAACAGCCCCTGGCCGGCCTCCAGGTTGTCGAAGGCGAAGCTCGACACCGAGCAGGCCCGCAGCAGTTCACCGGTCTCCGGGGTGTGGCCGGGACCGAGGACCGCGCCCTGGCAGTCCGACACCCCGAGCCCGATGGCCCGGCCCTGCCCCCACACGCCCCGCTCGTACGGCAGGAAGCCCGCCGGCTGCGCTCCGTCGTACAGCACCGCGACCCTGGCCCGCGGCCGCACCCGACCCACGGCGGTGGTGAACTCCGGTTCCATGAAAGGGTTGCGCGGTGCGTCCGCCGCGGCGCGCAGTTCCCGCCAGCGCTCCCGCTCCCCCTCGCCGAGCTCGTCGGGCCTGAGCACGCGCACGCGTCCACCGCTCACCTGACCCCCCGATCAAGTCCCCCCTGGACACTTGGAAGGTACCGCCCGGGACCGCATGAACGGTAGGGAGCGGAGCATGTTGTCGTCAAAGGGTGCAGAGGCCCTCAACCGGTCGGTACCCGGCACGGTGAAACGGCCCGGCGCGTTGTCCGTATTCTCTGATCATGGCCGCATCCACCGCATTCTCACTCATCGCCACCGACCTGGACGGGACGCTGCTGCGCGGCGACGACACCCTCTCCGACCGGTCCCTCGCCGCGCTCGCGCGGGTGGCGCAGGCCGGTGCCCGGCACCTCGTGGTGACGGGGCGACCGGCCCCCAGGGTGCGACCGCTCCTGGACGACCTCGGCGGCACGGGGCTCGCGGTGTGCGGACAGGGCGCGCAGGTGTACGACGCCGGCGCGGACCGGCTGCTGTGGTCCGTCACGCTGGACCGGGAACTGGCGGAGACCGCGCTCGGCAAGATCGAGGCCGAGGTGGGCGAGCTGTACGCCGCGGTCGACCAGGACGGCGTCGACGGGCTGACGCTGATCGAGCCCGGCTATCTGATGCCGCACCCCACCCTCCCCGCCGTGCGGGTCGAGCGGCGCGGTGACCTGTGGGACCGGCCGATCAGCAAGGTGCTGCTGCGCCACCCCCACCTGTCCGACGACGCGCTGGCGGCGGCGGCGCGTTCGGTGGTCGGTTCGCTGGCCACGGTCACCATGTCGGGGCCGGGGACCGTGGAGCTCCAGCCGTGCGGGGTCACCAAGGCGACCGGGCTGGCGCTGGCCGCCGAACGCCTGGGGCTGGGCCCGGAGCGGACCATCGCCTTCGGCGACATGCCGAACGACATCCCCATGTTCGACTGGGCGGCGCACGGCGTCGCCATGGCCAACGCCCACCCCGAGCTGAAGGCGGTGGCCGACGAGGTCACCACGTCGAACGAGGACGACGGCGTGGCCGTCGTCCTCGAGCGACTGTTCGGTGGGCCGGCCGTGCTCGGCCGTCAGCGGACGGACCGGACGGCTCAGTACGCGCCGAAGACGTTGTCGATCGAGCCGTAGCGGTCGGCGGCGTAGTTGCAGGCCGCCGTGATGTTCGCGACCGGGTCGAACGGGTCGAAGGCGGTGCCGGGCACGTGGTACGCCTGGAAGGTCGGGTCGATGACCTGCAGCAGGCCCTTCGACGGGGTGCCCGCGGCGGCGTTGGAGTCCCAGTTGTTGATGGCGGCCGGGTTGCCGGAGGACTCGCGCATGATGTTGCGGTGGATGCCC
This sequence comes from Streptomyces sp., assembly GCF_031181555.1. GTDB lineage: Bacteria > Actinomycetota > Actinomycetes > Streptomycetales > Streptomycetaceae > Streptomyces > Streptomyces fimbriatus. The sequence goes on along the minus strand of NZ_JAPSKQ010000032.1, from coordinate 28,586 downwards.
TCGTAGGTGCCCGGGATGCCGTGCTGCGCCATGATCGACAGCGACTCGCGGATCCAGCCGTCGAGGTTGTCCGGGTACGTCGTCGCGGCGGCGGCGGTCGTGGTGGACGGCGTGGTGGCCGCGGAGGCGCTGGTGGCGCCGAACAGCGGGAGGGCGACCACGGCGACGCCGGTGCCGGCGACGGCGAGGGAGCGGGCGAGGCGGCGGCCGCCGAGGCGGCGGAGCTGACCGGAAGCAGGCATGTCTGGGTTCCTCTCCTACGCCTGCGAGGTGAGCTGTCGGGTTCGGGCGGGAGAGTGCCCGGCCGTGCCCCTGCGGGCACGGCTTCACCCCGAGCCGTTCCGGCGTGTGGCCGGCCCGGCGACTTACCTGGGTCCCCCGCTCCTGCCGTGCGTGAGTGAGTTCGTCGTCGGTTGGTGCGGGCGGCGGCAGGATTCGGCGTCCGCCCGGCAGGCCGGGAACGTATGCGAGAGCGCATGCCGGGAACAAGTGCAGCCACCACGGAACGAGCCGTTTGATCTTGTTCTGGGCGTTTTGGGGCGCTTGATCCTTTGTGTGCGCCAAGGGTCAACTCGGTTGCGGGGAAAGGGAGAACGCGGGCGTGCCGGGGGTGGTGGACGGGGCGGGTGGCGCGTGACCGACCTCACGGGGCGCGTGGCCGTCCCGCATTTCACGCCAAGGGGAATTCGCTTACCAATTGCGGCAAATCGGGCGGCGGGGGCGGCAGGATGGTGGGGATGGTGGGCGGGTCGAGACGCGGCCCGGGGGCGGACCCTGGGCGTGGATCGCTACGCCCTGGAAAGTCGACGCATGTCCGTTGTTATCAAACGATCAAAAATCCGACGGTTCCGGTCCCGTACCGCCCGGCTCGTAGCCCCGGGCGCTGGCGGTGATCGAAACGTGACCGGATACGCTGACTCGAGTGAGGGCAGCGACCTATCGACAAACCGTGTAACCGCCACCAGACACCAGCAGACAGGAGACCCCTCGTGACCGTCGTCGGGCCGTTCGGGCTGAGCGTGCGGGACCAGGCTCTGGAAGCCGATGTCCAGGCCGGATTGACGGCTGTCGAGGAGGGGCTGCTCGAGGCCACCAAGAGCGAGGTGCCCTTCATCACAGGGGCCGCCCAGCATCTGGTGCGGGCCGGTGGCAAGCGGTTCCGCCCGCTGCTCGTGATGCTCTCCGCCCAGTTCGGCGACCCCTACGCGCCCGGTGTCGTGCCGTCGGCCGTGGTCGTGGAGCTGACCCACCTGGCCACGCTGTACCACGACGACGTCATGGACGAGGCCGAGGTGCGGCGCGGCGTGGCCAGCGCGAACGCCCGCTGGGGCAACTCCGTGGCGGTCCTCACCGGCGACTTCCTCTTCGCGCGGGCCTCGCACATCCTGGCCGACCTCGGCCCGGAGGCGGTGCGGGTGCAGGCCCAGGCGTTCGAGCGGCTGGTCACCGGGCAGATCCTGGAGACCGCGGGACCGCAGGACGGCCGGGACCCGGTCGACCACTACCTGGACGTGCTCGGCGGCAAGACCGGCTCGCTGGTCGCGGTCTCCTGCCGGTTCGGCGCGATGATGTCCGGGGCGGACGAGACGGTCGTGGACGTGCTCACCCAGTACGGCGAGCGGCTCGGCGTGGCCTTCCAGCTCGCCGACGACGTCCTGGACATCGCCTCCGACTCCCACGAGTCCGGCAAGACCCCCGGCACGGACCTGCGCGAGGGCATCGCCACGCTGCCCGTGCTGCGGCTGCGCGAGCGGGCGGCCCGGCTGGGGCTGGCCGAGGACATCGCCCTGTGCGAGCTGCTCGACTCCGACCTCACCGACGACGCCCGGCACGCCGAGGCGCTGCGGCTGCTGCGCGCCCACCCGGCCCTGGAGCAGGCCCGCCGGGACACCGTGCGCTACGCCGAGGAGGCCCGCCAGGCGCTGGCGCCGCTGCCGGAGTGCGACGCGAAGGCGGCGCTGGTGCAGCTGTGCGACGCGGTGGTGCACCGGGCGGGCTGAGCGGCCCGGCCCGTACGCACGCCGCGCCCCCTCCTGGCCGACCGCGCCCCGCCGGCCGGCCGTGTCCCCTTCCGGCCGACCGCGACCCCTACTGGTCGGGGGAGGAAACCGTTCCCCGTGTCATACCGCAGCAGTACACGGAGTTGAGCCCGCGGTCTGACGTATCCGCCTGCCGGATTTGGTCAGATGGACCACGACGGACATCACCACTCCTCACCGATTCGGGTGAGAATGGCGGCTCAGGGGGAGACTGGTGCGAGGACACGAGACGGAAGCCGCCGCCGACCACGGAGGTAGGGCACACATGGCACCGTACGCATCCGACGACATGACGACCGCGGGGGAGGCCGACGAGCCGCGCGCGGGACGGCGCAGGGCCGCCCGGTACGTCGTTCCGGTCACCGTGATGGGAGTGGCGGCCGCGACCATCGGGCTGGTCCCCGCGATCGCCGACTCCGGCGACCCCGACCTGCCGGAGATCACCGCCGCGCAGCTCATCGAGAAGATCGCGAAGTCGGACGTCGAGCAGCTCTCCGGCACCGTGAAGATCACCACGGACCTCGGCCTGCCGAACCTCGGCGGCCTGGAGAGCGGCCTCGCGTCCGGTGCAGTGGAGCGGGGCGAGGGCGGCTCCCCCGCGGACCCGTCCGCCAAGCTCACCGAGCTGGCCTCCGGCACGCACACCCTGCGCGTCGCCGCCGACGGCCCGGACCGGCAGAAGGTGTCGCTGCTGGAGGACGCCGCCGAGTACAGCCTGATCCACAACGGCAAGGACGTCTGGGGCTACGACAGCAGGTCCAACGAGGTCTACCACGGCACCGTCGACGAGACCGGCGGGGACCGCGGGAAGCAGCCCCCGGCGACCCCGAAGGACTTCGCCGAGGAGATCCTGAAGTCGGTCGACGACACCACGTCCGTGACCGTCGACGGCACCGCCCAGGTGGCCGGCCGGGACGCCTACAAGCTGGTCGTCGAGCCGAAGCAGTCCGGCTCCACGGTCGGCGCGATCAGCATCGCGGTCGACCACAGGACCGGCCTGCCGCTGAAGTTCACGCTGACCCCGGCGAGCGGCGGCACCGCCGTCGTGGACGTCGGCTTCACCCGGGTCAGCTTCGACAGGCCGGCCGCGTCGACCTTCGACTTCACCCCGCCCAAGGGCGCCAAGGTGACCGAGGACGGCGAACCGGGCCACGGCCGGGAGCACTCCGGGAAGCCGGGGGAGGCCCCGCAGGCCCCGAAGTCCGAGGAGGACCTGGCCAAGGGGCTCGGCGGACTGACGATGCTCGGCGAGGGCTGGAACTCCGTCGCCACCTTCGACACCGGCGGCCAGGGCCTGCCGACCGGCGAGGCCGGCGGTGACCTCGGCGGCTTCCTCGGCTCGCTCGGCGACCAGGTGAAGGGCGAGTTCGGCAAGGGCACGGTGTTCAGCACCCGCCTGGTCAACGCCCTGATCACCGAGGACGGCAAGGTCTACGTGGGCACCGTCACCAAGGACGCGCTCGTGAAGGCGGCCGACGAGGGGAAGTGAGATCCCGGGATCTCACGGCACGGCACGGCACGGCACGGCACGCAGGGAACAGCAGGGAACGGGGGAGCCGATGGGCGAGGCGTCCGCCACCGGGCCGGACACGGCGGACCCGCGTCCGGACGGGGCGGACCCGCGCCCCGGCACGGAGGGCACGCGCCGGTTCCCGGCAGACGCGGGTCCCGGCACGGTGGACGCGGGTGACGGCGTCATCGTCACCCGCGCGCTCACCAAGCGCTACCGCGGCGGACAGCTCGCCGTCGACGGTCTCGACCTGATTGTCCCGGCGGGCAGCGTCTTCGGCTTCCTCGGCCCCAACGGCTCCGGCAAGACCACCACCATCCGCATGCTGATGGGCCTGATCGAGCCGACCTCCGGCACGGCGCACGTCCTGGGGCGTCCCATGCCGCGCTCCGCGCGCGCCGTGCTCCCCCGGGTCGGCGCCCTCATCGAGGGCCCGGCCCTGTACGGCTTCCTCTCCGGCCGCGACAACCTGCTCCGCTACGACGCCGCCGACCCGACCGCCGATCCGCGCACCCGGCGCGCCCGCGTCGCCGCCGCCCTGGACCGGGTGGGCCTCACGGCCGCCGCCGGCAAGAAGGCGAAGGCGTACTCCCTCGGCATGAAGCAGCGCCTCGGTCTCGCGGCCGCCCTGCTCCGGCCCCGCCGGCTGCTCGTCCTGGACGAGCCGACCAACGGGCTCGACCCGCAGGGCATGCGGGAGATCCGCGCCCTCGTCCGGGAGTTGGCCTCGGACGGCACCACCGTCTTCCTCTCCTCACACCTGCTCGACGAGATCGAGCAGGTGTGCACCCATGCCGCCGTGATGGCCCGGGGCCGGCTGGTCACCCAGGGCGCGGTGACCGACCTGGCCGCGGGCGCGCGCGGCCGGCTGGTGGTGACCACGCCGGACACCGGTGACGCGGCCCGGGTGCTGAAGGAGCAGGGGGTCGCCGATGTCGTCGTGGCGGAGGACCGGGTGACCGGCGAGGCGCCCGAACGGGACCTCGCGGAGGTGAACGCGGCACTGGTGACGGCCGGGGTCCGGGTGCGCGGCTTCGGGGTCGAACGGGCCTCGCTGGAGGACGCGTTCGTGGCACTGACCGGGGAGGGGTTCGATGTCGCAGGCTGAGACGGCGCGGAGGGCGAGCCCGCTGTGGACCCTCGGTCTGTTCCGCAGCGAACTGCTCACCACCTTCCGGCGCTGGCGCACCCTCGCCCTGCTCGGGGTGCTGGCCGCCGTACCGGTCCTGGTCGGCATCGCCGTGAGGATCGAGACGGGTGACGGCTCGGCGGCCGGCGGCGGGGGCGGCGAGGGACCGGCGTTCATCTCGCAGGTCACCAACAACGGCCTGTTCCTCGTCTTCACGGCGCTGGCCGCCACGCTGCCGTTCTTCCTGCCCATGGCGGTCGGGGTGGTCGCGGGCGACGCCGTCGCCGGCGAGGCGAACGCCGGCACCCTGCGCTACCTCCTGGTCGCCCCCGCCGGGCGGAGCCGGCTGCTGCTCACCAAGTACGCGACCGTCATCGCCTTCTGTCTGGTCGCCACCCTCGTGGTCGCCGTCTCGGCGCTGGCCGTCGGGGCGCTGCTGTTCCCGCTCGGCGACCTCACGACCATCTCCGGCACCCGGATCGGCTTCGCCGAGGGCCTGGCCAGGGCCCTGCTGATCGCCCTCGTCGTCGCCGCGTCACTGACCGGGGTGGCGGCGCTCGGCCTGTTCGTCTCGACGCTGACCAACAGCGGCATCGCGGCGATGGCGACGACGGTGGGACTGCTGATCACCGTCCAGATCCTGGACCAGATCCCCCAGTTGAGCGCCCTGCACCCGTACTTCTTCTCCCACTACTGGCTCTCCTTCGCCGACCTCATGCGCGAACCCGTCTACTGGGAGGACCTGACGAAGAACCTCGGCCTGCAGGCCCTGTACGCGGCCGTGTTCGGCTCGGCGGCCTGGGCGAGGTTCACGGCGAAGGACATCACCGCCTGAGTCTCCGAGGAAAAAGCGGTGGCACGGGCGGGCCGGGGCGTGTGACGGTCCGGCCCGTGGGCAGCTCAAGGGCGTATCCCGTCTTCCGGACCACCGACGCGGCCGAGGCGTACGGGCAGGCCAAGCGTCCGTGCGCGCTGCTGGCGCACGTCAACGACCGGATCCGGCTCTTCGCCGAGACACGGACGCCTCGGGAGGTGCGGCGGATGACCGACCTCGTCCCCGGCGTGTCCTTCGACTCCGTGGAGACCCGCAAGGATCCGGTGACGGGGCGCTCCCTCTTCTTCGACCTCGACGTGAGGACGCCGGAGGACGCGGAACTCCGGACGCACCTGCCGTTGTCCTTCAGCGAGGACGTCGAACGCGGGGGCGTCGAGGAGCGGTTCCTGGCCGCTCCGGGCGGCGGCATGGCGGCCGTCCGACGGGACGGCCGCCGGCCGGACGATCCCGGGGCGGACTCGCACGGGCATGGGAATCACGACGGGGTCCAGGTCGTGTTCCACGGCGACGAGGCGCAGTACGACGAGTGGACCGAGGACCACACCGTCTTCGTCCACGTGACCAAGCACGGCGATCCCGACCGCGCCCGGCACCTCGCCGCGCACATCGGCAGCGAGGTGCCGGGCGGGGAGCAGCTCGGCTGGTGAGGTGCGACCGGGGTCAGCCGGTCTCGTAGGGGAAGCGGGCGAGGGGCGCCTCCCGCGCGAAGAACGTCTTGGCGCGGACCAGCGCCTCGGTGTCCTTCAGCACGTCACCCGGCTTGCTGCCGTTGCCGAGCAGCACCCCGCCGAAGCGCATCCCCATGTACGCGGCCGAGTTGTTCAGCGTGCCGACGAGCGGGTCGGCGACCTCCGGCTCCTCGTGCGCGAGCGCGGTGACGCCCCAGAGGGTGCGTCCCGCCATGGTCGCCTTGAAGTCCAGGCCCGGGGTACGCAGCCAGCCGGCCCAGTAGTCCAGGTAGCGCTTGGTGTGCGCGGACACCGAGTACCAGTACAGCGGCGAGGCGATCACCACGTCCGTCGCCGCGAGGGTGGCGTCCAGCAGCCGGGCCACGTTGCCCTCGGTGGGGCGGACGTGGTCGCTGTCGTGACGCAGGTCCTCGAAGTCGGGCAGCGGGTGCCGGGCGAGATCGATCCACTGCTGTTCCACCTCCGCGGGCAGCTGTTCGGCGGCCCGGCGGGCCAGCAGCTCGGTGTTGCCGTCGGGGCGGGAACTGCCCAGGAGGAACAGGAAACGGCGGGTCATGGTCATCCCCCAGATAGTCGGCGTACGCCAATTACAAGCACATGCATCATATGCACATGCATGAGAATGGTCCAGGGGCTCAGGCGGTGACCCCGCGCCGCTCCGCCTCCCGCGCCACGGCGAGCAGCAGCGCCTCCCGGCCGTGCGGTGCCACCAGCTGGAGCCCGGCCGGACAGCCGTCCGTGCCGAACCCGGCCGGAACACTCAGCGCGGGGTGCCCGCTCACGTTGAAGGCCCAGGTGAGGGCGGTGGAGTAGACGTCGCCGGGGCCTTCGTGCCCGTGCGGCGCGGTGGGGGCCGTGGGGGTGAGCAGCAGCTCGGCGCCGGTGAACAGACGGGCCAGGCGCCGGTCGTTCTCCGCCCGGACACGGTGGGCGTCGGCGAGGTCGGTCCCGGGGGTGCGCAGGGCGAGCCAGGCCGGAGCGGGGTCGAGGAGCCGCGCGGGCACCGACGGCCGTACGAGCCGCACGACACCGGCGTCGACGAGCCGGCCGACGGCCGCGCGGGCGAGCGCGACGGGTTCCGGGTCCGGCGCCGCGAAGCCCAGGTCGGGGGACCAGAGGGCGGGCAGGGGGAGCGACGCGGGAGCCTCGACGGGGGCGGACGGTCGCGTCACCACCCGCCACCAGGCCGCCGCGTCCGCCGCCGTGCGGGTGAGGACTCCGGGTGCGGCGAGACCCGTGCGGTCGGGGGACGGGAGACGGCCGCCCGTGACCTTCAGGCCCGTCACCCCGCACCACGCCGCCGGGATCCGCACCGACCCCGCGCCGTCGCTGCCCGTCGCCAGCGGAACCAGCCCGGCCGCCACCGCGACCGCCGACCCCGCCGAGGACCCGCCCGGCGTACGGTCGGCCCGCCAGGGATTGACGGTAGGGCCGTGGGCCCCGAGTCCCCAGGTCTGCCAGGGCGTCCCGGGCCCGGGCACCGAGGTGGCGCCCACGGCGACACCGCCGGCCGCGAGCAGCGGCCCCGCCGCGCGCAGCCCGTGCCGTCCCTTCACCGCGAGCGGCACCCCGGCCAGCGGCAGCCGCTCCCCGGCGGCGACCCGCGCGTCCACCTCACGGGCCCGCCGCAGCGCCTGTGCGCCCCACACCTCGGTGAACGCGCACAGCACCGGGTCGGCCCGCTCGATCCGCTCCAGCGCCTGCGCGACCACGTCCACGGCCCGCAGCCTCCGCGCGCGTACGGCGGAGGCGGTCTCCTCCACCGGGGCGGAGGCGCGGGGCCCGGACCCGGGACCGTTCAGCGCACCGCCCCCGTCAGGCGGGCCAGCGGCTCCGCCTCGCGGGGCGGCCGGCCGCTCAGGTCGCCCAGGCGCCATCCGGGCACCCAGGGCACGCGGTACACGTCGATCACCGACTCGATGAGCCGGATCCGCTGCGCGAGAGGACGCGGCAACCGCCCCGGAGCGTCCGCCACCAGCACCACGGCGTCCAGGTCGAGCCCTCGCGGGGCCTCGCCGCGCCGGAACACCTCCACGGCCGGGAGCACGGCGTCCAGACCGGCCGCGTGCGTCCGGGCGACGAGCAGCACCGACTGCGGATCACCGGGGCCGGGCCAGGCACGGCCGCTGTCGTGTCCGCCGTAGACCGCGGCGAGCGTGGAGACCCCGGAGCCGCCGTGCGCGCCGACCCAGGAGAAGCGCCGGACCGTCGCGCGGGGGTGCGCCGGCTCCGGTACCGCCACCGGCCCCCGGATCCAGATCTCCGGTCCCTGTCGCATCCCTGTCCGCATGCCCCTCTCCTGCTCGTCACCCCGATCCTCATGCCGTCCGGCGTGCGGCGGACCGCGGTGGACGGTCCTTGGGACGAGCCTGTGACAGCGCGGTGACGTGAGAGACGCGGCCGAGCGGACAGACTGGCCGGTAGGTGTACGACCCGAATGAGGGGACGATGGCTCGACTCAGCCGCGAGAAGAAGCGGGAACAGAAGCAGGCCGCCCACGCGGCGAACCGTGCGGCGGTGCCGATCGACGTCCGTGTCCCCGTCACCGGGGCGGATCCGGCCGGAGCGTCGGTCGGCGGGGTGCCGGTGACCGCCGCGCCCGGCGAGGAGATCCAGCAGACGGTGCTGAACCACCTCCACCGCATCGCCCTCGCCTCCGGCCACGCCGTCCTCGCCACCGTCCACGACGAACGCATCGGCTACGTCCTCCCGCTCCGGGTCGACCCGGACGGCTCCAGCCACTTCACGGCCCAGCCGGTCCCGGCGGAGCCGGCGCGGGAGCAGGGGGCGGGGCGGCGGCAGGTTCCGGCGCGGGGCCGGGGGCCCGTGCGGGAACCGGGGGCCGACCGGCCGACGCACCTCCTGCGCCCCGTGCCGGAACCGGAGGCGGCCCCGGACCGCGGGGCGGGCCCGGAACCGGCTCCCGTGCGGGACGCCGCCCCCACCTTCCCCCTGCGGTCCGTACCCGAAGCGCGGGTCCCCGGGGACGCCGTACCGACGTTCCCGCTGCGGGCCGTACCCGAGTCGGCGGAGGCCGTGCCGCCCGGCACGGTGGCGCCACCGACGGGTGAGTTCGGCCCGCCCCCGTCCATGGACGCGTGGCCCCACCCCGGCCCGGACACCGACCGCCCCGGGAACCCGGCCCCCCGCTCCGGGCCCACCGGGCCCACCGGCCGAACCGCCGGCACCGATCCGACTCGGGGCCCGGTACCGCCGGCCGGCCACCGACGTCCCGAGCCGTCGTTCGCCGAGGCCGTCCCCGACGCCGGCCCGGACTCCGGGCCCACCCCGCCCCGCGGTTTCGACGCCGTGGCGGAAGCGGTGCTCGGGGACGAGCCGCTCACCGCCCCCGGTGACGCGACGGCCCCCGCCCTCCTGGCGGAGCCGACGGCCCGCATCAACGACGCCGTCCGGTCGGGCCGGATCGACACGGCCGCGCGGCTGGCCCGGCAGACCGTGACGGAGTCATCGGCGACGCTGGGGCCCGAGCACCCGGAGGTGCTCCGGTTGCGCGAACTCACCGCGTACATCGCCTACCTGGCCGGAGAACCGCTGCACGCCTTCCGGCTCTCCCTCGACCTCGCCGGGATCCGCCGTCGTGCCGGGGACGCGGAGGCCGCCTACGGCAACGTCCGCAGCGCGGCCACCGCATGGCGCGCGGTGCGCGACGCCCGGCTCGGGCTGGAGCTCGGGCACGAGCTGATCGGGCTGTGGACCGAGCTCACCGCCGAGGAGGGGCCGGCCGCCGACGAGATCGAGGAGCTGGAGTCCGCCCGCGCCCGCATGGGCCGGCTGACCGGACGGGTCCGCGCCCAGCAGGACTGAGCGCGGCGGTCCGCCGCCGTGCCGCGCGCGAAGCCGGTCCGCGCGAAGCCGGCCTAGTGGACGCAGTATTCGTTGTCCTCCGGGTCCGTCATCACGACCCACGCCCCGGACGGCTCGTCCACCCGCCGCAGCACCTTCGCGCCGAGCCGCTCCAGCCGTGCGACCTCCTCCTCGCGGCGCCCCTCGCCGGGGTGCAGGTCGAGGTGGAGCCGGTTCTTGGCCATTTTCGCCTCGGGCACGCGCTGGAACAGCAGCCGCCGCCCGAGTCCGGTGCCGCTCTCCTCCTCGTAGGGGTCGTCGGGGTGCCGTACCGCGGCCAGGTCGCGCCAGGCGCGGCGGCCGTGGGACTCGGTGGTGAGCCCGTCGGGTACGGCGCCCAGACCGAGGAGCTTTTCGACGAGCGCGCTGTGGTCCTCGACCGTGTACCGGAGGGCGGCGGCCCAGAAGTCGGCCTGCGCGTGCGGGTCGGCCGCGTCGATGACGAGCTTCCAGTGCACGGGTGCGGGTGTTGCCGGGGTCTGCGTCATGTAACCACTTATAGTGGTTACATGAGCGAGCGCGCAACGGAAACGCCGGACGGCCGGCCCGGCCTGACGCTTCTCTCCCACGAGGGGAAGCCCTACCGCTTCGACCCGGGAGCCCTGTGCCTGGAGCTGCTGCCCACCGGCGGACCCGGCGCCTTCGCGCGGTACGAGGTGCTGCACGAGCCCGCGGACCTCGCGGTCTGGGCCGGGCGCAGCCGCCTCGCGGACGGCCTGGACCTCACCGTCGACGCGGACGAGCTGGAGCGGGCGCGCACCCTGCGGAACGCCCTGTTCCTGTTCACCGCCGACCATGCCCACGGCCGTCCGCCCCGGCCGGAGCACCTGGACGTCGTCAACGCCGCCGCCGCCGAGCCCCCGCTGGTCTCCCGCATCGA
>NZ_JAPSKQ010000032.1:0-17540 GCF_031181555.1 Streptomyces sp. | reverse complement strand
CGCGCACCCTGCGGAACGCCCTGTTCCTGTTCACCGCCGACCATGCCCACGGCCGTCCGCCCCGGCCGGAGCACCTGGACGTCGTCAACGCCGCCGCCGCCGAGCCCCCGCTGGTCTCCCGCATCGAACCGGACGGCACCCGGGCCTGGGCCCCCGGCGCCACGGGCACCCAGCTGCTGTCGACCGTCGCCCGCGACGCGATCGACCTGTTCACCGGCCCGTACGCCCACCGCATCCGCGAGTGCGGTGCCCACGACTGCCGCCTGCTCTTCGTCGACACCTCGCGCCCGGGCCGCCGCCGCTGGTGCGCGATGGAGCACTGCGGGAACCTGGCGAAGGTGCGGGCGCACCGGGCGCGCCGGGCGCCGGGCGGCGCTTGAGTCAGCGCCCCGCGGGCTCCGCCTCCTGCCCCGCGGGTTCCGTCTTCTTCGCGTCCGCCTCCCGCCTCATGACGGCCTTGGACCGGCCCGCCCCGTCGGCGAGCGCCCGGGCGGCCCGGCGGGCGGTGCGCAGCGCGTCCCAGGTGAGCAGCGTGAGCGCCAGCCAGACCAGCGCGAACCCGGCCCAGCGCTCGGGCGGCATGGCCTCCTTGAAGTAGAGGATGCCCAGCAGGAACTGGAAGACCGGGGCCAGGTACTGGAGCAGCCCCAGGGTGGACAGGGGCACGCGGATCGCGGCGGCGCCGAAGCAGACCAGGGGGAGCGCGGTGACGATGCCGGTCGCGGCGAGCAGGGCCGCGTGCCCGGCGCCCTCGGTGGCGAAGGTGGAGTCGCCCCGCGCGCTCAGCCACAGCAGGTAGCCGAGCGCGGGCAGGAACTGGATGGCGGTCTCGGCGGCCAGCGACTCGACGCCGCCGAGGTTGACCTTCTTCTTCACCAGCCCGTAGGTGGCGAAGGAGAAGGCGAGGCAGAGCGAGATCCACGGCGGTCGGCCGTAGCCGAGGGTGAGCACGAGCACGGCCGAGGCGCCGACCCCGACCGCGGCCCACTGGACGGGCCGCAGCCGTTCCTTCAGCAGCAGCACGCCCATCGCGATGGTGACCAGCGGGTTGATGAAGTAGCCGAGGGAGGCCTCGACGACGTGCCCGGAGTTCACCGACCAGATGTAGACGCCCCAGTTGACGGTGATGACCGCCGCGGCGACCGCGATCAGCGCCAGCCTGCGCGGCTGCCGGAGCAGCTCGCCGAGCCAGGCCCAGCGGCGTATGACCAGCAGGGCGGCGCCCACGAAGAACAGCGACCAGACCATCCGGTGGGCGAGGATCTCCAGGGCGCCCGCGGGTTTGAGCAGGGGCCAGAACAGGGGCACCAGCCCCCACATTCCGTATGCCGCGAAACCGTTCAGCAGTCCTATGCGCCGCTCGGCGGCCGACTTCCCGGTCACGGGCCCCTCCTTCGTGCCTGACGCGTGCCCTGTCTCGCGCGGCCCTCGCGCACGTGCGCGATGCTCGCCGGACGACGGTAACGCCGGACACCCCCGCCTGTCATGTCCGTACCGGCATACGGTCATGACGGGCGGGGGTCGGGGGCGGGGCCCGGTGGCGATCGGCCGGGGTCAGCCCTTGAGCGCGGCGGCGACGGCCTCGGCGAGCGGGGTGGTGGGACGCCCGATCAGACGGGACAGATCGCCGCTGTCGACGACCAGCTCGCCCTTCTCGATGGAGACGTCCACGCCCGCGAGGACGGCGGCCAGCGGCTCGGGCAGACCGGCGCCGGTCAGGATGCCGGTGAGCGCCTCGGCCGTGACCGGGTTGTAGGTGATCTCCTCGCCGGTCTGCCGGCTCAGCTCGGCCGCGTACTCGGCGAAGCTCCACGCCTCGTCGCCGCCCAGTTCGTACGTCGTGTTCTCGTGCCCCTCGCCGGTCAGGACGGCGACGGCGGCGGCCGCGTAGTCGGCGCGCGAGGCGGAGGAGACCCGGCCCTCACCGGCGGCGGCGACGACCGCGCGGTGCTCCAGCACCGGGGCGAGGTTCTCGGTGTAGTTCTCGTGGTACCAGCCGTTGCGCAGCAGCGTGTACGGCACGCCCGAGCCCAGCAGCACCTCCTCGGTGCCGCGGTGGTCGTCGGCGAGGGCGGCGCTCAGGCCGCCGGGGGCGCTGGTGTAGGCGAGCAGGGCGACACCGGCGGCCTTCGCGGCGTCGATGACGGCCCTGTGCTGCCGGACCCGGTCCCCGCCGACCTCGTTGCCGGAGATCAGCAGCACCTTGTCACCGGCCGCGAACGCGCCGTCGAGGCTCTCGGGGGCGTTGTAGTCGGCGACCGCGATCCGCACGCCGCGCGCCGCGAGGCCGGCCGCCTTCTCCGCGCTGCGGACCACGGCGGTGACCTGCCCGGCCGGGACCTTCTCCAGCAACTGCTCCACGACGTGACGGCCGAGCTTTCCGGTGGCTCCGGTGACGACGATGCTCATGATCCAGGACTCCTTGTGGGGGTGCGTATGCACTAACCCTAGAGCTGGCGCTAACCAAAAGAAAGTACCCACTTTGAAGTAAGGTACTGGCATGACGGTAAGTGAACGTGGCCGGAGGAGCGACGGCGAGGCGATGTGCCCGCACCGGCTGGTCCTGGAGCACGTGACCAGCCGCTGGGGCGTGCTGGTGCTGATCCGGCTCCTCGAGCGGCCGTACCGCTTCAGCGAGCTGCGCCGGGCGATCGGCGGGGTCAGCGAGAAGATGCTCACCCAGACCCTCCAGACCCTGGAGCGCGACGGCCTGGTCCACCGTGACGCCAAGCCGGTCATCCCGCCCCGCGTCGACTACTCCCTCACCGGGCTGGGCCGTGAGGCGGCCGGGCAGGTGCGCGACCTGGCGCTGTGGACCGAGCGGCGCATGGACGACGTGACCGCGGCCCGGCAGGCGTACGACGAGGCCCGGGCGCGGTAGCGCGCCCGGGCCCGGTGGGACGGTCGGTGTGCGCCGGACTCAGCCGACCACCGTCCAGGTGTCGCCGCCGGCGAGGAGCGCGGCGAGGTCGCCCTTGCCGTGCTGCTCGACGGCGGTGTCGAGCTGGTCGGCCATCTGGGTGTCGTAGACCGGCCGGTCGACGGAGCGGAACACGCCGATGGGGGTGTGGTGCAGGGTGTCCGGGTCCGCGAGGCGGGACAGTGCGAAGGCGGTGGTCGGGGACGCCGAGCGGGCGTCGTGGACCAGGACCTCGGCCTCGTTCTCCGGCGTCACCGTGACCACCTTCAGATCGCCGGTGGCCCGGTCCCGTACGACGCCCTTGGACTTGTCGTGGCCGAAGCGGATCGGTTCGCCGTGCTCCAGGCGGATCACGGCCTCCTCGGCCTGCTGCCGGTCCTTGAGGACCTCGAAGGCGCCGTCGTTGAAGATGTTGCAGTTCTGGTAGATCTCGACCAGGGCCGTGCCCGGGTGGGCGGAGGCCTGGCGCAGCACCTCGGTGAGGTGCTTGCGGTCGGAGTCGACCGTGCGGGCCACGAAGGACGCCTCCGCGCCGATCGCCAGCGACACCGGGTTGAAGGGCGCGTCCAGCGAGCCCATCGGGGTCGACTTGGTGATCTTGCCGACTTCGGAGGTCGGGCTGTACTGGCCCTTGGTCAGACCGTAGATCCGGTTGTTGAACAGCAGGATCTTGAGGTTGACGTTGCGGCGCAGGGCGTGGATGAGGTGGTTGCCGCCGATGGACAGCGCGTCGCCGTCGCCGGTGACGACCCACACGCTCAGGTCGCGGCGGGAGGCCGCGAGGCCGGTGGCGATGGCGGGGGCGCGGCCGTGGATGGAGTGCATCCCGTAGGTGTTCATGTAGTACGGGAAGCGGGAGGAGCAGCCGATGCCGGAGACGAAGACGATGTTCTCCTTCGCCAGGCCGAGTTCGGGCATGAAGCCCTGGACGGCGGCGAGGATGGCGTAGTCGCCGCAGCCGGGGCACCAGCGCACTTCCTGGTCGGACTTGAAGTCCTTCATGGACTGCCTGCCCTCGGCCTTGGGGACGAGGGAAAGCGCCTCGGTCGTGCCCGTTCCTTCCGTGGTCGTCTCAGCCATCGATGGCCTCCTTCAGCGCCGTTGCGAGCTGTTCCGCCTTGAACGGCATGCCGTTGACCTGGTTGTACGACGTGGCGTCGACCAGGTACTTCGCCCGGACGAGGGTGGCGAGCTGACCGAGGTTCATCTCGGGGACCACCACCTTGTCGTACTGCCGGACGACCTCACCGAGGTTGCCCGGGAAGGGGTTGAGGTGCCGCAGGTGCGCCTGCGCCACCGACTCCCCGGCCGCGCGCAGCCGCCGCACGGCCGCCGTGATCGGCCCGTACGTCGATCCCCAGCCCAGCACCAGCGTCTTCGCGCCGTGCGGGTCGTCGACCTCCACGTCCGGCACGTCGATGCCGTCGACCTTCGCCTGGCGGATGCGGACCATGAAGTCGTGGTTGGCCGGGTCGTAGGAGATGTTGCCGGTGCCGTCCTGCTTCTCGATGCCGCCGATGCGGTGCTCCAGACCCGGCGTGCCCGGGATCGCCCACGGACGCGCCAGCGTCTGCGGGTCACGCTTGTACGGCCAGAACACCTCGGTGCCGTCGTCCAGGGTGTGGTTGGGGCCCTGCGTGAACTGCACGCGCAGGTCGGGCAGCTCCTCCGGGTCCGGGATGCGCCACGGCTCGCTGCCGTTGGCGAGGTAGCCGTCGGAGAGCAGGAAGACCGGGGTGCGGTAGGTCAGCGCGATCCGCGCCGCCTCCAGGGCCGCGTCGAAGCAGTCGGCCGGGGTGCGCGGGGCGACGACCGGGACCGGCGCCTCGCCGTTGCGCCCGTACATCGCCTGCAGCAGGTCCGCCTGCTCGGTCTTGGTCGGCAGACCGGTGGAGGGGCCGCCGCGCTGGATGTCCACGATCAGCAGCGGCAGCTCCAGGGAGACGGCCAGACCGATCGTCTCGCTCTTGAGGGCCACACCGGGGCCGGAGGTGGTGGTGACGGCGAGGGAGCCGCCGAAGGCCGCGCCGAGTGCCGCCCCGATGCCGGCGATCTCGTCCTCGGCCTGGAAGGTCCGCACGCCGAAGTTCTTGTGCCGGCTCAGCTCGTGCAGGATGTCCGAGGCCGGGGTGATCGGGTACGACCCCAGGAACAGCGGCAGGTCGGCCTGGCGGGAGGCGGCGATCAGGCCGTAGGCCAGGGCCAGGTTGCCGGAGATGTTGCGGTAGGTGCCGGGCGGGAACGCCTTCACCGCCGGGGCCACCTCGTAGGAGACGGCGAAGTCCTCCGTCGTCTCGCCGAAGTTCCAGCCCGCGCGGAACGCGGCGATGTTGGCCGCCGCGATGTCCGGCTTCTTGGCGAACTTCGAGGTCAGGAACTTCTCGGTGCCCTCGGTCGGGCGGTGGTACATCCACGACAGCAGGCCCAGCGCGAACATGTTCTTGCTGCGCTCGGCCTCCTTGCGCGTGAGGTCGAACTCCTTCAGCGCCTCGACCGTCAGCGTCGTCAGCGGCACCGGGTGCAGGTGGTAGCCGTCCAGCGAGCCGTCCTCCAGCGGGCTGCTGTCGTACCCGACCTTCTGCAGCGCCCGCTTGGTGAACTCGTCCGTGTTGACGATGATCTCCGCGCCGCGCGGCATGTCGGCGATGTTCGCCTTCAGCGCGGCCGGGTTCATCGCCACCAGCACGTTCGGCGCGTCACCGGGGGTGAGGATGTCGTGGTCGGCGAAGTGCAGCTGGAAGGACGAGACGCCGGGCAGGGTGCCGGCGGGCGCGCGGATCTCGGCCGGGAAGTTCGGCAGCGTGGAGAGGTCGTTGCCGAAGGACGCGGTCTCCGAGGTGAAGCGGTCACCGGTGAGCTGCATACCGTCACCCGAGTCCCCCGCGAACCTGATGATCACCCGGTCCAGACGGCGGACGTCCTTCGCTCCCGCCGCTTCGCGCTGCTCTCCTACGACTGCTCCGTCGGCCTGCTCCGCTGGGCTGCTGACCTGGCTGGTCACTGAACTGGACCTCCCTCGAGGCGGCTGTCCGGGACGGCCTTCCCGCAGACCTTCCCTGGATCAACCCTACGTCCGTAAGGGTCGCCTTCCTTGGGTGATTCGCATATTGGACACGAGGTCGAGACGGCTCGGCGCCCGGACATGTCCCGTCTTTTCCTTTGAACGCCCTGGTGGCAGCTCCTCGGTCCTTGTCCCGGGAGATCCCTGGAAGGCGCTCGCCGGGGCCGCTCCGGTGCCGCGGCGCCGGGCACCGGGACATCCGGCCGGGTCATCCGTACGGAGCGGCGGGGGAACGCACCCGCCGCGAGCGGTCCCGGGGCAGGAGCGGAGAGGTGTCAGGAGTTGAGATACGTGAGCACGGCCAGCACCCGCCGGTGATCGCCGTCGCTCGGGGACAGCCCCAGCTTCAGGAAGATGTTGCTGACGTGCTTCTCGACGGCACCGTCGCTCACCACCAGCTGCCTGGCGATCGCCGAGTTCGTCCGCCCCTCGGCCATCAGCCCCAGGACCTCCCGCTCGCGCGGGGTGAGTCCCGCGAGCACGTCCTGCTTGCGGCTGCGCCCCAGCAGCTGTGCGACCACCTCCGGGTCCAGGGCCGTGCCGCCCCGGGCCACGCGCACCACCGCGTCCACGAACTCACGTACTTCGGCCACCCGGTCCTTGAGCAGATAGCCGACGCCGCGGCTGGAACCGGCGAGCAGCTCCGTGGCGTAGCGCTCCTCCACGTACTGCGACAGCACCAGCACCCCGACGCCCGGATGGTCCCTGCGCAGCTGCACCGCGGCCCGCACGCCCTCGTCGGTGTGCGTCGGCGGCATCCGCACGTCGGCCACCACCACGTCCGGGAGCAGGCCCTGCCCGTCCAGCTCGGCGATGGTCTTGATCAGCGCGTCACCGTCGCCGACACCGGCCACGACCTCGTGCCCCCGGTCGGTCAGCAGCCGGGTCAGGCCCTCCCGCAGCAGCACCGAATCCTCGGCGATGACCACCCGCACCCTGTCCTCCACGATTCTCGGCCCCCCACAGCCCCGTGCCGCTCCCGCCCCCGTGGCGGGCCCGGCCCTCGGGTACAGCATTCCAGCATCCGGCGAGGAACGTTGCGGGGCACCGCGACCGGGGGCGTCATCGCAGCGTGCCGGCCGGTCCACGTCCACCGCGCACGACCGGCGCACAGGAGGGCGGGTGCGAGCCCACCGCCCGCACCCGCCGCCACGCCGGCCGCCGGTCTCAGTCCGCGCTCACCGCGTCCGCTCCGCCCGCCACGGCAGCTCCGCCGTCACCCGGGTCGGGCCGCCGGCGGGGGAGTCCACCACCAGGATCCCGTCCACCGCGTCCAGCCGCTCCGCCAAACCGGCCAGCCCGGAACCCAGGGACGGATCGGCGCCGCCCACGCCGTTGTCCACGACCTGCAGCATCAGCCGGTTCTCCGTCCGCCACACCTCCACGGCCGCCCACGTCGCCCGCGCGTGCTTGCTGATGTTCTGCAGCAGCTCGGAGACCGTGAAGTAGGCGATGCCCTCGATGGCCGGCGCGGGCCGCTCCGTCAGATCGACCTCCACCTGCACCGGGACCGTGCACCGCGAGGCGACCGAGGACAGGGCCGCGTCCAGCCCCCGGTCGGTCAGCACCGCCGGATGGATGCCGCGCGCCAGGTCCCGCAGCTCCTGCAGCGCCGTCTTCACCTCGCCGTGCGCCTCGTCCACCATCTGCGCCGCGACCTGCGGGTCCTCCCGCAGCTTCTCCTTGGCCAGCCCCAGCCCCATGGCGAGGTTCACCAGCCGGGCCTGCGCCCCGTCGTGCAGATCGCGCTCGATGCGCCGCAGATCGGCGGCGGCCGTGTCCACCACGACCCCCCGGTCCGACTCCAGCTCCACCACCCGCGTGGCCAGCCGGGACGGCCCGAGCAGCCCGTGCACCATCACCCGGTCCACCGTCGTCAGCGCCCGGACGATCCACGGCGTGGCGATGGTGAACAGCAGGCCCACCAACGCCGTCACCGTGATCTCGAACGGGTTGTCCAGGTAGATCCGGTGCTGCTCGTCGCCGTACAGCTGCATCCCCCCCTGACCGCCGTACATCGGGAAGAGCCAGAACCACAGCGGATACGTCAGCAGCGACCAGCCGATCGACCAGAAGGTCACCACGACGGTGAAGGAGAACACCGCCCACGGCAGCAGCAGCACCGCGTACAGCAGGGACCGCCACGAGGCGCCGCTCTTGAGCACGGCGCCGATCCACGCCATGAACCCCTGCCGCTTCGTCCGCAGCGGCTCCGGATCGGCCACCTCCAGGCCCAGCAGCCCCCGCGCCCGCGCCCGCTCCAGCGCGCCGAACCCCCGGCAGCCGGCGAGCGCCGCCGCCAGCACCGGGACGCCGAGGAACGTCACCAGCAGGCCCGCCCCCAGCGACACCATCGTGATCGCGTACGTGAACAGCAGAACGCTGATCGGCAGGCTCAGCAGCACATACCCCAGCTCCCGCCAGGTGCGCCCCTCGACCGGCGCCCGCAGCGCGGCCGGCAACCGGTGCCGCTGCTCCCCAGGGCTCCCGGGATGCCCGGGCTTCGTGTCGATCCCGTAGCCCTGTCCGTAGTGCGTGGCCATCGGCGTCGTCCTTCTCCTCGTCCGGCGGCTGTGCTGTCGTACCTCCAGCCTGCTGCGCCGCAGGTCGGCGGACCATGGAGTCCGTCGCAGTCTTGGACCGGGGGTTATCCCCACCTCCGGCCGCGGGCGGCCGTTCCCGCGACCGCGCCCTTGGCCGCTCCCTCGGTCCCCCCGGTCTTCCGCCCGGCCGTCCGCGCGTCCTCGGCGAGAACGCCGGAGCGGTCCCGCCACGGCAGCTCCGCCGTGACCGTCGTCGGACCGCCCTCGGGCGACTCCACGACGAACAGACCGTCCACCGCGCCCAGCCGGTCGGCGAGGCCCCGCATACCCGTACCGCCGTCCAGGCGCGCGCCCCCGCGCCCGTCGTCCCGCACCTGGACGAGCAGCCGGCCCTCCGACCGCCACACATCGACCGCCGCCGACCGCGCCCCGCTGTGCTTGCTGACGTTCTGCAGCAACTCCGAGACGGTGAAGTAGGCGATGCCCTCGATGGCGGCGGCCGGCCGTTCGGCGAGGTCGACCGTCACCTTCACCGGGACCGTGCACCGCGAGGCGACCGAGGACAGGGCCGCGTCCAGCCCCCGGTCGGTCAGCACCGCCGGATGGATGCCGCGCGCCAGGTCCCGCAGCTCCTGCAGGGCCAGCTTCACCTCGCCGTGCGCCTCCTCGACCATCGCCGCCGCCGAGTCGGGATCCTCCAGCAGCTTCTCCTTGGCCAGCCCCAGCCCCATGGCGAGGTTCACCAGCCGGGCCTGCGCCCCGTCGTGCAGATCGCGCTCGATGCGCCGCAGGTCCGCCGCCGCCGTGTCGACCACCACGCCCCGGTCGGACTCCAGCTCGGCGATGCGCCGCTCCAGCTCGTCGGAGGGCGACAGCAGACCGCGCACCATCACCCGGTCCACGTTGGCCAGGCCCCGCGCGATGAACGGCAGCACCGGCCACAGCACGAACAGGCCGGCCAGCGTGACGGCGAAGGTGAGGACGCCCCAGGGCAGGCGTATGACCTCGTACAGCACCGTGCGCCAGCCCACCGGGTCCTTCACCGCCATCCACCACTGCGGCCAGAACCCCCGGGCACCGCGCCACGGCAGCCGGCTCGGCTCCTCCACCCGCACCCCGAGCAGCTTCCTCGCCCGCGCCCGCTCCATCCTGCCCAGCAGCCGCGCGCCCATCAGCCCGGCCGCGAGCACCGGGAACCCGATCACCGTGACGGTCAGTCCGACACCCGTGAACAGCATGGTCGCCACGTAGGTGAAACCGACCAGTGCCACCGGCAGGTTCGCCAGGAGGTGGGCGATCTCCTTCCAGGTGTGCGCGTCGTACGCGAAACGGGGCGAGGGCGGGCGATCGCCGTGCCCGGCCGTGTCCGGGGCCGCCGTCACCGGCGTGCCCGGGGGTGGGTGTCGTTCGGTCATGTGCATCAGCGTGCCCTGGAGCCGGGGCCTGCGCCATGAGGTGCACCGCCACGATGCACTGAGGAAAACCCCACCCCCGCATGCCGAGGGGCGACGGGCTGCTTACCGTGCCTTTATCAGGGCCTAGACTCCCGTGCGTACAGATCGTCGAACCGCGACGTTCACAGGCACGGGTCAGGGCACGGACCAGGGACACCAGCCAGGGAGTGAGGGGCGGACGTGCGGGAACCGACCGTCGTCGAGACAACCGTCGTCGATACACTCGATACAACCGTCGTCACCGCGGCGGACGTCGCGGTGGACTACTTCCAGTCCTACTCGGTCGTCGGACTGCTGGCCGTCGTCGGCATGCTGTTCGTCGCGGTCGCCTTCGGGGCCGGACGCCTGCTGCGCCCCGTCGTCCCCACTCCCGAGAAGCTCCTGACGTACGAGTGCGGGGTCGACCCCGTCGGTGAGGGCTGGGCCCACACCCAGGTCCGCTACTACGTCTACGCCTTCCTCTACGTGATCTTCGCCGTCGACTCGATCTTCCTCTTCCCCTGGGCGACCGTCTTCGCCGCCGACGGCTACGGCGCGACCACCCTCGTGGAGATGTTCATCTTCCTCGGCTTCCTCGCCGTGGGCCTGCTGTACGCATACAAGAAGGGCGTCCTGACATGGACGTGAACCCCTCGACCTCCTCCGCCCCGTCGGGCTCCGAGCCGGTCCTGCTGCCGGAGCCGAAGAGGCTCGGTGCGCTCGCCCGCCTGGCGCCCGAGCCGATGAAGGTGGTCCTCAACTGGGGCCGCCGCTACTCGCTGTGGGTCTTCAACTTCGGCCTCGCCTGCTGTGCGATCGAGTTCATCGCCGCGTCGATGGCCCGCCACGACTTCATCCGTCTCGGCGTCATCCCCTTCGCGCCGGGACCGCGCCAGGCCGACCTGATGGTCGTCTCCGGAACGGTCACGGACAAGATGGCGCCCGCGGTGAAGCGCCTGTACGAGCAGATGCCCGAGCCGAAGTACGTCATCTCCTTCGGCGCGTGCAGCAACTGCGGCGGCCCGTACTGGGACTCCTACTCCGTCACCAAGGGCGTGGACCAGATCATCCCGGTCGACGTCTACGTCCCGGGCTGTCCGCCCCGGCCCGAGGCACTGCTCCAGGGGGTTCTCAAACTCCAGGAGAAGATCGCGCGGGAGTCGCTGGGGGAGCGGTACGGAACCGGCCCCGGGGGCGATCCCGGCGCGGGACGTCCGTCGGCGGCGGCGCTGCAGAGCGGGTTGGTCGAACCGCCGGCGCCCGGTGGGTCCGGTGGCGGGGCGTCGGACGCGGGGGAGGGGCGATGACCGCGGTCGGCTGGCTCCCCGCCGACGCCGAGGAGCTGTTCGGCGCGGACGCCACGGCGGAGGAGTCGTACGGCGTCCTGACCGTCGACGTACCCCCCGCCTCCTGGATCTCCGCCCTGGAGACCGCGCGCGACCGCATCGGCTGCACGTTCTTCGACTGGCTGAGCGCGGTCGACGAACCGGGCACGGGATTCCGCGTCACGGCGCACGTCGCGGCCCTGTCGCCGGTGCGACGCCTGCTGCTGCGCACCACGGTCCCGCACGAGGCGCCGACGCTGCCCTCCGCCGTGGGCGTCTACGCGGGCGCCGCCTGGCACGAACGCGAGACGTACGAGATGTTCGGCATCGACTTCACGGGTCACCCCGCCCTGGAGCACCTCCTCCTGCCGGACGGCTTCGAGGGTCACCCCCTGCGCAAGGACTTCGTCCTCGCGGCCCGTGTCGCCAAGGCCTGGCCCGGAGCCAAGGAGCCCGGGGAGCCCGAGCACGGTGGTCCCAAGCGCCGCCAGATGCTGCCTCCCGGTGTCCCCGATCCCAACGAATGGGGCCCGCTGAAGGGCCAGCTCCCGCCTGCCCCGGCCCGTCCGGCCCGAGGCGCCGGCAGGGCGGCCGCAGGTGCGGGGCGAGCGGCCGGAGAACGCCCCGCGGCGGCCCGCGCGGCGGGCGACCGCCCCGTACGCCGCACCCGCACGGCGGCGGAGGGCTCGGCGAGCCAGGCCGCCGGGGGCGCGGCGGGCCGGGCTGCGGAGGCGCGCTCCGAGGCGCCGGCCACGGACACCGGTTCCTCCACGGGGCCGACCCCTCCGTCCGCGCCCACCGCACCCCCCGCACGACGTGCCCGGAGCGCGAGCGAGGGGTCGGCGTCCCAGCGCGCCGGGGCTCGTGCCGCCGGTGGTCCCCGCCGGGCGCGCAGCGCGTCCGAGGGGTCCGCGAGCCAGCGTGCCGCGTCGGACCGGACGGTGCCCTCGGGCGGAGCCGAAGCGGCGGACGGCACCACCGCTCCCGAGCACGCCGAGGGCCGGCCGGAACGGAAGCCCCCCGTCGCGCCGCGCAGCCCGGACGCCCCCTGGCACCACGCCCGCCCCGCCTTCGACCGACCCGAAGCCGAAGACGGCACCGAGGCCGCGCCCGAACCGGCCCGCGGGCCTGAGCCCGAACCGGCCCGGGAGGCCGTCCCCGAACCGGCCCCCGAATCCGA
Organism: Streptomyces sp.; assembly: GCF_031181555.1. Taxonomy (GTDB): domain Bacteria; phylum Actinomycetota; class Actinomycetes; order Streptomycetales; family Streptomycetaceae; genus Streptomyces; species Streptomyces fimbriatus. Next base: position 5,078 of record NZ_JAPSKQ010000032.1, on the reverse strand, counting down.
GTCCGCGCCCGGGACGTCCCCCGAGGCCGAACGGGGAACGGCACCCGGGGCCGGGCGTGCGCCGGCCTCCGGAACCGATCGGGAGGCCACGGCCCCGGACGTGCCCCCGAGCACCGCCTCGGGGACCACGGGCGGCTCCGGGACCCCGGCCCCCGAGCCGGAGCCGGCCCCGAAGGAGCGTGAGACCCCCGACAGCTCGAGCGCCCCCGCCGCCCCCGGCGACCCCGACGCCCCCACCCCCGACGACCCCTCAGGAGGCCCGCGGTGAACGACGTGCTCGACGTCGCCCTGCGACTCCTGGTCGTCTTCGTCGTCTTCCTCACCTTCCCCCTGCTCGTGGGTCAGACCGAGCACAAGGTGATGGCCCACATGCAGGGCCGCCTCGGTCCCATGTACGCCGGTGGCTTCCACGGCTGGGCCCAGCTCATCGCCGACGGAGTGAAGTTCGCGCAGAAGGAGGACGTGGTCCCGGCGGGCGCGGACCGCCGTATCTTCCAGCTCGCCCCGGCCGTCGCCCTCCTGCCGTACCTCCTCGTCCTGCTCGCCATTCCGATCGGCCCGGGCGAGGGCGCGGTCGGCCAGGTGCTGGACGCGGGCGTGTTCTTCGTGCTCGCCGTCATGGGCGTGGGCGTCCTCGGCTCGCTCATGGCCGGCTGGGCCTCCGCCAACAAGTTCTCCCTCCTCGGCGGCCTGCGCACCGCCGCGCAGCTCCTCGCCTACGAACTGCCGATGCTGCTCACCGCCGCCTCGGTGGCGATGGCGGCCGGCACCGTCTCGCTCGTCGGCATCCTCGACGCCTTCGAGTGGTGGTGGCTGCCCTGGCAGATCACCGGCGCGCTCGTCTTCTTCGTCGCCGGCCTCGCCGAACTCCAGCGCCCGCCGTTCGACATGCCCGTCGCCGACTCGGAGATCATCTTCGGTGCGTACACCGAGTACACCGGTCTGCGCTTCGCCCTCTTCCTCCTCGCCGAGTACGCCGGAATCGTCGTCCTGTGCGGCCTGACCACCGTCCTCTTCCTGGGCGGCTGGCACGGCCCCTGGGGCGCCGACGGACTCGGCTGGGTCTGGACCCTGCTGAAGACCGCGGTCCTCGCCTTCGTCGTCATCTGGCTCCGCGTCACCTACCCGCGTCTGCGCGAGGACCAGCTGCAGAAGCTCTCCTGGACCCTCCTCGTCCCCCTCTCCCTCGCCCAGATCGCCCTCACCGGCATCGTCAAGGTGGTGTTCCTGTAATGGCCCCGATCCCCGGCTCCGGCCTGGCCAAGGGCCTGGCCGTCACCCTGCGGACGATGACGAAGAAGTCCGTCACCGACCAGTACCCGGACACCCAGCCCGACCTGCCGCCCCGCACCCGCGGGGTGATCGGCCTGTTCGAGGAGAACTGCACGGTCTGCATGCTGTGCGCCCGCGAGTGCCCGGACTGGTGCATCTACATCGACTCCCACAAGGAGACGGTCCCGGCGGCGACCCCCGGCGGCCGCGAGCGCAGCCGCAACGTCCTCGACCGCTTCGCCATCGACTTCTCCCTGTGCATGTACTGCGGTATCTGCATCGAGGTGTGTCCTTTCGACGCCCTGTTCTGGTCCCCCGAGTTCGAGTACGCCGAGACCGACATCCGTGACCTCACCCACGAGCGCGACAAGCTGCGCGAGTGGATGTGGACGGTCCCGGCCCCGCCCGCCCTCGACCCCGGTGCCGAGGAGCCGAAGGAGGTCGCCGCCGCCCGCAAGACCGCCGAGAAGCTGGCCGCCGCCCAGGCCGCGGAGGCGGCTCCGCCCCCGACGCCCCCGGCCGGCACCGAGTCGCACGCCGACGAGCAGGCCCGCGCCGCCGAGTCCCCCACACGCCCGGCGGGCGATTCGAAGCAACAGACGGACCAGCCGCGGCAGGAGGGCCGGGAATGACCCCCGCAGCGACCGCCGGCAGCCTCGTCGGCACCATGAACCTGGCGGCCGAGTCCCCCGGCTTCCTCTCCCCGACCGGCGTGGAGATCGCCTTCCTCCTCGTCGGCCTGGTCACCTTCGGCGCCGCCGTCGTCACCGTCACCACGAGGCAGCTGGTGCACGCCGCCCTGTGGCTGGTGGTGGCCCTCGGTGGTCTCGCCGTCGAATACCTCCTGCTCACCGCCGAGTTCATCGCCTGGGTGCAGGTCCTCATCTACGTCGGTTCCGTCGTCGTGCTCCTCCTGTTCGGCCTGATGCTCACCAGGGCCCCCATCGGCCGCTCCCCGGACGCCGACTCCGGCAACCGCTGGGTCGCCCTCGCCGTGGCGGTCGCCGCCGCGGCCGCCCTGGTCTGGGTCGTCGTCGACGCCTTCCGCACCACCTGGATCGACCTGGACGGCGCGCCCGCCGGCTCCACCGACGTGACCGGCGCGAGCCTCTTCCAGCACTGGGTCCTCCCCTTCGAGGCCCTCTCCGTCCTCCTCCTCGCCGCCCTCGTCGGCGCGATCGTCCTGTCCCGCAAGGCGAAGGCCGCCGCGGCCGGGGGAGGGACGGCCACCCCGCCGGCCGCGCCCCCGCCGACCGCTGCTCCGCCGGCCGGCGGCCGGACCTCCGGCCCGGGCGCGTCCGGAACGACGGACGCCGGGCGCGACACGGAAGGGACCCGCTGATGCACCTCGCCTATCCCGCCGTGCTGTCCGTCCTCCTGTTCTGCACCGGGCTGTACGGCGTCCTCGCCCGCCGCAACGCGATCCTGGTCCTGATGTCGGTCGAGCTGATGCTCAACGCCGTCAACCTGAACCTGGTCGCCTTCGACGTCTGGCTCAGCCGGGCCGCCGAGGAGACGCTGCACTCCGGCCAGGCCCTGACCCTGTTCACCATCGCCATCGCCGCCGCCGAGATCGGCATCGGCCTGGCGATCGTCCTCGCCGTGTACCGCAACCGCGGCACCTCGGACATCGACAAGCTCCGCGACACCGCCGAGGGCCACGAACCCGACGGCCCCGACACCGACGTATCCGACAGCGACGCCTCCGCGACCCAGGCGGCCGCCGAGAAGGCCGAGGCCACCGCGTGACCACCACCACCCTCGCCGTCCTCGTCCCCCTCCTCCCGTTCCTCGGCGCCGTCGCCGGGCTGCTCCTGGGCCGCACGGCCCCCGGCTTCGTCCGCCCGCTCGCCGTCCTGCCGACGCTCGCCTCCCTCGTGCTGGCCGCCGTGGTCGCCGCACGCCAGGGCGGCGACCGGGCCGTCGACGCCGCCACCGAGCTCACCCCCACCGGCTCGGTCCCCATCGAACTCGCCCTGCACATCGACGGCTTCGCCGCCCTCACCGCCGTCCTGGTCACCGTCGTCGCCGGCTGCGTGCAGATCTACTCGACGGGCTACCTGCGCGACGACCCGCGCTATCCCTCCTACGCCGCCCTCGTCTCCCTGTTCACCTCCGCGATGCTCCTGGTCGTCTACTCCGGCGACCTGATGGTCCTGCTGGTCGGCTGGGAAGTCATGGGCATCTGCTCCTACTTCCTCGTCGGCCACTACTGGGAGACCCCCGAGGCCCGCGCCGCCTCGCTCAAGGCCTTCCTCGTCACCAAGCTCGGTGACGTCCCCTTCCTCATCGGCCTGTTCGCCCTGGCCACCGAAGCCGGGTCCTTCCGCATCACCCGGATCCTCGGCGCCGTCGCGAACGGCGGCATCGAACACCCCACGCCGATCGCCCTGCTGCTCCTGGCGGGCGTGGCCGGCAAGTCGGCGCAGTTCCCGCTGCACACCTGGCTCCCCGACGCGATGGCGGGCCCGACCCCCGTCTCCGCGCTGATCCACGCCGCGACCATGGTCGCCGCCGGTGTCTACTTCATCGCGCGTCTCCTCCCGCTGTTCGAGGCCTCACAGGCCGCGATGGTCGTCCTCGCCGTCATGGCCGCCGCGACCATGGCCGGCTCCGCGCTCGCCGCTCTCGCCCAGGACGACATCAAGCGCGTCCTCGCCTACTCGACGATCGGCCAGCTCGGCTACATGACGGGCGCCCTCGCCGTCGCCGACCGCGGGGCCGCCGTCTTCCACCTCCTGTCCCACGGTGCCTTCAAGGCGCTGCTGTTCCTCGCGGCCGGCGCGATCATCCACGCCGCCGGCACCAACTCGCTGGCCGCCATGTCCCGCATGGGCCACCTGCGCGACCGCGTCCCCGACGCCTACTGGACGATGACCGTGGCGCTCCTCGCGCTCGCCGCGATCCCGCCGTTCAGCGGCTTCTTCTCCAAGGAGGCCGTCCTCGGGGTCGCCGAGCACGTCGTCACCGGCCACACCGAGCACACCCCCGCCGCGGCGGGCTGGATCGTCCTCCTCGCCGGCCTGCTCACGGCCCTGCTCACCGCGGCGTACGCGACGCGCCTGTGGCTGCTGGCCTTCCGCGGCCACGGCACCGAGGCCCCCGACCACGGCAGGCAGCCGCTGACGATGACCGCGGTGCTGTGGGTGCTCGCCGTCCCGTCCCTGGCACTCGGCGGATTCGCGTTCCGCGCCCTGCCCGACTGGTTCGACGGCCACGACCTGACCCCGACCCTCACCACCTCCGTGCTCGGCACGGGCGTGGCCCTGGTCGGCGGCATCGTCACCTACGCCACCTGGCGGCACACCACCGCGCACGCCGTCCGCGTCCCCCTCGGCGCCGTCGCCGCCCACCCCGAGGGTGACGCCGGGCAGGTCGAGGCGGAGGCCATCGCCAGCCACGAGCCCGCCTACGGGGACATCGCGTACGCGCCCGACCCGTCGGACCCCGGGCGGCTGCTGCTCGGCCCGCTGCACCGCCACGCGGCCGCCGGCTTCCACCTCGACGCCGTGTACACGGCCCTCTTCGTCCGCCCGGTCCAGGCCGGAGCGCGTCTCGTCCGGTTCCTCGACCGCGAGGTCGTCGAGACCTACGTCCGCGGAGCGGGAACGCTGCCCCGATGGCTGGGCGCCGCCGTGCGACGGGCCCAGACCGGCAATCTGCAGACCTATGTGAGCGTGCTGCTCGCCGGCACCGTCGTCCTCGCGGTCGCCGCCGTCCTCGTCGCCACGGGAGCGTGAGCAGGCGTGATCGATATCAACGAGTCCGTGATGCAGTTCCTTCTGGCGTTCCTCGTCGTCGGCCCG
>NZ_JAPSKQ010000176.1 GCF_031181555.1 Streptomyces sp. | reverse complement strand
GGGACCTCCGCGGTGAACTCGCCGGTCGAGTCCAGCAGACGGACGTAGCCCGTCACCGGCTCGCCGTCGCGGGTCACCTGACCCTGGATGGTGGTCTCACCGGGCTTGATCGTCGAGGCGTCCGGGCCGCCGGCCTTCGCACCGCACATGTCTTACTCCTGAAGGGGTCTGGAAAGGTCGGTCGGGAAGGGTCACTTGCCGGGGCCGAGCTCGATCGGCACGCCGACGAGGGAGCCGTACTCGGTCCAGGAGCCGTCGTAGTTCTTGACGTTCTCGACACCGAGCAGCTCGTGCAGCACGAACCAGGTCAGCGCGGAACGCTCACCGATGCGGCAGTAGGCGATGGTGTCCTTGGCCAGGTCGACGTTCTCGGCGGCGTAGAGCTCCTTGAGCTCCTCGTCCGACTTGAAGGTGCCGTCGTCGTTGGCGTTCTTCGACCACGGGATGTTGGCGGCCGTCGGGACGTGGCCCGGACGCTGCGACTGCTCCTGCGGCAGGTGGGCCGGGGCGAGCAGCTTGCCGGAGAACTCGTCGGGCGAGCGCACGTCGACCAGGTTCTGCTTGCCGATGGCGGCCACGACGTCGTCGCGGAAGGCACGGATGGACGTGTCCTGCGGCTTGGCCTTGTACTCGGTCCTCGGCCGCTCCGGCACCTCGTCGCCGGGGACCAGCTCGCGGGCGTCGAGCTCCCACTTCTTGCGGCCGCCGTCGAGGAGCTTGACGTTCTCGTGGCCGTACAGCTTGAAGTACCAGTAGGCGTACGACGCGAACCAGTTGTTGTTGCCGCCGTAGAGGACGACCGTGTGGTCGTTGGCGATGCCCTTGTCCGACAGGAGCTTCTCGAAGCCCTCCTGGTCGACGAAGTCACGGCGGACCGGGTCCTGCAGGTCCTTGGTCCAGTCGATCCGGATGGCGTTCTTGATGTGGTTCTTCTCGTAGGCGGACGTGTCCTCGTCCACCTCGACGATGGCGATGGTCGGGTCGTCCAGGTGCTCCTGGAGCCAATCGGCGTCGACCAGGACGTCGCTGCGGCTCATGTTCTTTCTCCTCCGGGGCAGTTGCGGCGGGACATGCGAGTGAGAGGGTGCGCGTGGCCGCACGGGGCCGGCGCACGGGTGCCCTCAGCGGGGCAGGGCAGGAACGCGGACGTCGACGCGTCCGCTCAGAAGGGGCGACAGAGCATGGCGGCGACACGGCACAGGTCTACTGCCCGCCGCTTCGTGAGATCCGCCTGTCCCCGCGATCGGAGGACGCTCGTCTGACACTGCATGGTGTCGATCGTAGGGACGGCAGGGCGGGCGTGTCACCGGCGTGTCGTATGCTGAGACGCGATCGTCCGCGATACGGGATGGGGGAGTCGCGAGCCCCCGCTCCCGCAGGCCCGGTCCCGCATGCGTCCGCCGTCACATCTGCCCTGCGGACGCCCCCGTCTCGCCTGTCGGACGCCGGCGTCCGCCGAACCTTCCCTACCCGGCCAGACGGATGTCGGAACCCTTCACCGTGATGTCCACCCCGTCCCGCGCCGCCTCGACCTTGTCCAGCCGGATCCCGCCGGGCAGGCCGTCGATCCTCTGCTCGAAGTCGATGATCCGCCGCACGCGGGACTCGACGATCTCGACCCCGCCGAAGCTCGGCAGCGCGTCCGCCCGCACGCGGACGGTGTCGCCGTCCACGACCGTCACCGAGCTGAGCACGGAGACCGGCTCGGGCAGCTCGGCACCGAGCACGGTGGTCTCCACCTCGACCTTGATCTTCCCGTTGCCGCCGTCGGACAGGCCGACGACCTCGGCCGTGACACCGGGACCCACCTGCGTGGCGTCGGACCGGGCGGCCTTGAGCAGTTCGTCGTAGGCGACGGTCGCGGTGCCGGTGGCGCTGTCGGCGACGGCGGAGCTGTAGTCGCCGGAGAACTCGACGCCCTTCATGTCGGCGCGCAGATCGGCGATCCGGATCCTCCGGGACCCGTCCCCGGTGGCGGCCTCGTATCCCTCGATCCCGACCTGCACCTCGTCGAGGGAGCCGCCGGCGGCCTGGGTGAGGAACGGGAAGCCCTTGATGGACACGTCGGGGGTGGTCGCGAGGTTCTCGGTCGCCTTCAGCCGGTCCGCCGCCTCGCTCTCGGCGAGGTTGACCGCGACGCGGTCCACGACCACGAAGATCCCGCCCAGTACCACGGCGACGATGAGCAGTGTTCGCAGTGCGCGCATGCGGTGTTCCCCCACCTGGGCGTGTCCCGACGGTGTTCCCCGACGACCGGACGGCCGTCCAGCGCGAGGGTAACCCCGGGGGGTGCGGGGACCTCGGGATTGTCGATCACCTGTGACAGGGGACCGCGTCGCCGGGCCGGGGGCAGGGGCCCGGCGTCTTCCGGGTGCCGGGGGGCGGCGCGGGCGCGCCCGGCGGACGCGCACTCCCGCCCGCCCTCAGGCGAACACGCGCCCCAGCACGTACACCGCCGGGGCGGCCGCCGCCAGTGGCAGCGCGACGCCCGCCGTGAAGTGGACGAAGCGCGACGGATAGTCGTAGCTCGCGACCCGGTGACCGATCAGCGCGCAGACCGCCGCGCCCGCGCCGAGCAGCGCGCCCGAGGCGCCCCTGTCCGTCATCGAGCCGGCCACGAACCCCGCACCCGCCGCCGCGAGCAGCGCGACCGGCACGGACGCCGGCGCCGGCAGGGGCAGCGCCCGCGCCACGACCGCCGCGGCCACCGCGACCGCGCCGACGGTCACCGCGTCCGCGTCCGCCGCCAGGTACCCGCCCGCCGCGATCGCCAGCGCCGCCGCGGCGATCGTCGCCATCAGGCCGTACATCCGCTCGTCGGGATCCGCGTGCGACCGCAGCTGCAGCACCAACGACAGCAGCACCCACACCCCCAGCGTCCCCAGGATCGCCGCCGGCGAGCGGTCCGACGCCAGCAGCGCCACGTCCGCGACCAGCGCCCCCAGGAACCCCAGCGCGATCCCCTGCCGCGCCGGCCACATCCCGTTCAGCCGGAACCAGCCCGCCGCCGTGACCCCCTGGAGCGCCACCAGCGGCACCAGCAGGGCGTACGCGCCCAGCGCCGCCCCACCGGCGAGCAGCAGCCCCAGCAACGCGGTGAGCATCGCCGGCTGCACACCGGGTTCGATGATCGGCGAACGCCCCTCCGCGCGGGCGCGCTGCGCGTCCGTGACACGGGCGTTCCCGGCCAGCGTGGCCGGCCCGTACTCGGGGAAGTCCGCGGCGGCCCCGGCACCCGCGGCACCCCCGGGTTCGGCGGACGGCGGCACGGGGCCCGACGGGGCCGGAGCAGAGACGGGAGCGGGGGTCGGAGCAGGAGGCGGGGCGGCCGCCGGCGCGTACGACGCCGACGCCCCGTATCCCCCGTGCGCGGCCGGCCCGGCGTACTCCTGCGGAGGCAGATACGCCGTCTCCTCCACCGGCGCGGACACCGGCGGCTGCATCTGCGTCTCCCAGGTCTGCCCCTGCCACTGCTGCGTGTACTGCTGGGCGGCGTACGGATCGTCGTACGCCTGCTGCTGCCCGGGCCACGCCTGCGGCTGGGCCTGCTGCTGGTGCTGGTGATATTGCTGGTGCTGCTGGTGCTGCTGGTACGGGTCGTACCCGTCGTGCCCGGCGTGTCCCTCGTACGGCTGGTCGGTCATCGCTCACCCTCCTGCGAACGGCGGGAGCACCTCGACCGTGCCGCCGTCGGCCAGCCGTACCGTCTCATGTGCGCGGGTGCCCACGGGATCACCGTCGACGAGGAACGAGCACCGCAGCAGGACGCGCGTGAGCTCGCCGGGGTGCCGCTCGCGCGCCGCGTCGAGCGCTTCGGCGAGCGTGTCCGCCTCGTACGGCTCCTCGGCCGCACCGGCCGCGGCCTTGGCGGCGGCCCAGTACCGCACCGTGACCTTTGCCATCTGCTGGTTCCTCAATCGGTTGACGGTGAACACCGCCAGGCTAGCCCGCCCGCGCGACCACCCAGTCCCCGATCCGGTGCAGCAGTTCCTCCGGCGCCGCGTTCTCCGCGTGGCCCATGCCGGGCTCGACCCAGAGCTCCCCGTGCTCACCGGCGGCCGCCGCCAGCATGCGCGGATGGTCGAGCGGGAAGTAGCCGTCGCTGTCGCCGTGCACGATCAGCAGCGGCGTCGGCGCGATCCGCGGCACCGCCTCGACGGGCGACAGCGGAACCGGATCCCACTGCCGGTGGTGGATCCGCGTCCGCAGCCCGTACCGTCCCACCAGCCGCCCGGAGGGCCGTGTCACCAGCCAGTGCAGCCGCCGCATGGGCGCGGTCCCCCGGTAGAACCACCGGGCCGGCGCACTCACGGACACCACGGCGTCCACACCGGCACCGGCACCCGGCCCCGCACCGGCGTCACCACCGCCGAGCGCCGCGTGCCGCAGCACCACCGAGCCCCCCATCGAGAACCCGACGGTGGCCACGCGCGCGTGCCCCAGTTCCCGCGCCCACGACACCGCCGCCGCCAGATCCAGCACCTCCCGGTCCCCGACCGTGGACCGCCCGCCCGACGCGCCGTGCCCGCGGAAGGAGAACGTCAGCACGGCCCCGTGCCGTGCGAACGCCCGCGCCACCCGCCGCACGTGCGGCCGGTCCGCGTCCCCCGTGAAGCCGTGGGCGATCACGAACACCGGATCGCGCGAGGGCACCCCGGAGCTTTCGTACACGGCGATTCCCGGGTCGTATACGGAATCGATCCGCACGCCGTCCGCAGTGCGCAGAAACCTCCGCAAAGGCGTACCTCCGTGCGTTACGCCGGGCGTCTCGGAATATGGACGAAAGGTGGAACGCGCCACATGACCCGCCGGACCGGTGCTCATGTCGGCTATTCTGCTGTGAACAGGACTCGGGCAGTGAAGCCCCCGGGTCCTTTTGTGCTTTCGGAAGCGTTGTATACGACGCGGGGAACCGCTGGTGTACGGGCCGTCGATCGCACGCAGCAGTGCCGTAAACGTCCTCGCAGGGACCGAGGAGGAACCAGACGTTATGGGCGAGCGAACCGTGCACGAACGCGAGACGACCCCGATCCGGGCAGGGGGGGCGCGATGAGTTCACTGCTGCTCCTGACCAACGCCCTCCAGCCGTCGACGGAGGTGCTCCCCGCCCTCGGCCTGCTGCTGCACCACGTGCGCGTGGCCCCCGCGGAGGGACCGGCCCTCGTCGACACCCCCGGCGCGGACGTCATCCTCGTCGACGGCCGGCGGGACCTCCCGCAGGTCCGCAGCCTGTGCCAGCTGCTGCGCTCCACCGGCCCCGGCTGTCCGCTCGTCCTGGTGGTGACCGAGGGCGGCCTGGCCGCCGTCACCGCGGACTGGGGCATCGACGACGTCCTGCTGGACACCGCGGGACCGGCCGAGGTCGAGGCGCGGCTGCGGCTGGCCATGGGCCGCCAGCAGATCGTCAACGACGACTCCCCGATGGAGATCCGCAACGGTGACCTGTCGGTGGACGAGGCGACGTACAGCGCCAAGCTCAAGGGCCGCGTCCTCGACCTCACCTTCAAGGAGTTCGAGCTGCTGAAGTACCTCGCGCAGCACCCGGGCCGGGTCTTCACCCGCGCCCAGCTGCTGCAGGAGGTCTGGGGCTACGACTACTTCGGCGGCACCCGCACGGTCGACGTCCACGTACGGCGGCTGCGCGCGAAACTCGGCCCCGAGCACGAGTCGCTGATCGGCACCGTCCGGAACGTCGGTTATCGATTCGTTACGCCGGAGAAGGTGGAGCGCGCCGCCGAGGAGGCCAAGAGCAGGACCGACCGGCAAAAGGCGTCGGATACGGACGAGACGACCGCGCGGGACGGCGCCGAGGCGCGGGCGAAGGCGTGAAAGGCGCACGCATGAGCGTTGCGATCGCACATACGAGCCCATTCCCCGCTGCACGGAACCTCCTTTACGCCCTGCCCGGAGCGGGTATATCCGCGTAGACTCCGCGCGTGGCCAAGGTAACCAGGGATGACGTGGCGCGGCTGGCAGGGACGTCCACTGCCGTGGTCAGCTACGTCATCAACAACGGACCCCGGCCGGTCGCCCCGGCCACGCGCGAGCGCGTGCTCGCCGCGATCAAGGAGCTGGGGTACCGGCCCGACCGCGTCGCCCAGGCGATGGCGTCCCGGCGCACGGACCTCATAGGTCTGATCGTGCCGGACGCGCGCCAGCCCTTCTTCGGGGAGATGGCGCACGCGGTGGAACAGGCCGCCTCCGAGCGCGGAAAGATGGTGCTGGTCGGGAACTCCGACTACATCGGCGAGCGCGAGGTCCACTACCTGCGCGCCTTCCTGGGCATGCGCGTCTCCGGGCTGATCCTGGTCAGCCACGCGCTCAACGACCTGGCCGCCGCGGAGATCGAGGCCTGGGACGCCCGGGTGGTCCTGCTGCACGAACGCCCCGAGGCGATCGACGACGTCGCCGTCGTCACCGACGACCTCGGCGGCGCCCAGCTCGCCGTACGCCACCTGCTGGAGCACGGCAACGAGTACGTCGCCTGTGTCGGCGGCACCGCCGAGACCCCCGCCGTCGGCGACCCGGTCTCCGACCACGTCGAGGGCTGGCGGCGCGCGATGGAGGAGGCCGGCATCCCGACCGAGGGCCGGCTCTTCGAGGCCCCGTACAACCGCTACGACGCCTACCGCGTCGGCCTCGGCATCCTGTCCGGGCCGGACCGCCCGCCCGCGGTCTTCTGCTCCACCGACGACCAGGCGATCGGCCTGCTGCGCGCGGCGCGCGAGCTGCGCATCGACGTGCCCGGCGAGCTCGCGGTCGCCGGGTTCGACGACATCAAGGAAGCGGCGCTCACCGACCCGCCCCTGACCACGGTCGCCTCGGACCGCTCGGCGATGGCCCGCGCGGCGGTGGACCTCGTCCTCGACGACGGCCTGCGGGTGGCCGGCTCGCGCCGCGAACGCCTGAAGGTGTTCCCGTCCCGCCTCGTGGTGCGCCACTCCTGCGGCTGCGCTTGACCACCCGGACCCTTCGCACACCCGGGCCCCCATTCTGACCACCCGGGCCTTTATATCGGGCATACGAGGTTCTGCCGGGCTTTTCAGCAAGCACTCAGGATGCTCTCATCGTCGGGCGCGAGGCTCGAGGCCATGACCGAGAGCTTCCGCCGCAGTGGCGAGTACGAGAGCCCCCACGGGGACGAGCAGCCGCACCTCTCCTCCCCTGTGCACACCGGAACCCCCGCCCCCGAGTGGCCGCCCCCGCCGGCGTACGCTCCCGCGCGGCCCCCGAAGCGGAAGCGCGCCCGCGGCCCGGCCGCCCTGCTCGCCGCCGTGGCGATCGTCGCGGCGGCCGTGGGCGGCGGCACCGCCTACGGCGTGCAGGAACTGACCGGCAGCGACACGGTCGCCTCCGCCGGCACCGCCGGCACCCACGTGGTGCCGGCCGGCCAGAAGGGCACGGTGTCCGGCGTCGCCGAGGCGGTCGGCCCGAGCATCGTCGAGATCAAGGCCGCCTCCGACGCGGGGTCCTCGACCGGCTCCGGCGTGATCATCACGGAGGACGGCGAGATCATCACCAACAACCACGTCGTCGCCGGCGCCTCGTCGGTCGAGGTGCGGACCAGCGACGGCAGGACGTACACCGCGAAGGTCGTCGGCACCGACAGCAAGAAGGACCTGGCGCTGATCGAGCTGGAGGACGCGTCCGGCCTGCGGGCGGCCACCCTGGGCGACTCCGACGGCGTCCAGGTCGGCGACCAGGTGGTGGCGATCGGCTCGCCCGAGGGCCTGACCGGCACGGTGACCAGCGGCATCGTCTCGGCGCTCGACCGCGACGTGACCGTCTCGACGGACGAGAGCCAGGGGCAGCAGCAGGGGCAGCAGGGCGACGGCTGGCCGTTCGAGTTCGGCGGCCGGGAGTTCAACGGCGACACGGGCGGATCCACGACCACCTACAAGGCGATCCAGACCGACGCGTCCCTGAACCCCGGCAACTCCGGAGGCGCGCTGATCGACATGAACGGAAACATCATCGGCATCAACTCCGCGATGTACGCGCCGAGCGGCGCGGACGCGTCCGCCGCGGGCAGCGTGGGCCTGGGCTTCGCCATCCCGGTCGACACGGTCAAGGCGGACCTGCCTGCGCTGCGGGCCGGCTCCACCACCTGACGCGGTACGCACCCGGGGAAACGTGCGAGGCTGAAACCCGAAACACCCCGGCCCTGCCGCTCCCCCTCGCAGACCGCAGACGGAGGAACCCCGAGCCCATGAGCCCCGCAGAAGGCGACCGTGACCCCCAGCGCATCCTGATCGTCGACGACGAGCCGGCGGTACGCGAGGCACTCCGGCGCAGCCTGGCCTTCGAGGGATACGACACCGAGGTCGCCGTGGACGGCGCGGACGCCCTGGAGAAGGCGGCGGCCTACCGGCCCGACCTGGTCGTCCTCGACATCCAGATGCCCCGCATGGACGGCCTCACCGCCGCCCGCCGCATCCGCGCCGCCGGCGACACGACCCCCGTCCTGATGCTGACGGCGCGGGACACGGTCGGCGACCGGGTGACGGGACTGGACGCCGGGGCGGACGACTACCTGGTGAAGCCGTTCGAGCTGGACGAGCTGTTCGCCCGTATCCGCGCGCTGCTGCGCCGCAGCTCGTACGCGGCCGCCGTGGCCGCCTCCGCCGAGTCGGACGACGTCCTCACCTTCGGCGACCTGAGCATGAACCTGGCCACGCGGGAGGTCGTGCGGGGCGGGCGCCCGGTGGAGCTGACCCGTACGGAGTTCACCCTGCTGGAGATGTTCATGGCGCACCCGCGCCAGGTGCTCACGCGGGAGCAGATCCTGAAGGCGGTGTGGGGCTTCGACTTCGAGCCCTCGTCGAACTCCCTGGACGTGTACGTGATGTACCTGCGCCGCAAGACCGAGGCGGGCGGCGAACCGCGCCTGGTGCACACGGTGCGGGGCGTGGGCTACGTGCTGCGGCAGACCGGCGCGGCCGGCGCCGAGTGAGGAAAACGGAGTGAGGACACTGGTGCGCCGCTTCCGCGCCCTCCCGATCCGGGCGCGGCTGTCGCTGCTGGTGGCGGCGGCGGTGGCGTTCGCGGTGGCGGCGGTGTCCGTCACCTGCTGGTTCATCGTGCAGGGGAAGCTGTACGAACAGGTCGACAACGACCTGAAGAAGGCGACGGTGCTGCAGGACCGCCAGCGGGCCGACGAGATCCGCAGCGCCCTCGCCGACTGCACCGACACGCCCAGGGAGAGCGACACCGGCGGTTTCCGGTACACCTACTCACAGGTGGTCGGGGAGAGCGGGACCGTCTGCCTCTTCCCGAGCTCGGTGGGCAGCGTCAAGGTCACCTCGTCCGACCGGAACGTGATCGAGAACGCGCGGAGCGGCTCGGCGGGGATCTTCCGCAACGGCACGGACCAGAACGGCGAGGAGGTCCGCGTACTGACCCTGCCGCTGGTCATCAACGATCCCAGCACGCTGACCAGCACCAACGCGGCCGTTCTCGTAGCGGTGCCCCTCAAGGGCATCGAGTCGACGCTCAACGACCTCGCCCTGATCCTGCTCCTCGTCTCCGGCGTCGGGGTGCTGGGCGCGGCCGCCGCCGGTCTCGCGGTGGCCCGTGCGGGTCTGCGCCCCGTCGACAAGCTCACCGAGGCGGTCGAGCACGTGGCCCGCACGGAGGACCTGGACGTCCGCATCCCCGTCGAGGACGACGCCGAGGACGAGATCGCCCGGCTCTCCCGCTCCTTCAACTCCATGACCTCCGCCCTCGCCGGCTCCCGCGACCTGCAGCAGCAGCTCATCGCGGACGCCGGCCACGAGCTGCGCACCCCGCTCACCTCCCTGCGCACCAACATCGAGCTGCTCACCCGCAGCGAGGAGACGGGCCGCCCGATCCCGGCCGAGGACCGCAAGGCCCTGCTCGCCTCGGTGAAGGCGCAGATGACCGAACTGGCGTCCCTCATCGGCGACCTGCAGGAACTGTCCCGCCCGGACACCGGCCAGCACACCGGCCGGACGCGGATCGTCGCCTGGCAGGACGTCGTCGAGTCGGCCCTGCGCCGCGCCCGGCTGCGCGGCCCGGAGCTGGCCATCACGGCGGACGTGCGGCCCTGGTACGTGCGGGCGGAGCCGAGCGCGCTGGAGCGTGCCGTGGTCAACGTCCTGGACAACGCGGTGAAGTTCAGCCCCGACGGCGGCACGATCGAGGTCCGGCTCGTCGACGGCGTCCTCACCGTCCGCGATCACGGCCCCGGCATCCCCGCCGACGAACTCCCGCACGTCTTCGACCGCTTCTGGCGCTCACCGAGCGCCCGCGCCCTCCCGGGCTCCGGCCTCGGCCTGTCCATCGTGGCCCGCACGGTCCAGCAGGCGGGCGGCGAGGTGACCCTGACCCCGGCGGAGGGCGGCGGCATGACGGCCACGATCCGCCTGCCGGGCGCACCGACACCACCGCCCGGGGTTCCGTAGCCCCGGGTTCCGCGGCGGCTTCCACGGCGGGGACGGCAACCTTTCCGCGCCGGGCGGCGACCGATCGGCGTCCCACCCCCCATGGAACGGATCGCCGTATGAGTGAGCACCGCAGCAAGGCTCGTCACCGCCGGGGCAGGAAAGTCCTGGCAGCCGGGATCCCGCTGGCGGTGACCGCCGCCGGGGCGCTGGTGTACGGGGCCGACCTCGGCGTCCTCGGCTCCGGCGCCCGGCAGGCGTCCGCCGCGACCGCCGCCCCGGCATGGGCCACCGCCACCGCCGACGGTTTCGCCTCCGTGCACGCCCTCGGCCAGAACGGCACGTACGGCGGCCGGGACGGCAGGACCGTCACCGTGCGGACGCAGGCCGAGCTGGAGAAGTACGCGACGGCCGCGGAGCCGTACGTCATCGTCGTGGCCGGGACGATCACCATGAATCCGGTCGGCAAGGAGATCAAGGTCGCCTCCGACAAGACGATCGTCGGGCAGGGGACGAGCGGGCACGTCGTCGGCGGCGGCTTCTTCCTCGGCCGGGGCGTCCACAACGTGATCATCCGCAACCTGACGATCCGGGACTCCTACCAGGGCGTCTGGAACGACAAGGACCACGACTTCGACGCGATCCAGATGGACGGCGCCCACCACGTCTGGATCGACCACAACGACCTGCGGCGCATGGCCGACGGCCTGATCGACGTCCGCAAGGACAGCTCGTACGTGACCGTCTCCTGGAACAGGCTGAGCGACAACAACAAGACCTTCGGCATCGGCTGGACCGAGAACGTCACGACGGACATCACGATCCACCACAACTGGTTCCGCGACACCGAGCAGCGCAACCCGTCCACCGACAACGCCGCCCACGCGCACCTGTACAACAACTTCCTGGAGGACGTCCCCGGCACGGACATCACCTCCTCCTACGGCAACTACGCGCGCGGCGGCACGCGGATGGTCCTGGAGAACAGCTACTTCCAGGGCGTGCGGAACCCCGTCGTCAAGGACGCCACGGCGGCGGTCGTCCAGCGCGGCAACGTCTTCTCCGGCACGTCGGGCCGCAACGAGAGCGGCGGTACGGCCTTCGACCCGAAGACGTACTACGCCTACACGCTCGACAGGGCGGCGGACGTCCCGTCCCTGCTCCGGTCGCAGGCGGGCCCGCGCACGTCCATCGGCACGACGGCGGCCACCGCGAAGACCGCGGCGGCCACGACCCTGACGGTCGCCAAGGACGGCACCGGCCGGTACAGGACCGTCCAGGCGGCGGTGAACGCCGTCCCCGCGAACAACGCCTCACGCGTGGTGATCTCCGTCAAGCCGGGCACCTACCGCGAGACGGTCAGGATCCCCTCCGACAAGCCGCACATCACCCTCCAGGGCACCGGCGGCAGCCGCAAGGACACGGTGATCGTCTTCGGCAACGCGGCGGGCACGCCGAAGCCGGACGGCTCGGGCACGTACGGCACCTCCGGCAGCGCCACCGTCGCCGTCGAGGCCGACGACTTCCAGGCCCGCAACCTGACGATCTCCAACGACTTCGACGAGCGGGCCAACCAGTCCCTCTCCGGCCACCAGGCCGTGGCGCTGCGCACCGCCGCCGACAAGGTCCTCCTGGACGGCGTCATCGTCGAGGGCGACCAGGACACCCTGCTCCTCGACACGGCCGCCAAGGACGAACCCGGCCGGGTCTACGTCACCGGCTCCTACGTCACGGGCAACGTCGACTTCGTCTTCGGCCGGGCGACGGCGGTGATCGACCGCTCGGTCATCACCCTGAAGAAGCGCTGGGACGGCACCTCCGCCGGCTACGTCACCGCCCCCAGCACGCCCGCCGGCCGCAAGGGCATCCTCATCGCCAACTCCGCGGTGAACGGCGACGTCTCCGACCGTTCCTTCTTCCTCGGCCGCCCCTGGCACGCCGGCGGCGACGCCTCCCTCGACCCGCAGACCACGGTCCGCAACACCACCCTCAGCGCCGCGATCCGCACCACGCCGTGGACCGACATGGGCGGCTTCTCCTGGAAGGGCGACCGCTTCGCCGAGTACAGGAACACCGGCCCCGGCGCGGGTGCCGCGAGCAGCGACCGCCCGCACCTGACGGACGCCCGGGCGGCGGACCAGGAGGTCGCGGACTGGCTGG
>NZ_JAPSKQ010000031.1 GCF_031181555.1 Streptomyces sp. | reverse complement strand
GTGCCCGTGGTTCTCGATGGTCGACTTCTCGGCAGCGGCCTCGATCTGCTCCTCGGACGGGGCGGAGGCGGTCGGCGCCGGAGCGGCCTCCTCCTCGGCCGTGTCACCACCGCCGGCCGCGCCCCCGGTGCCGACCGCGCCCCCGCCGCTGCCGCCGAACGTGACGTCCGAGCAGGAGTAGAACGCCTCCGGGCTGTCCGAGCGCTGCCAGACCGCGTACAGCAGCTGCTTGCCGGAGCGCTCGGGGAGGGTGCCGGTGAAGGTGTAGAAGCCGCCCGAGGCGGCCGGGTCGGTGGCCGTCGCCACCGGGTTCGCCAGGTCCAGGTCGCCCCAGGCCAGCGGCTCGGCCGGGTCGTAACCGGGCTTGGTGATGTACACCTTGAAGGTGCCCTTGTGCGGGGCGGTCACACGGTACTTGAAGGTGTGCGACCCGCTGCTCACGCTCGTCGCCGGCCAGTCCGCGCGGGCCAGGTCGAGCCCCTTGAACTGCTCGTTGTTCGCGCTGCACAGCTTGCCGTCGGGGATGAGCTCCTGGTGGCGTCCGCCCGCGTCACCGATGCGGATGCCGTTCCAGTCGTAGAGCGCCTGGGTCCCGCCGGCCGCGACCGCCGCCTTGCACGCCGCCGACCTCGGGCTCTCCGGGCCCTCGGCGTAGCACTGGGCGACCCGGCTGACCGGGTCGCCCATCGAACCGTGCGCGGACGCCGGTGCGGCGGACAGCCCGGTGAGGGCGAGCGGAACGAGACCGACGACGGCGACAGCGGCTTTGCGACGTGCGGGCATGGGGCGGCAACTCCTCGGCAACGATCATCCGGACTCGGGTGGATCCCGTGGGGGTGATGCAGAAGCTAGCCCCCGGAAACCGTGAAATCGCCCGGCGGAGGCCGTGGAGGGAGATCCTTATGGTCGCGTTAAGGGAGTGCTCAGGCTGGGATCAGGTACGTGCCGCGCGCGGTGGGACGGCGGCGGGACGCAGGGACCGCGAGACCTCTCGTGCCCGGGGCGGCCGGCCGGCTCAGCCGTCGGGCCACCAGGTGCGGGCGACGTCCCCGCGGACCTCCGGACGTCCCGCGGGGCGCTCGTCGGCCTCGTCACGGACCCGACGGGCGTCCGTCCTCTTCAGGGGCTTCTGCACGGTGACACGGCGCATGGCTGCCTCCTTCGGGGTCCACCGGGTTCCGTGTTCTCACAGAGGCGGACCTTTCGGGGGAGAGTTCCTCATCGGTCCCGGTCTGTCTGTGGCCGCTGTCACGAATCGATTGTCAGTGGTGGGTGCCACTCTTGGTCCATGAGCGACGACGGTGAGCGGGCGAGCACGGACGGTGTCGACTGGGACGCGCGGGCCGCCGCCTTCGACGACGAGCCGGACCACGGACTGCGCGACCCGTCCGTGCGCGCCGCCTGGGCCGGCCGGCTGCGCGCCTGGCTGCCCGGACGGGCGGGCGACGTCCTCGACCTCGGCTGCGGCACCGGCAGCCTGTCGCTCCTCGCCGCCGACCAGGGACACCGGGTCACCGGGATCGACCGCTCCCCGGCCATGGTGGCGCTCGCCCGGGAGAAGCTCGCCGGGCGCGACGCGGTGTTCCTGGTCGGTGACGCGGCAACGCCGCCGGTCGGCGAGCGGCGCTACGACGCCGTCCTGGTACGGCACGTGCTGTGGGCGCTGCCCGGCCCCGGCCGCGTCCTGCGGCACTGGCGCGGGCTGCTGCGCCCGGGAGGCCGGCTGGTGCTGGTCGAGGGGGTGTGGGGGACGGTGAGCCCGGTCGGCATACCGGCGGACCGGCTCACCGCCCTCCTCGCCCCGCTCGCCGGGCGGCTGCGCGTGGAGTCGCTGTCACAGGAGGCGGCGCTGTGGGGCCGGGAGGTCGACGACGAGCGGTACGCGGTGGTCGCGGTGCCGGACTGATCCGGCCGTCTCACGCGAGCAGCGCGCCGAAGCCGTCCCCGCGTGCCAGGGCCTCCAGTTCGTCGAGCGCGGCCACGGCGGCCGCCGCCGCCCGCGGATCCGCAGCCGCCAGCCCGCTCGCCGCGAACTCGTCCTCGTCCAGCCGCCGTACGTCCGTGCCGTCCGCGCAGACCCACAGGTCCAGGTCGAGGTCCTCGACGACCAGCCGGGTGCCGGAGAGCTCGGCCGGGCGGGTGACGTCGCAGTAGTGGCCCTTGAGGGTGCCGTCGGCGGCGCGGACCTCCTTCACGGAGTACCACCGGTCGCGCCAGTAGTGCTCGGTGAAGACGTCACCGGGCTCGAAGCGCACGAAGCCGAAGTCGCGCACGCCGTCACCCGCCCAGGGGGCGCGCACGGTGACGCGGGTGCCGTCGTCGGCGAGCAGCTCGGCGGGGTAACGGATCTTCTCGCGGCCCGCCTTGACGAGGACGACGTCCAGGAGGGCCGGGCGGTCAGCCGAGTTCGCGGACATGGCGCACCTCCGTGGCGCAGACCTCGTAGCCGAACCACTTGTTGATCGCGATCATCGGTCCGTTCCCGGTGTCGTTCCCCGTGAACGCCTCCGTGTACCCGGCGGCGCGTGCGCGGTGCAGGGAGTCGTTCTTGGCGAGCTTGGCCAGGCCCCGGCCGCGGTGGGCGCGGGCGGTGCCGGTCATGACCGTGCCGTACCGGGTGCCGCCGTCCGTGCGGGCCGCGGAGAAGGCGGCGGGACGGCCGTCGACCAGCGCCACCGATGTCAGCTCGGGGCTGAACAGCGGGTGCCGCCAGGTTTCCTCCAGCCAGGCCTCGTAGTCGGTGAACTCCGTGTCCACATCGCTCGGTTCGTCCGCCGTCGTCTCCGCGTCCAGCTCGAACAGCGGGCGCGGGTCCCCGGCGAAGTCCGCACCCGTGCGCAGCTCCACACCGGGCGGCGGGTCCTGGAGCGGGGGGAGGGTGCCGTTCGCCAGGTCCAGGCGGAGGAAGTGGGCGGAGCGGCTCGCCCGGTAGGCGTGCCGCTCGGCGAAGGCGCGGTTGCCCGGCTCGTCCAGCACCCAGGCGAACAGCCTGGTGGCCCCGTGCGCGGCCAGGTGCTCCTCGGCTGCGCGCACGAGCAGCGTCCCGGCGCCCCGGCGCGTGTGCCCGGGATGCACGTACACGTTGACGTTGCCCTGGCCCGGCTCGGGGCTCTCGTGGGTCAGGTGCACCTGCGCCGTGCCGATCACCTCGCCGTCGGCCACGGCGACGAGGGGACGGTAGTGCGCGTCGGGGTGCATGCGGGTGAGGTCGTGGACGAGGGAGTCCGGGGTGAGGAGGATGAACGGCAGCGCGGCCTGCCGGACGCGGGCGAAGCCCTCGAGATCGGCGCGGGCGTCGGGACGGAGATCGCGGACGGTCACGGTCATGGAAGCGCACGCTACGGGGGGACGCGTCCGGGGTGCCTCTCATTTTCCGCCGGGTGCGGGACAATCGGGCCGTGACCTTGAGGATCCATATCGACGACGGCGCGCCGCCGTACGAGCAGGTGCGGGCGCAGATCTCCGAGCAGGCCCGGTCGGGAGCGCTGCCGGTGGGGTACCGGCTGCCGACGGTGCGGGGGCTGGCCGGGACGCTCGGCCTCGCCGCGAACACGGTGGCCAAGGCCTACCGGGCGCTGGAGGCCGACGGAGTGATCGAGACCCGGGGCCGCAACGGCACGGTGATCGCCGCCGCGGGCTCGGCGGCGCAGAAGGAGACGGCGTCGGCGGCACGGACGTACGCGGAGCGGGTCCGGCGGCTGGGGCTGACCGAGGACGAGGCGCTGGCCGCCGTACGGGACGCCCTGCGGGCGGCCTACGGGGAGTAGGCCGTGGGCGAGGACGTGGTTCACGCGTGCGTCAGGCGCTCCGGGGCCCGTGCGACGTCCAGGCCCGCCGACCTCGCCGTCCGTGCGAACCGCACCGCGTCCGTCACCGCCGCCGCGCCCGGGTCGTTGTTGAAGTACGCGTAGACGTCCTCCCCGGCGGACCAGGTGGCCGCGATGCGGTGGACCCAGGACCGCAGGGACTGCCGGCCGTAGTGCGGCCGGAGCCGGGCCCGGCCCTGGTGGAAGCGGACGTAGCCCCAGCCGGTGGTGCGCCACAGCGGGGTCGTGGGGCGGGCCAGGACGTCGGCCCAGCACAGGGCCGCGCCCCGGGACTCGAGGACACGGCGTACCTCCGGCGTCCACCAGGACGCGTGCCGCGGTTCGACCGCGACCCGGGCCGACGAGGGGAATCGGCGCAGACAGGCGTCCAGCAGACCCGGATCGGCGCGGAGGGTGGGCGGGAGCTGGAGGAGGACCGGGCCGAGCCGGTCGCCCAGGCCGGCGGCGCGGCTCATCAGGCGCTCCACCGGCTCCTCGGGTTCCCGCAGCCGCTTGATGTGCGTGAGGTAGCGGCTCGCCTTGACCGCGACGACGAAGTCCGGCGGGGTGCGCTCCCGCCAGGCCTCGAAGGTCTCCCGGGAGGGCAGCCGGTAGAAGGCGTTGTTGACCTCGACGGTCGCGAACCGCGCCGCGTACTCCTCCAGCCAGAGCCGCACCGGCAGCCCGGACGGGTACAGCACCCCGCACCAGTCCCGGTACTGCCAGCCCGACGTCCCGACGAACAGGGTCATACGCCCATCAGAACACCGGACCGCGGCGGCGGCCCGCCGCTCCGTGTCCCCGTGCCGGCGGCCACGGGGTCCGCGCCTACAGGTACAGCCCCGCGTCCGCCTCCCCGCGCGGTTCCGGCAGCGCGGTCGGGGAGGTGCCCCGGCGCAGGGCGTACAGCTCGGCCAGGGTCGCGCCCTCGCGGCCGATGCCGTCCTCGCGGCCCAGCCAGTTCACCGCCTCCGTGCGGGTCAGCGGCCCGACCTCGATGCGGGCCAGGCACCGGCCGGGGCGGACCACGGCCGGGTGCAGGCGCTCCAGGTCCTCGTTGGTGGTGACGCCGACCAGGACGTTGCGGCCCTGGCCGAGCAGACCGTCCGTGAGGTTCAGCAGCCGGGACAGCGCCTGCCCGGCCGTCTGCTTGGCCTCGCCGCGGATCAGCTCGTCGCAGTCCTCGAGGAGCAGCAGCCGCCAGCGGCCCTTGCCCGCCGCGTCCTCCTCGCCGATCGCGATGTCCATCAGGTAGCCGACATCGCCGAACAGCCGCTCCGGGTCCAGGACGCAGTCCACCTGGCACCAGTCCCGCCAGGACCGGGCCAGCGTGCGCAGCGCGGAGGTCTTGCCGGTGCCCGGCGGACCGTGCAGCAGGAGCAGCCGGCCCGAGATGTCCTCGGGAGTGGTCTTCATCAGGCGGTCCATCGCGTCCGCCACCGGCGCCGTGTAGTTGGGCCGGACCTCGTCCCAGGTGCCCGCCGAGATCTGCCGGGTGGTGCGGTGCGGGCCGCGGCGCGGGGAGACGTACCAGAACCCCATGGTGACGTTCTCCGGCTGCGGTTCGGGCTCGTCCGCCGCGCCGTTTGTGGCCTCGTCCAGGATCTTCGCCGCGAGGTCGGCGCTGGTCGCGGTGACCGTGACGTCGGCGCCCCGGCTCCAGCGGGAGACCAGCAGCGTCCAGCCGTCGCCCTCGGCCAGGGTGGCGCTGCGGTCGTCGTCCCGGGCCGCGCGCAGCACGCGGGCGTCCGCGGGCAGCAGGGTCGCGCCGGAGCGTACGCGGTCGATGTTGACGGCGTGCGAGTACGGCTGCTCGCCCCTCGCGAAGCGGCCGAGGAACAGCGCGTCGACGACGTCGGACGGGGAGTCGCTGTCGTCGACGTTGAGCCGGATCGGCAGTGCGTCGTGTGGCTGCGCGGACATGTCCGCCATGATCGGGCACGCGGGCGCCGCGCGCACCCGGTTTCCGGAGTGCGCGCGGACATGTCGCCCGTGTGCGGCTCGTCCCCCGCGTTCAGTCCCGCGGCCGGCGGACCAGCCGCCGCGCCTGCCGGGCCCGGCGGACCACCGCGTACCCCTTGGTCAGGGCACGGTCCCGCGCGAAGGTGCGCGCGACGGCCCGCCCCTGGACCAGCCGCTCGAACTCGGCGGTGTCCGTCGACCGCCGCACGGTGACCCGCCGCAGGGCGTACGGTCCCTGGGCGCGGCGGGCGAGGCCGTTGCCGACGGCGAGCGCCTGGGCGTATCCCGTCTCCCGCACCGCCTCGCGCACCCGGCGGCTGGAGTGGCCGTAGGGGTACGCGAACGAGGCGGGGGCGGAGCCCAGTTGGTCCGAGACGATCTCCCTGCACAGGATCAGCTCGGAGCGCAGCCGGCGGTCGTCGAGCTGGTCCAGCTGCGGATGGCTGTGACTGTGCCCGCCGACCTCCACGCCCGCGTCGGCCAGTTCGCGCACCTGGTCCCAGTCCAGCATGGTGTCCAGCCCGCCGCCGGTGTCGTACGGCCCCCGCAGCCAGCCCGTGGAGACGAACAGGGTGGCCGGGAAGCCGTGCTCGGCGAGCACGGGCAGCGCGTGCCGGTGCACGCCCTCGTAGCCGTCGTCGAACGTGACGAGGACCGGGCGCGCGGGCAGCGGGCGTCCCGAGCGCCAACGGGCCGCCAGGTCGGCGGTGGTGACGGGGGTGAGCCCCCGGTCCGCGATCACCGCCATCTGCTCGGCGAACGCCTCCGGGGTCACGGAGAGGGCGCGGGTCGCGGCGCTGGGATCGGCGGCGACCGAGTGGTACATGAGGATCGGCACGCGTGCGTCAGCCACCGGCACCTCCTCGGCCCCCGTCGCGGGGGACGCCGCCTCCGACGTCCACCACGGAGAACGTCACCCCGCCCCGCCGGGCCCGCACGCTCCCCACCACGTAACCGCCGGCCGCCGTGAGCACCCCGGCGACGATCGCCCCCGCGCGCCTCGCACCGCCCGGCCGGGCCAGCAGGGCGTCGCGCAGGCCCCGCAGCACCCCGCCCGGCAGGACACGCGTGGTGTACCGGCGTTCGGACTCCAGTCCCTTCTCCGTGCCGACGCTGCGGGCGACCAGCGCCTTGGACAGGCCCTCGGCGTACGTCCGCGCCCGGAAGTAGCGGAAGCGCTCGCGGGCCTCGGGCACCCGGTGGTGGATCACCGCGCGGTCGTCGATCAGCAGGACCGCGTCCGGACGTGCGCGGCCGAGGCGGATGCACAGCTCCGTCTCCTCCCCGCCCAAAGGGTGTCTGCCGCCGTCGCGTCCGATACCGGTGGCGAAACCGCCCGCCGCGTCGAAGGCGCCGCGCCGGAAGGAGGCGTTGCCGCCGAGGACGTTGCGCACCCGCACCCGCCCGCGCGGCAGGCCCCGGTAGGTGCAGCCCACCACCCAGTCGAACTCCTCGGGGAACCAGACGGGGCGCCGGCCCGACGCCCAGACCGGCTCGGTGCGCCCGCCGACCGCCATCACGCGCGGATCGGCGTACGCCTCGGCGAAGTGCTTCAGCCAGTCGCGTTCGGCCACGGCGTCGTCGTCGAGGAAGGCGACGATCTCGCCGCGCGAGGCGGCGATCCCGGTGTTGCGGCCGGCGGACAGGCCGCGGGGGCCCGCGTTGGCGAGCACCCGCACGTCCTCGGCCTCCTTGTACTCCTTGCCCAGACGGTCCAGGAGAGCCCGGTTGTGGTCCACGACCAGCAGGGTCTCCAGGGCCGGCCGTGACTGGGCCCGCACCGAGGCGACCGCCGCGAGGACGTCCTCCCAGCGGTCCTCGGTGTAGGCGCAGATCACGACCGAGACGCCGGGGGTGCCGGGCTCGCTCAAGACACCTTCCCCCGGCCCGTGCCGAGCAGCGGCGAGTGGTGGGCGCGTCTGCGCAGCGCACGCCGGTTGGACCGCTCCTTGAGGATCACCCTCAGCACGCGCAGCCCGTCGCGCACGGCCCGCAGGTTGCTGGTGCCGTGGATGCGCAGGTACTCGTGGCTGGGGATCTCCTGCACCTTGAGGCCGGCCTTGACGACCCGGATGTTCATCAGGGTCTCGACCTCGAAGCCGGTGCAGTCGAGGTCGATCTTGTCCAGGCAGTGCCGCCAGAAGGCGTTGTACCCGTAGCAGAGGTCGGTGTAGCGGGCGCCGAACTTGCGGTTGACGACGGCGCACAGCACCCGGTTGCCGAGCTTGCGGACGAGGGTCATGTCGTCGGTGCCGCCGCCGTTGGCGAAGCGGGACCCCTTGGCGAAGTCCGCGCCGGAGACCAGGGCGGAGACGTAGCTGACGATCTCGTTGCCGTCCGCCGAACCGTCCGCGTCGACCATCACGATGATGTCGCCGGTGCAGGCCTCGAACCCGGCGCGCAGGGCGTCCCCCTTGCCCTTGCCGCGCTGTCCGACGACCTTGACGTCCGCCCACAGTTCGCGGGCCACTTCGACGGTGTTGTCGGTGGAGTTGCCGTCGACCAGGACCACTTCGTGGATCCAGTCGGGAAGCGTCTTGAAGACGTACGGCAGGTTCTCCGCCTCGTTCATGGCCGGTATCACCACGCTCACCGGCGGCGCGATGGCCAGGTGCGAGGAGACGGGCCGGTACTTGCCGGCGGTCGGCGGATCCTGGTCGTCCTGATCCGCGGCCGCCGGTTGAAGAACGGAGCTCATGAGTCTGGTCCCTCTCGTCCGGTGGACCGCCCGCCCCCGGGCGGCCCGGCTGTTCGTCCGGTTCGAAAGGGGGGTCCTCACCCCACGGCACGACGGATGGAGCTCCGTGCACGCCGGGCGAGCTGGCAAAGCTGGCCGGCCGCGGAAAACGGCAGCCGACCGCGCGGCCCGGCCCGGTCACCGTTGCGGTCACCGAGCACGGCACCCCCCTACCGCGCCCCGCGCCGGTTCGTCGCGGTCCTGAGCCCTCCCCTGGAGCCGCGTGTCGACGGACCGATGCGGGTGAGATGTATGACGGTATTGACGATTGAACCCGTACGGCAAGACCTGGAATGGCATCTCACGTTTTTGCCGGTTTGGCCGCTGCGCGTGGTTCTTGCCCGGATGTGCGTGTTCGCATGGCCGACTTTGCCCCCCGAAGCGTCCAATGCCGGGCTTCAATGTGACGCACCCCGTAGGGGGCGTCAAGGGCCGAAAGTCCCTGCGGCCGAATTTTGTCCAGAGTTGAACAGCCGTTCTGCGGAGCGCTTCGTGTGAAGAACTTCGTGTGAAGAAATGGGGTGGTTTCCGAGGAGGGTCGAAAAGTATTGGCATGGACACTTCCAGTCAACACGCGTAGTTGCTACGACAGTTGACGCAGAGATCCTGCTAAAGGGAGGTTCCATGAGACGTTCCCGACTTGTCCTCCTACTGGGCTCACTCCTCCTCGCCGTCACCACCGCCCTCACCGGCGCCGCAACGGCTCAGGCGTCCCAACAGGCCGCCAGCGGCGGCTACGTGGCGCTCGGAGACTCCTACTCCTCCGGCGTCGGAGCCGGCAGCTACATCTCCTCCAGCGGCGACTGCAAGCGCAGCACGAAGGCCTATCCGTACCTCTGGGCGGCCGCCAACTCACCCTCGTCCTTCGACTTCACCGCCTGTTCGGGCGCCCGTACGGGTGATGTTCTCTCCGGGCAGCTCGGCCCGCTCAGCTCCGCCACCGGCCTCGTCTCCGTCAGCGTCGGCGGCAACGACGCCGGATTCGCCGACGTCATGACGACCTGTGTGCTCCAGTCCGACAGCACCTGTCTCTCACGGATCGCCACCGCCCGGGCCTACGTCGACTCGACGCTGCCCGGCAGGCTCGACAGCGTCTACAGCGCCATCCGCACCCGGGCCCCCAACGCCCATGTCGTCGTGCTCGGCTACCCCCGCTTCTACCGGCTCGGCACCTCCTGCCTCGGCCTCTCCGAGACCAAGCGGAAGGCGATCAACGACGCCGCGGACCACCTCGACAACGCCATCGCCCAGCGCGCCCGCGCCCACGGCTTCACCTTCGGCGACGTACGCACCACCTTCGCCGGCCACGAGATCTGCTCCGGCAACTCCTGGCTGCACAGCGTGAACTGGCTCAACATCGGCGAGTCGTACCACCCGAAGGCGGCCGGCCAGTCCGGCGGCTACCTGCCGGTGCTGAACAGCGCGGCCTGATCCGTCAGGGCGCGGTCACCGAACCGGAAGGAGAAGGGGAGACCCCGTCCGGCGGGGTCTCCGGCTCACACGTCACCGAGAACGGCACCGGGTCCGACGCCGTCCCCACCGGCTCCCGGACCTCCACACCGATCCTGCCCGCGAGCGTGCCGCTCCCCGAGTGCGTCGTCACGACCACCGTGTCCTGCCGCGTACGCCCGCCGCCCTCCGGGAACGACAGCGTCCGCCACCCCGGATCGGCCACCGGACCGTCCTCGGCCACCCAGCGGTAGGAGACCTCGGCCGGCAGCCGCCCCACCGTGAACGTCGCCGTGAACGCGGGCGCCTCGTCCTCGGGCGGCGGACAGCCGCCGGAGTACTCCGTGCGCGCGCCGGCCACCGTCACCGACACCGTCTGGGGCGGGGGCGTGCTCTCCCGCGTACCGCTCGTGCCGGGGGAGGGCGTCGGCCCGCCCGTCTCCGGCGTCCCGCCGTCGTCCTCGTCCTCGTCCCCGCCGGTCGGCGCGGGCGAACTCACCCGCGTGCCCCGGTCCTGGGCACCGGAGCCACCGTCCTCACCGCCGTCCCCCCGGTTCAGCAGCGCATACGTCGGCCCGGCCAGCGCCAGGGCCAGTACGGCCACGACCGCGACCAGGGCGACGACGGCGCGGCGGCCGCGCTCGGGCGGGGCGACCGCGGTGGTTCCGGCCGGTGCTCCCGCGACCGGCGCCGGGGGCGTGGGCGTGGGCGAGGGCCGGGGGTGGTGCGTCCGCGGGTGCGGATGCGCGGCCGCGGTCGGGGCGGACACGGCCGCACCCGCCGTGTCCGCCCGGGAGGTGCCTCCCCCGGAGGGGGTTCCGCCGGCGTCGATGACCCGCAGGTCCTGCTGCACCCGCTCCGCCGGGAGCCGCTGGGCCGGATCCTTGCGCAACAGGCCCTCGATGACCGGAGTGAGCGGACCGGCCCGGCGCGGCGGCGGCAGCTCCTCGTCGACGATCGCCCGCAGGGTGCTCAGCGGGGTGTCCTGCCGGAAGGGCGAGGCGCCCTCGACCGCCGCGTACAGCAGCACGCCGAGCGACCACAGGTCCGACTCGGGTCCGGGCGTGCGGCCCAGCGCCCGCTCCGGGGCGAGGAACTCGGGCGATCCGACGACCTCCCCGGTCATGGTCAGCGCGGAGCTGCCCTCGACCATGGCGATCCCGAAGTCGGTGAGCACGATCCGCCCGTCGTTCGCGATCAGGACGTTGGCGGGCTTCACGTCCCGGTGCAGCACCCCGGCCCCGTGCGCGGCCCGCAGGGCGGCCAGCACCTCCGCGCCGATGTGCGCGGCCCGCTGCGGCGGCAGCGGGCCCTCGGCGTCCAGCACCTCGGCCAGCGACAGGCCGCGGACCAGCTCCATGACGATCCACGGCCGCCCGTCCTCGGTCGCCACGTCGTACACCGTCACCACGTTGCGGTCGGTGATCCGGGCCGCCGCCCAGGCCTCCCGCTCCAGACGGGCGTACATCCGCTCCACGTCGGAGGCCGGCAGCCCGGCCGGGGCGCGGACCTCCTTGACGGCGACCTCGCGGTGCAGCACCTCGTCACGGGCCCGCCACACGGTGCCCATGCCACCCTCGCCCAGCGGCGACAGCAGCCGGTAGCGGCCCGCGATCACCCGCTCACCGCCCGGTTCCTCGGACACGGCGCCCCCCATTCGCAGCCGGGCGAATTCTCCCTTTCCCCACGAAAGTAGCTCAGCCGAGTGCGGATGCCGCCCCCCTGAACACCAATCCGGCCCCCAGGACGACGACGAACGCCGATCCCCGGGGCGCGCTCCGGCGCACCAGCGCCGCCCACGGGGCCGTTGTCCGGCGGGGGCGCCGGGCCAGGAGCCGGTTCACCCCGCTGCCCGCCCTGACGACCGCGCCCGGCCCGGCCTGCGTGGCCGGGATCTCCGCGAGGTCCTCGACGTGGCGGACGCGGAGTGCGCCGGGCGCGGCGACCAGCCCGTCGTAGCGGTGGACGGTGAAGTCGCCGAGCGGGCGCGCGCTCGCCGCCGTGGCCGGCACCGGGACGAGCGCGCACGCGGCGGTGAGGACGACGGCTGCGGCGGTGACGCAGCGGCGGGGGATCACCGCGCCCCCGCCAGGTCCTTCAGCGCGGCGCGGGCCGCACGGGCGCCGAGGGGGGAGAAGCCGGGGTTCAGCTCCGGGGCCGCCGTGAGGGAGGCGCGGGCGGCGCGGTCGTGCCCGGTGGCGCGTTCGATCATGCCGCGGTGGTGGAGGAAGGAGGCGTTGCGGTACCCGGTGGCCGTGGCCCGGCGGGCGTACGGCAGGGCCTCCTCGTCGCGGCCGGCCGCGTGCAGCGCCCAGGCGAGGGCGTCCGCCGTGTGCACACCGCGCCGGCGGTCCCGCGGCGCGGGCCGCGCGCAGGGCCTCCCCGGGGTCACCGTGGCCGGCGGCGGCGAGCGCGGTTCCAGCGCGGTCGTGCCGGCGGCTGCGAGCCCCCCCCGGCGGCCGGCGCGCCACAGATCAGGGTCGCGGGACTCCTGCGCCCCGCACCGGCCTTGGAGTGAGGTGTCATGCCGTCCGTCCTCAGTGCCGACTTGCCTGACGCACCGGGATTCGGAACGGGCGGCGGGCCGGAGGGGTCGGACTTTCGACGACCCCTCGACGGGCCGTCGCCTCCGTGGCCGTCCGCCCGTGGCATTTCCTTCCGCCGGACCCGCGTTTTCGGCCCGCTGATCCGTAATTCCCCTCCGGAGGCGCGCTCACCGCGCGCGCCTCCGTGATCGGGCGGCCCGGCGGGGCCCGGAGGGGGAGGACGCGCGTTGCAGGCGGACGAGCTCCTGGTGCTGGTGGCCGGGGGCGATCACCAGGCATTCGAGGAGTTGTACGGACTGGTCTCCGGGCCGGTGTACGGACTGGTGCGGCGGGTGGTGCGCGATCCCGCCCAGTCCGAGGAGGTGGCCCAGGAGGTGCTGCTCGAACTCTGGCGCTCGGCCGCGCGGTTCGACCCCGGCCGGGGCAGCGCGCTGTCCTGGGTCCTCACCCTCGCCCACCGCCGTGCCGTCGACCGGGTGCGCAGCGCCCGCGCGGCCGGCGAGCGCGAGCAGCGCGAGGCCCGGCGCGCCGACGGCCCCGCCTTCGACCAGGTCGCCGAGGAAGTCGAGGCCGGACTCGAACGCGAGTGGGTCCGCCGCTGTCTGGACCGCCTCACCGCACTGCAGCGCCAGTCGGTCACCCTCGCCTACTACGACGGCTACACCTACCGGGAGGTGGCCGAGCGGCTGTCGCTGCCGCTCGGTACGGTCAAGACCCGTATGCGTGACGGCCTGACCCGGCTGCGCGACTGCCTGGGAGGTGCGGCATGAGCCTGCCGGCCCGACTGGTGCGCCGCGGGGATCTGCACTCGCTCGCCGCCCCCTACGCGCTCGACGCGCTCGACCCCGCCGAACGCGTCCGCTTCGAGAAGCATCTGGGGTCCTGCCGCCGCTGTGCCGCCGAGGTGCGTGCCCTCGCCGAGGACGCCGTGCGGCTCGCCTGGTCCACGGCCGCTCCCGCGCCCGCCGTCCTGCGCGACCGCGTCCTGGCCGCCGTACGGGCCACCCCGCAGGATCCCGCGCCCCGGGAGACGGTCCGCGCGCGTGCCGCGCCACTGCCGCCGCACGTGCGGGGCGCCGCCCCGTTGCCGCGTGCCCGTGAGCGGCGCAGGGCGCCGCTGTTCGTGCCGTTCGCGACGGCCACCGCCGCCGCGGCGCTCGTCGTCGCCTCGCTGTTCGCCGTCCAGGCGGACCGGACCCAGGACCGGCTGGACGCCGAACGCGACCGGTCACGTGAGATCGCCCACGTTCTCGCCGCTCCGGACGCCCGTGCGAGCAGCGGCCGGGACGCGCGCGGCCGCACGATCGGAGTGATCGCCTCCGCATCGGAGGGGAGCGCGATCGTCACCCTCGGCGGATACGACGACCCTCCGAACGGACGTGTGCGCCAGTTGTGGCTGATGCGCCCGGGCGCCGGGCCGCGCTCCCTGGGGCTTTTCGAGAGCGACACGCCCCTGGTCGCCTCCGGCCTCGAGGAGTCCGCGACGTCACTCGCGGTGACCGTCGAACCTGACGGGGGATCACCGCGGCCCACCGGTCGCCCCGTCGTCCAACTCGCCCTGAAAACGGTCGGATTCGGAGAGTAATCGTCGGGTGTTCGTCAACCCCCTTATAGGGAAGGTGAATCCTGTGACCTCGATACACGTGTGCCCGGACGGGGCGATAGGGTTACCCTGCCCGGGCCGGGTGGACTCGTACGGGTGGGGAGTGACATGGAACAGATAACAGTGCGCAGCAGGGCCAGGGTCCCTGCGATCACCTGCGGGAGCAGCGCGACCAGCTCGCGACTCGACCGCCACCTCTCGGTGCTGGCGGGACCCGCCGTCCCGCAGCGGGAGACGGCCGAGGCGACGTCGCTGATGCGCGAGCTCATCGCGCGTGACACCGCGCACGACCGCGGCGCCAGGAGCGCGCGGGCACGGGCGAGCCGCGTCTCGCTCTTCGCCCCGCTGCGCCGGCTGCGCCGCTCCCTGTTCGGCAGCCGGTAGCGCCCGCGCCCGGACGGTCCCGCCGTCCCGGCGCAGCGCCCCGCCCGCGTCCGTCATCCCCGCGGTACGCAGCGGCACCCCGGTGCGCTCCGAGCACGAGCACGTCCCCCGGCCGGCGCCCCCGATCCCACCCGGCGGCGAGCCGGGGCCCGTCGGCCTCTCCTCTCCCGGCCGTGAACCTCACCGCCTCCCGTGCGCGTACCGCCGCGCCGCGAGCGGCCCGCACACCACCGGCGGCACCGCGCACCGGCCCCGCGACCCCGTGACGGGACGCGCCACCGGACCGGGCCGCCCCCTCGGGCGCGGGAGCGTCGCCGAACCGTCCCGGTGGGGTTCGACCCGGCCGGTCCGCCCCGGGCCGCCGGCAACCGGTGCCGGCGTCCGGCGCGTAGCCGCGGACGCCGGCGGCCTTCGCGCAGGACCCCGGGTGATCGACCCGGAGGCGGTGTCCGAGCGGGCGCCGGGCCGCGTGCTCGACGGCTTCGCGCCGCGGCGGTGCGCGGGCCCCGGCGTCAGATCAGCGCCAGCTGGCCCTCGGGTCCCTCCTCGTACGCGTCCAGCACCGAGGCGGGCCGGCGCGCGGGAGACGGTACCGGCAGGACGCCCGCCTCGCGCAGCTCGGCCGGCGTGACCGGGTCGGGCGCCGCCGGGTCCGCCAACGCGGCCTGGAGCGGGCGCAGTTCGGCGAGCAGGGCGAGGACCGTGATCAGCTCCAGCAGCTCCGAGGTCCAGGCCTGCGGCCAGGCGGCCGGCCGGATCGCGGCCAGGGTGCCCGGCTCGCCATCCTCCACGCGGACCGCGAGCCACCGCTCCAGCACCCGCACCCCGCCCGCCTCGAAGTCCCAGGCCTCGGGCGGCACCGGGGAGACGCGGCCCCCGTCGAGTGACAACGCCTCCTCGTCGCGGTCGTAGCGCACCGTCGACGGCCGGGAGGGCAGCGGGGCACGGACGTAGGGGCGGCGTCCGCCGGGGAGTTTGGGGCGTTCCCCGTCGCGCCGCATCAGCCACAGCATCCGGCGGCCCACCTCCACGCCCCGCTCCCACGTGCCGACGTCCCCGGTGAGCGGGACCACCGGCCCGCCGGGCGCGGCGCGCACCACGGCCATCGTCCAGGCGAGGACGTCGAACGGGGGCACCCGGCGGCCGAGCCGGGCCGTCAGGTGCTCGCACAGGCCGGGGGCCAGATTCGGTTCCGCGCCCCCGGGACGGCGGTACAGCGGGCGGACCCGGCCGGGGCGGAGCAGCGGGAGCAGGGACGTGGCGAGCAGCGGGGGACCGGGGGAGCCGGAGGACCCGGGGACCTCGAC
Source organism: Streptomyces sp. (assembly GCF_031181555.1). Classification (GTDB taxonomy): domain Bacteria; phylum Actinomycetota; class Actinomycetes; order Streptomycetales; family Streptomycetaceae; genus Streptomyces; species Streptomyces fimbriatus. The sequence goes on along the minus strand of NZ_JAPSKQ010000031.1, from coordinate 35,125 downwards.
GACGAAGACCTGCCGCTCGTCCGCCACCCGCCACAGCTCCGGGCGGGCCGCGTCGATCAGCCGCTGGTCGGGGATCAGCCACTGTTCGTCGAACGGGGCGTGCAGCACCCGGACGGGCTCCGGGCACGGGCCCGGGGCGCGGGCCAGCCGCTCGGTGCCGCCGCTTTGCCCCGGCAACTGCCCGACCGCCGTGTGCGGGGTCCGGGCGCGCGTCGGCTGGAACAGCGCATCGAGGTCCGGCCCCTCGGCCTTCACCAGGGCGTCCCAACGCGCCTTCAGGGACGCCGCGTCGGGGGCCGCCGGCCACCCCCGGCCGAGCCGCGGCGGTGCGACGGACCACGGCATGAGGTCCGCCAGCGGCGGAGCGTCGTCGTGCGTCACGCCGGGCATCGTACGGCCTTTGTCCGGCAGGCGGTCGGGGACGGGCGGATCAGGTGGCGTCCAGGGTCACCGTGAAGGAGAAACGGTCGCCCCGGTAGTGGATGACGGCCACGTCCAGGGGGCGGCCGTCGGTGTCGTACGTGACACCCGTGTAGTGCAGGATCGGACTGAGCAGCGGCACTCGGAGCAGGCGGGCCGTCTCCGGGTCGGCGAGCCGGGCCTCCACCGTGTCCGTGATGCGGCCGATGTCCGCCCCGACGACATCGCGCAGCACCTTGGTCATCGGCCAGCGCACGAGGTCGTCCAGGTCGATCCGGGCGGCCAGCTCGGGGCGGACGTAGTTGCGGGCGTGGTTGGTCGGTTCGCCCGTCTTCTCGTCGCTGCGCAGCCGGTGGTAGGCCGCCGCCTCGGACAGGTCCGGGAAGTACTCGGCGACTTCGGCCGGTACCGGTGCCGGCCCGTGCTCCAGCAGTTCGGTGGTCATCCCGGACTGCTGGGCCACGATCGCGTCCACCGAGCCCAGCAGCCGGACCGGGGCACCCCGTCTGGCACCGGGTTCGATGAACGTGCCGCGCCGGCGGTGACGGGTGATCAGCCCTTCCTCCTCCAGCTCCTTCAGCGCCTGCCGCATGGTCAGCACGCTCACCCCGTAGTGCCCGGCCAGTTGTTCCTCGGTGGGCAGGCGCAGCGGGTCCTGCGGTGAGCGGCCGAGGATCGAGGCGCGCAGCGACTGCGACACCTGGTACCAGAGCGGCAACTTGCGGTTCAGGACGATCGAGTCCGGAGCGAAGGAGGTCACGGGCTATCCGTACCGGTCGGGAATGCTCAGTGCAACGGGCGGAAGTGACGCTCGAGACCCTGCCACACGTCGTCGTAGCCCTGCTGCAGGTGCTCCGCCCGTGCCGCCTGGGGTGTCAGGGACACCGGCCAGCGGGTCTCGAACATGAAGGCGAGGCCGTTGTCGATCTTCTGCGGGCGCAGTTCCGCGGCGCTCGCCTTCTCGAAGGTCTCCCGGTCGGGGCCGTGCGCCGACATCATGTTGTGCAGCGAGCCCCCGCCCGGCACGAAGCCCTCCGCCTTCGCGTCGTAGGCGCCCTCGATCAGGCCCATGTACTCGCTCATCACGTTCCGGTGGAAGTACGGCGGCCGGAAGGTGTCCTCACCCACCAGCCAGCGCGGGGCGAAGACCACGAAGTCCACCCCGGCAAGGCCGGGGGTGTCGCTGGGAGACGTCAGCACCGTGAAGATCGACGGATCCGGGTGGTCGTAGGAGATGGTGCCCATCACATTGAAACGGCGCAGATCGTAGACGTACGGCACGTGGTTGCCGTGCCAGGCGACGACGTCGAGCGGGGAGTGGCCGTAGGTGGCCGACCAGAGGTTGCCGCAGAACTTGTTCACCACCTCCACCGGCTCCTCGACGTCCTCGTACGCGGCGACGGGCGCGCGGAAGTCCCGGGCGTTGGCCAGCCCGTTGGCGCCGATCGGGCCGAGGTCGGGGAGCCGGAAGGGGGTGCCGTAGTTCTCGCACACGTAACCGCGGGCGGTTTCCCCCAGGAGCTCCACACGGAAGCGCACCCCGCGGGGGATCAGCGCGATGTGTCCCGGTTCCGCGTGCAGCAGCCCGAACTCGGTGCGCAGCAGCAGTCCGCCGCGCTCCGGGACGATCAGCAGCTCACCGTCCGCGTCACTGAAGACGCGGTCCATCGAGGAGGTGGCGTGGTACAGGTGCACGGCCATGCCGGTGCGCTGGGTGACGTCGCCGTTGCCGCCCAGGGTCCACAGGCCGGCCAGGAAGTCGGTGCCCTCGGCGGGCTCCGGCAGCGGGTTCCAGCGCAGGCGGTTGGGGTCGGGCACCGTCTGGGTGAAGGGCGCGGTGCGGATGGCGCCGTTGGCCGTGCGGGTGAACGCCGGGTGGGCGGCCGACGGGCGGATCCGGTACAGCCAGGAGCGGCGGTTGTGCGCCCGCGGCTCGGTGAACGCCGTACCGCTCAACTGCTCCGCGTACAGCCCGAGCGGTGCGCGCTGCGGCGAGTTGCGGCCCTCGGGCAGGGCGCCCGGGATCGCCTCGGAGCTGTGCTCGTTGCCGAAGCCGGAGAGGTATTCCAGTCCTTCGGCGGTCTTGCGCGCGTCCCCGCTCATGTTCGCTGCTCCCTTGCGATGCGATTCCTATGCGACACCGTAGGATTGCGTTTTCCCCGGCGCAAGAGGAGCGCGTGATCCCGGGCCGGGTGTTTCCGTCGCCGTCGTCCTTCCGCGGCGTCCTCCCGGGCCGCCCTCCTCTCGGCGGAGGACGCGGAACCCGACTTCAGGGGGATCCGGGAGATCGCACCGGTGTTCTACGCTCCCCGGCATGTCGTGGACGCGGAGTCTGAGCACCGCGCTCGCGGTCTGTGTCGTGCTGGCCGGATCCGTGGGCTGCGGGTCCCGTGACGCCCAGGAGCGGGACGGGGTGTCGCCCTCGCCCGTCGGCGTGCTCCTGGACGAGCGGGACGAGGAGGGCCGGCCCTACCGGGAGGTGGACGGCGAGGGCGCACCCGAGGTCGGCGTCGAGGTCACGCCCGACACCGACGGCGGCTGGGGCGTACGGCTGACCGTGCGCAACTTCCGTTTCTCGCCCGAGGGGACGGGCGGGCGGGCGGTGGCCGGCCGCGGTCTGGCCCGCCTCTACGTGAACGGCAGCCTCGTCACGGCGCTGCGCACCCCCGAGTACCACCTCCCCGCCCACCTCGTCCCGCGCGGCACGCACCAGGTCACCGTCCGCCTGTGCGCCGACGACGGTTCGGTGTGGACCGTGGACGGAGAGCCCGTGGAGAGCACGGCCGACATCACGGTGTCGGAGCAGGACCCGGGCACGGGACCGGCCGCCACGGCGTCCGCGTCCGTGTCCGCGTCCGCGGACGGTCGGGGCCGTGGCGGAGGGCGCGGTTCGCCGGAGGATGCCGAAGGGGCATCATGAGTTCCGTGCCCCACGCGACATCGCTCCGCCGAGCGCCCGTGCAGCGGCGCAGCGCCGAACGGCTGGCCAGGATCCTCGACGCCTGCGCCGAACTCCTCGACGAGGTCGGCTACGACGGCCTGAGCACCCGTGCCGTCGCGCAGCGCGCCGGTGTGCCCATCGGCTCCGTGTACCGCTTCTTCGGCAACAAGCGCCAGATGGCCGACGCGCTGGCCCAGCGCAACCTGGAGCGCTTCTCGGAACGGGTCACCGAACGCCTCGGGCACATCGGTGACCGGGGCTGGCGGCACGCCATGAATGCCGTGATCGACGAGTACCTGGACATGAAGCGCACCGCGCCCGGCTTCTCCCTCGTCGACTTCGGCAACCAGATCCCGGTCGGCACCCGCTGGGCCGAACCCAACCACCGCGTCGCCGACCGCCTCACCGGCCTGCTCTCCGGCCACCTGGGCCGCGAAGCCGACGAGGACCTGCGCCGCACCTTCCTCATCGCCGTCGAGACCGCCGACGCCCTGGTCCACCTGGCGTTCCGGGTGGCGCCCGAGGGGGACGGGAAGGTCATCGCGGAACTGCGGGAGATGCTGGGCGCCTATCTGGCGCGCGTGCTGGACTGAGGGTCCCGCGGCCGGTCCGGCACCTCGTCCGTGACGACCCCTCCCCTCCGTGCATACCGGTCGGTATGCTCGGCTCGTCCGTGCTTCCCCGGGCTCTCGACCGCGCTCGAGCGGGAGAGGCCCCGCCCCGCAGCCGTCGTACCCGGGAGGACCCGTGTCCCGCACCGCCCTTCGTATCTGCCCCTTGTGCGAGGCCACCTGCGGCCTGACCCTCACCATCGACGACGGCAGGGTCACCGGCGCCCGCGGCGACCGTGACGACGTCTTCAGCAAGGGGTTCATCTGCCCCAAGGGCGCCGCCTTCGGAGCCGTGGACTCCGACCCCGACCGGCTGCGCACCCCGCTCGTCCGGGTGGACGGCGAACTGCGCGAGGCCACCTGGGAAGAGGCGTTCGACGCCGTGGCCGCCGGGATCCGGACCGTCGCCGAGCGGTACGGCCCGGACTCCGTCGGTGTCGTCCTCGGCAACCCCAACGTGCACACCGTGGCCGGCGCGCTCTATCCGCCCGTGCTGCTCGCCGGGCTCGGCACCCGCAGCCTGTTCACCGCCTCCACGGTCGACCAGATGCCCAAGCACGTCTCCAGCGGACTGCTCTTCGGCGACGCGAACGCGATCCCGGTGCCCGACCTGGACCGGACCGACCACCTGCTGCTGATCGGCGCCAACCCCCTGGAATCCAACGGCAGCCTGTGCACCGCCCCGGACTTCCCCGGCCGGCTCAGGGCGCTGAAGGCCCGCGGCGGCACCCTCACCGTCATCGACCCGCGCCGCACCCGCACCGCCCGCCTCGCCGACCGGCACGTCGCCGTCCGCCCCGGCACCGACGCCCTGCTGCTCGCGGCGATGGCGCACGTCCTGTTCGACGAGGGCCTCACCGGTCCGGGAGACCTGGCGCCGCACCTCGACGGGCTCGGCGAACTCCCGGCGGCGCTCGCCGACTTCACGCCCGAAGCGGTCGCCGACGCCTGCGACGTCGACGCGGCCGTCATCCGCACCCTCGCCCGGGAACTCGCCGCCGCCCCCACCGCCGCCGTCTACGGCCGCATCGGCAGCTGCACGGTCCCGCACGGCACCCTCGCCAGCTGGCTCGTGGACGTCCTCAACATCCTCACCGGCAACCTCGACCGGCCCGGTGGCGCCCTCTTCCCGCAGGCCGCCACCGACAAGACCCCGCGCCCCGCCGGACCCGGCCGCGGCTTCGCCCTCGGACGCTGGCACTCCCGGGTGCGCCGGCACCCCGAGGCCAAGGGCGAACTGCCGATCTCCGCACTCGCCGAGGAGATCGACACCGCCACCGACGAGGGCGCGCCGATCCGCGCCGTCATCGCCGTCGCCGCCAACCCGGTGCTGTCCGCCCCGGACGGCGACCGGCTCGACAGGGCCCTCGGCTCCCTCGACTTCATGGTCAGCGTCGACCCGTACCTCAACGAGACCTCACGGCACGCCCATGTCGTCCTGCCGCCGCCCCCGCCCGCGCAGAGCCCGCACCACGACTTCGCCTTCAACACCCTCGCCGTACGCAACCAGGTCCGCTACACCCGCCCCGCCGTCCCGCTGGAGCCCGGCCGCATGGCCGAGACGGAGATCCTGGCGCGGCTCGTCCTCGCCGCGACGGGCATGCACGGCGCCGATCCCGCCGCCGTGGACGCCATGGTGATCGACCGGACCCTCGGCAAGGCGGTCGAGGACCCCCACTCCCCGGTGCACGGCCGCGACCCGAAGGACCTCGCGGGCCTGCTGACCGGTGAGAACGGCCCCGAACGGCGGCTGGACATGATGCTGCGCCTCGGCCCGTACGGCGACGGATTCGGCGCCGACCCGGACGGGCTCACCCTGGAGAAGCTGCTCGCCCACCCGCACGGCATCGACCTCGGACCGCTGCGCCCGAGGCTGCCCCAGCGGCTGCGGACCCGCAGCGGAAAGGTGGAGCTGCTGCCGGAACCGATCGCCGCCGACCTCCCGCGGCTGCGCGCCGCCCTGGACGAGCGCCCCGGCGGGCTCGTCCTCGTCGGCCGCCGCCATCTGCGCTCCAACAACAGCTGGCTGCACAACGTGCCCGCCCTCACCGGCGGCTCCAACCGCTGCACCCTGCACCTCCACCCCGAGGACGCCGAACGCCTCGGCGTGCGGGACGGGGAACCGGTGCGCGTCAAGGGCGCCGGGGGAGAGGTGACCGCGCCGGCCGAGGTCACCGACGCGGTGCGCCGGGGTGTGGTGAGCCTGCCGCACGGCTGGGGACACGACCGGCCCGGTACGCGCATGCGGCACGCCGCGGCGGACCCCGGGGTCAACGTCAACCAGCTCCTCGACGGCGGCCTCCTCGACCCGCTGTCGGGCAACGCCGTCCTCAACGGAGTCCCGGTCGAGGTGGCCCCGCTGACCGCCCCCTGACCTGAGCAAAGCTGTGACCTGGGGTTTTGCGCTTATTGCTCGCGCGTCAACGTCTTGTTAACGCTGCTTTGCGGCACCTAACGTCGTCGCACCGCCGTCCCTGGTGGGATGTTCAAGGGCGAACGTTAGGTATCCACTCATGCTGACCCTCCTCGGCTTCGCCATGATCGCGACCTTCCTGGTCCTGATCATGATGAAGAAGATGTCGCCGATCGCGGCGCTCGTGCTGATTCCCGCGCTCTTCTGCGTGTTCGTCGGCAAGGGCGCCCACCTCGGCGACTACGTCATCGACGGCGTGTCCAGCCTCGCCCCCACCGCGGCGATGCTCATGTTCGCGATCGTCTACTTCGGCGTGATGATCGACGTCGGTCTCTTCGACCCGATCGTCCGCGGGATCCTCAGGTTCTGCAAGGCGGACCCGATGCGGATCGTCGTCGGCACCGCGCTGCTCGCCGCGATCGTGTCGCTGGACGGCGACGGGTCCACCACCTTCATGATCACCGTCTCGGCGATGTACCCGCTGTACAAGCGACTGAAGATGAGCCTGGTCGTGATGACCGGCGTCGCCGCCATGGCCAACGGCGTGATGAACACCCTTCCCTGGGGCGGCCCGACGGCCCGTGCCGCCACCGCCCTGAAGCTCGACGCCAGCGACGTCTTCGTCCCGATGATCCCGGCCCTGCTGGTCGGCCTGCTGGGCGTGGTCCTCCTGGCGTACGTGCTCGGCCTGCGGGAGCGCAGGCGGCTGGGCGTGCTGACGCTGGACGAGGCACTGGTCGAGGAGAAGGCGGAGCAGACCGAGACGGTCCTCGTCGGCGCGGGCGGCGGTGCCGGCAGGAGCACCACGGCGACCGGCGGCTCCGGCGCCGGCGCGGACGGAGGCGCGGAGGACGACGACTTCCAGGGCCTCGACCCGGACCGCCCCACCCTGCGCCCCAAGCTGTACTGGTTCAACGCGCTGCTCACGGTCGTCCTGCTCACCGCGATGATCATGGAGTGGCTGCCGATCCCGGTGCTGTTCCTGCTCGGCGCCGCGCTCGCGCTCACCGTCAACTTCCCGCACATCCCCGACCAGAAGGCCCGGATCGCGGCCCACGCCGACAACGTCCTGAACGTCTCCGGCATGGTCTTCGCCGCCGCCGTCTTCACCGGCGTCCTCCAGGGCACCGGCATGGTCGACAGCATGGCCACGTGGCTGGTGGACATCATCCCCGACGCCATGGGCCCGCACATGGCCCTGGTCACCGGTGTGCTGAGCCTGCCGCTGACGTACTTCATGTCCAACGACGGCTTCTACTTCGGTGTCCTGCCGGTGCTCGCCGAGGCCGGCGCGGCGCACGGCGTCTCCCCGCTGGAGATGGCCCGCGCCTCCCTGGTGGGCCAGCCGCTGCACATGTCCAGCCCGCTCGTCCCCGCGGTGTACGTCCTGGTCGGCATGGCCAAGGTCGAGTTCGGCGACCACACGCGGTTCGTGGTGAAGTGGGCGGTCCTGATCTGCCTGCTGATCCTCGCGGCCGGAATCCTGTTCGGCATCATCTGACCCCGGCTCACCTCAGGACACCCCAGGACACTTCAGGGCACATCAGGGAGGACCGACCATGGCGCCCGGTGGGAACCGCGGCTGGCTGCTCCGCCTCGTCATCGCCTTCGGCTTCGCGCAGGGGGCGGTGTCGATGGCCCGGCCCGCCGTCTCCTACCGGGCGCTCGCGCTGGGGGCGGACGAGCGGGCGGTCGGGGTGATCGCGGGCGCGTACGCGCTGCTGCCGCTGTTCGCCGCCGTACCGCTCGGCCGGCGCACCGACCGCGGCCGCTGCGCACCCCTGCTGCCGGCCGGCGTGGTCCTCATAGCCGGTGGCTGCGCGCTGAGCGGGCTCGCGGACTCCCTGTGGGCGATGGGCCTGTGGAGCGGGGTGATGGGCCTCGGCCACCTCTGCTTCGTCATCGGCGCGCAGTCGCTCGTCGCCCGCCAGTCGGCGCCGCACGAACAGGACCGCAACTTCGGCCACTTCACCATCGGCGCCTCCCTCGGCCAGCTGATCGGTCCGATCGCGGCGGGCGCACTGATCGGCGGCTCCGACATGGCCGGCACCAGCGCGCTCGCCCTGCTGGTGGCGGGCGCGGGCGCGGCGGTCGCCTGCACCTCGCTGTGGCGCGTCGAGCACCCGGCGCCGGTCGCCTCCCGCGCGGCACCGGGCGAGCGCGTCCCGGTCGGGCGCATCCTGCGGGCCCGGGGTGTTCCGGCGGGCATCCTCATCAGCCTGGCCGTGCTGTCCGCGACCGACATCCTCACCGCCTACCTCCCCGTGGTCGGCGAACACCGGGGCATCGCCCCGTCGGTCATCGGCCTGCTGCTCAGCCTGCGGGCCGCGGCCACCATCGCCTGCCGGCTGGTCCTCACCCCGCTGCTGCGGCTGCTCGGCCGCACCGTGCTGCTGACGGTGACGTGTCTGCTGGCCGCGGTGCTCTGCGCGGGCATCGCGGTGCCGGTCCCGGTGTGGGCCCTGGCCCTGATGCTCGCGGTGCTCGGCTTCTGCCTGGGGGTCGGCCAGCCGCTGTCGATGACCACGGTGGTCCGGGCCGCCCCCGCCGACGCCCGCTCCACGGCCCTCGCGCTGCGCCTGACCGGCAACCGCCTGGGCCAGGTCGCCGCGCCCGTGGTGGCGGGCCTGGTCGCGGGAGCGGCGGGCGTGGCAGCCCCCTTCGTGATGCTGGGCGCCCTGTTGTTCCTGTCCGCGGGCGTCGCCCTGCGCACACCGTCCCGGCCGGGGGACGAAGGGGAGCCCGCCGAGGAAGCGGCCGCTTCGGGCCGTGGAGCCGGCGGAGAGGGGAACGGTTCCCGGCGGCCCGGGGAGGCATCTGTCCCCAAATCCCCCTGAACGGATCCGTCCGCTTTCTCACTTCCTGGACCGGAGCACCCGATCCCGCCCCGTGTCTTCCCCCGGCCGCCTACTTTCCGTTAGCTTCCGTGACTCACACGCCCCGTACGGCCCGTACGAGGCGTCCGACCGCGGAGCACCAGCGCCCTGATGAGCCCCCGGGGGCACCCTCATGACACGCGCCATCTCCCTGCACGACGTGAGCAAGGCCTACGCACGAGGCGTCCGCGTGGTGGACCGGTTGTCGCTGGACATCGCGCCGGGCGAGTTCCTCGTCCTGCTCGGCCCGTCCGGCTGCGGAAAGTCCACCGTGCTCAGGATGATCGCCGGTCTGGAGGACATCGACGAGGGACAGCTCTTCCTCGACGGGGAGTACGGCAACGACCTGCCGCCCTCCGACCGGGACATGGCGATGGTGTTCCAGAACTTCGCCCTGTACCCGAGCATGACCAGCCGCGACAACATCGGCTTCCCGCTGCGCATCGAGGCGCCGGGCGTCGACCCGGCCCCGCGCGTGGACGCCACCGCCCGCATGCTGGGCATCGAGGACCTGCTCGACCGCTTCCCCGCCCAGCTCTCCGGCGGCGAACGCCAGCGTGTCGCCATGGGCCGGGCCATCGCCCGCCACCCCTCCGCCTTCCTGATGGACGAGCCGCTGTCCAACCTGGATGCCAAGCTCCGCAACCACCTGCGCGCCGAGATCTCCCAGCTCACCCGGGAACTGGGCGTCACCACCGTCTACGTCACCCACGACCAGTCCGAGGCGATGTCGCTCGGGGATCGCGTCGCCGTGCTGCGCGGCGGAGTCCTCCAGCAGGTCGGCACCCCGCGCACGGTGTACTCGCTGCCGAGCAACGTCTTCGTCGCCGCGTTCATCGGCACCCCGCGCATCAACCTGCTGCGCGGCCTGGTCCGCGCCCCGCTGGACGGGGCGATGACCATCAGCCTGGGCAAGCAGTTCCTGCGGCTGCCCGAACCCCTGTCCCTGGACCACCAGTTGCTGCGCGTGCAGCAGGGCCGCGAGGTCATCGTGGGGCTGCGCTCCGAGGCCGTCCGCATCGCCAAGCCCGCCGCCGCCCGTCCCGGCGAGGTGGTGCTCACCGGCCTGGTGGAGCACGTGGAGTTCCAGGGCCACGAGGTCCTCGTCCACTTCAACACCGGCTCCCGTCCCGCCGTCGTCCCCGAACTGGAGGCGCCGCGCCCCCGCCCCGACCGCACGCCCCGGCGCCGCCGCCGCGAGGGCACGGTCCTGGAGCGCCTGCGGGAACGGACCGGCGCGCTGCGCGCGGGGACCGTGGCGACGCTGGACCGGCCCGAGCGGGCGGAACGGCCGGCCCCCGCCTCCGCCGAGCCGCGCGTGCCGGGTGACCTCATCGTCCGCACCACCCCCGACATCCGCCTCCGGCACGGCATGCAGGTGCCGCTCCTGGTCGATCTCGCCCACCTGTTCGTCTTCGACCAGCACGGCGAACGCATCTGCCCGAACCCGGAGCGCCTGCCCGACCTGGAGGAGTGAGACCGCGCGGTCCGATCACGGGTCGGCCGCCCGCTCCCGCGGGCCCCTCTGGCGCGGGAAAACTAACGCCGCTAGTTTATGTGCCGGACGACGACGCCCCGCCACCGGAGGAAGCACGATGAAGGCATACGACGGCATGTACATCGGCGGCTCATGGCGCCCCGCCGCCGGCCCCGACGTGATCGAGGTCGTGGACCCGGCCGACGAGCAGGTGATCGCCACGGTCCCCGCGGGCACCGTGGAGGACGTCGACGCCGCCGTACGCGCCGCCCGCGCCGCCCTCCCGGCCTGGTCCGCCACCCCGCCCGCCGAGCGCGCCGCCCGCCTGACCGCCCTCCGGGACGCGCTCGTGGCCCGCCAGGACGAGATCGCCCGGACGGTGACCGCCGAACTCGGCGCGCCCCCGAAGCTCGCGCAGGCCGTCCACGTCGGCATGCCGGTCATGGTGGCGGGTTCGTACGCCGAGCTGGCGGCCACGTACGCCTTCGAGGAGAAGACGGGCAACTCCACGGTCCTCCACGAGCCGGTCGGCGTGGTCGGCGCGATCACCCCCTGGAACTACCCGCTCCACCAGATCGTCGCCAAGGTCGCCCCCGCCCTCGCCGCCGGCTGCACCATCGTCGTCAAGCCCGCCGAGGACACCCCGCTGACCGCCCGGCTCTTCGCCGAGGCGGTGCACGAGGCCGGGGTCCCGGCGGGCGTGTTCAACCTCGTCACCGGCCTCGGCCCGGTGGCCGGCCAGGCCCTCGCCGAGCACCCGGACGTCGACCTGGTGTCCTTCACCGGCTCCACCGCCGTCGGCCGCCGCATCGGCGCGATCGCCTCGGGCATGGTCAAGAGGGTCGCCCTCGAACTCGGCGGCAAGTCCGCCAACGTCATCCTGCCGAGCGCCGACCTGGCCCGCGCGGTCAACGTCGGCGTCGCCAACGTCATGTCCAACTCCGGCCAGACGTGCAGCGCCTGGACCCGCATGCTGGTCCACCGGGACAGCTACGACGAGGCGGTGGAGCTCGCCGCGGCCGCCGCCGCGAAGTACGGCGACCGCATCGGCCCGCTCGTCAACGCGCGGCAGCAGGAGCGCGTGCGCGGTTACATCGAGAAGGGCGTGGCCGAGGGCGCCCGCCTGGTCGCCGGCGGTCCCGAGGCGCCGCGCGAGAAGGGCTGCTTCGTCAGCCCGACCGTCCTCGCCGACGTCACCCCGGAGATGACCGTCGCCCAGGAGGAGATCTTCGGCCCGGTCCTGTGCGTCCTGCGCTACGACGACGAGGAGGACGCCCTGCGCATCGCCAACGGCACCGTCTACGGCCTCTCCGGCGCCGTCTGGGCCGGTGACGAGGCGGAGGCGGTGGCCTTCGCCCGCCGGATGGACACCGGCCAGGTCGACATCAACGGCGGGAGCTTCAACCCGCTCGCGCCCTTCGGCGGTTACAAGCAGTCGGGCGTGGGCCGGGAACTCGGCGTGCACGGCCTGACCGAGTACCTCCAGACCAAGTCCCTCCAGTTCTAGGGGAGTCGTATCCGTCATGGCTGTCCGCGCCGCCGTTCTGCCCGCCGTCGACGCCCCGCTGGAGATCACCGGGATCGACCTGCCCGAACCCGGCCCCGGCCGGGTCCGCGTCCGGCTCGCCGCCGCCGGGGTCTGCCACTCCGACCTGTCCCTGGCCAACGGCACCATGCGCCTGCCGGTCCCGGCCGTCCTCGGCCACGAGGGCGCGGGCAGGGTCGTCGCCGTCGGCGAGGGCGTCACCCACCTCGCGCCCGGTGACGGAGTCGTCCTCAACTGGGCGCCCTCCTGCGGAGCCTGCCCCGCCTGCGGGCGCGGTGAGGTCTGGCTGTGCGCCAACGCCCTCAACGGCGCCGCCGAGGTCCACGCCCGCCGCACCGACGACGGCACCGAGCTGTACCCCGGCCTGAACGTCGCCGCGTTCGCCGAGGAGACGGTGGTGCCCGCGTCCTGCGTCCTGCCCGCCCCGGACGGTGTCCCGCTCACCGACGCCGCCCTGCTGGGCTGCGCCGTGCTCACCGGCTACGGCGCGGTCCACCACTCCGCCAGGGTCCTGCCGGGCGAGACGGTCGCCGTCTTCGGCGTCGGGGGAGTGGGTCTCGCCGCGCTCCAGTCGGCCCGCATCGCGGGCGCGTCGACGATCGTCGCGGTCGACGTCTCCCCGGAGAAGGAGGAGCTGGCCCGGTCCGCGGGCGCCACCGACTACCTCGTCGCCTCGGACACCACCGCCCGCGAGATCCGCGCCCGCACCGGGAAGCAGGGCGTGGACGCGGCCGTCGAGTGCGTCGGCCGGGCGAGCACCATCCGCACGGCCTGGGACTCCACCCGGCGCGGTGGGCGCACCACGGTCGTCGGCATCGGCGGCAAGGACCAGCGGGTCACCTTCAACGCCCTGGAGATCTTCCACTGGGGCAGGACCCTGTCCGGCTGCGTCTACGGCGACTCCGATCCCGTCCGGGACCTCCCGGTCCTCGCCGAGCACATCAGGGCGGGCCGCCTCGACCCGGGTGCCCTGGTGACCGAACGGATCACCCTGGACGGCATCCCGGCCGCCTTCGACACCATGCTCGCCGGCAAGGGCGGACGCGCCCTGGTGGTCTTCTAGACCCCGGACCCCCGAACCCCGGAGCCCGGACGCCCGGTCGGCCGCGTCACGTCGGTCCGGACGTCCGGCCGGCCCGCGGCTGTCCGGCCTCCTGCCGGGAGGCCGGCACCGCGGCCGCCCGGGCCGCCGCCCCCGGCCGGGAACGGGACCGCGACACCGCCACGCCCGCGAGACACAGGACACCGCCCGCGAGCGTGAGCGGCCCCGGCACCTCGCCCAGCGCCAGCCACGACATCAGCACCACCAGGGCGGGTACCGCGTACGTGGTCGCCCCCATCCGGCTCGCGGTGGTCCGGGCCAGCGCGTAGGCCCAGGTGGTGAAGGCCAGGGCGGTCGGGAAGACGCCCAGGTAGACCATGTTGAGCGTGGCGGGGACGGGCGCGTCGGCGGCCTCCCGCACGAGCTGACCGGCGAACGGCAGACACGCCACCGCCCCGACCAGACACCCGTACGTCGTCACCTGCAGGGGGCTCGCCGCACCCAGCGCCGGCTTCTGCGCGACCACACCGGCCGCGTACGCCACGGCCGCCAGCAGGCACAGGGCCACCCCGAGCACCGAGGCCCCGCCCTCGCCGGACATCGACAGCCCCACCGTCACCGCGCCGGCGAACGACACGGCCATCCCCGCCAGCAGCCTCGGCGGCATCGGGTCCCCGAGCAGCCGGGCACCGAGCAGGGCGATGAGGATCGGCCCGACGTTCACCACCAGGGCGGCGGTGCCGGCGTCGACCTGCTGTTCGCCCCAGTTGAGGGCCACCATGTAGAACCCGAACCAGAGCAGCCCCGATATCAGGATCCCCCGCCACGCAGCCCGGGGCGGCATCCCCTCGCGCCGCAGCAGACAGATCGCTCCCAGCGCCAGGGCACCGGCCAGCAACCGCCCGAGGGCGAGCGCCCCCGGCGAGTACGCGGCGCCCGCGCTGCGGATCGACACGAAGGCGGAGGCCCACAGCACGACGGTGACACCGGCCGCACCGGCGGCGAGCACCTCCGTACGGCGGGCGGGACGCGAGGGGGAGTCGTTCATCATGCTCCTGACGCTAGGAGGGGAGGGGGCGGAGGGCTCGCGGATTTCGGACGCGGGGCCGGCCGAGGACGGTCGGGGCGGTGGGGCCGGCGGGGCCGGCGGGGAGTCGGCGGGGCCGGCGGGGCCGGCCGGGAGGGGACCGCCGGTCAGCGCAGGACCCCCGCCTCGATCCCCAGCAGCTCGGACAGCGCGCGCTCCCCCGTGTCCGTCACCTTCACCGCGCGCTCGGAGCCGATGCGGACGCACCACCGCGCCTGAAGGGCGTGCCGGCACAGGGCCGCGCCTGCGGCCCCGGCGAGGTGGGGTCGGCGTTCCGTCCAGTCCAGGCAGGCGCGGGCCAGCGGGCGCCGGCCGCGGCGGTCGAGGGCGATGCCGGCCGTGTCGAACCACCGCAGACCGGCGTCGGTGAGCGCGAAGCCGGTGTCCCGGCGCAGCAGACCGCGCGCGGTGAAGGCGTCCGTGACGACGATGCCGAGCCGGCCGGCGAGATGGTCGTAGCAGGTGCGGCCCCGGGCCATCGCCGATCCGGCGGTCGACTCGCGCAGGGTGCGCGGGCGCCGGACGGCGGTGCCCGGCGCGACCCGCGCGGCCAGGTCCTCCACCAGCTGGGCGGCCGTCGCGTCGGCCAGCCGTACGTACCGGTGCCGCCCCTGCCGCTCCTCGGCCAGCAGCCCGCCCGTGACGAGCTTGCCCAGGTGCTCGCTCAGCGTCGACGCGGCGACACCCGCGTGCCGCGCCAGCTCGCCCGCCGTCCAGGCGCGCCCGTCCAGCAGCGCCAGCAGACACGCGGCCCGGGTCTCGTCGGCGATCAGTCCGGTGAGCCGCGCCAGTCCGGCGGCCCGGGGGTCCCTCGTGGTCATGCCCTCCAGCATGGGGCACGGACACTTCGGCACCCGCCGAAGTCTCGCGCCGCCGCCGGACCGCCCGCGGCCCCGCCTACGCGGTGCCCCGCACCACCTGCTCGTACTGGAGCGCCAGTCCGTCCAGCAGCGCCGTCAGCCCCGTCTCGAAGGCCCGCTCGTCGATCTTCTCCTGCTGCTCGGCGAGCAGATGGGCCTGCCCGAGGTGGGGGTAGTCGGCGGGGTCGTAGGCGCTCGCGTCGTCCACGAAACCGCCCGCGAAGGAGCCGAGCGCGGAGCCCATGATGAAGTACCGCATCAGCGCGCCGATGGAGGTGGCCTGCGCGGGCGGCCACCCCGCCTCGACCATCGCGCCGTAGACCGCGTCGGCGAGCCGCAGCGCCGCCGGACGGCGGCCGGGACCGCGGGCGAGGACCGGCACGATGTTGGGGTGGTCGCGCAGCGCGGCCCGGTAGGAGACCGCCCAGTCGTGCAGCGCGGTCCGCCAGTCCCGGCCGTCCTCGAACATCGACAGGTCGACCAGCGCGCTCACCGAGTCGGCCACCGCCTCCAGGATCTCGTCCTTGGTGCGGAAGTGGTTGTAGAGCGAGGGCCCGCTCACTCCCAGCTCCGCGGCGAGCCGGCGCGTGGAGACGGCCGCCAGGCCCTCCGCGTCCACGAGCGCACGGGCCGTCTCGACGATCCGGTCGGTGCTGAGCAGGGGCTTGCGCGGTCGGGCCATGGCGCACATAGTAGGGCTGCAACCAGAAACTAGCAGTGCTAATTTAAATGTACGGATTTCAAATGGCTTTCCCCTGGGGTGACTCGGCATGAATCTGGAGCTCAGCGAGGAACAGGAGGCCGTCAGGCGGCTGGCCCGCGACTTCGTGGAGCGCGAGGTCGTCCCCCACGCCGCCGCCTGGGACCGCGCCGAGGAGGTCGACCGCGGCATCGTCGGGAAGCTCGGCGAGGTCGGGTTCCTCGGGCTCACGATCGACGAGGAGTACGGCGGCTCGGGCGGCGACCACCTCGCGTACTGCCTGGTCACCGAGGAGCTCGGGCGCGGCGACTCCTCGGTGCGCGGCATCGTCTCCGTGTCCCTCGGCCTGGTCGCCAAGACCGTCGCCTCCTGGGGGACCGAGGAGCAGAAGCGGACCTGGCTGCCGGGGCTCACCTCCGGCGCGTACGTCGGCTGCTTCGGCCTCACCGAGCCGGGCACCGGTTCCGACGCCGGCAACCTCTCCACGCGCGCGGTGCGCGACGGCGGCGACTACGTCCTCAACGGCGCCAAGATGTTCATCACCAACGGCACCTGGGCCGACGTCGTCCTGCTCTTCGCCCGCTCCACCGACGCCCCCGGCCACAAGGGCGTCTCCGCCTTCCTCGTCCCCGCCGACGCCCCCGGCCTGACCCGCCGCGCCGTCCACGGCAAGCTCGGTCTGCGCGGCCAGGCCACCGCCGAGCTGGTCCTTCAGGACGTGCGCGTCCCCGCCTCCGCGATGCTCGGCCCCGAGGGCAAGGGATTCGCGGTCGCCATGTCCGCCCTCGCCAAGGGCCGCATGTCGGTCGCGGCGGGCTGCGTCGGCATAGCCCAGGCCGCCCTGGACGCCGCCGTGCGCTACGCCGGCGAGCGCGAGCAGTTCGGGAAGGCCATCGCCCGCCACCAGCTCGTCCAGGAGCTGATCAGCGACATCGCCGTGGACGTCGACGCGGCCCGGCTGCTGACCTGGCGGGTCGCCGACCTGATCGACCGGGGGCAGCCGTTCGCCGTCGAGTCCTCCAAGGCCAAGCTCTTCGCCTCGGAGGCGGCCGTCCGCGCCGCCAACAACGCCCTGCAGGTCTTCGGCGGCTACGGCTACATCGACGAGTACCCGGCCGGCAAACTCCTGCGCGACGCCCGGGTGATGACCCTCTACGAGGGCACCAGCCAGATTCAGAAACTGGTCATCGGCCGCGCCCTCACCGGGGTTTCGGCGTTCTGAGTACGCATCTGAGTACCTGAGCGGATGTGGCCGGGGCCACGTCCGCCGACCCTGGTCCCCATGAGTGACACACCGGTCAAGCAGCAGAGCACGGCCGCCTTCTACGGTCAGGCCGTCGCGTCCTTCGCGGTCGCCCTGGGCGCCACCGCGATCGGTATCTTCAACCTCCAGGCCGACGCCTGGGTCCGTGCCTTCCTGGGCATCGCGGTCCTGTACCTCGTCACCTCCGCCTTCACCCTGGCCAAGGTCATCCGCGACCGCCAGGAGGCCGGGCAGATCGTGAACCGGGTCGACCAGGCGCGCCTGGAGAAGCTGCTCGCCGAGCACGACCCCCTGCAGAAACTGTGACGACGGGCTCGCTAAGCGCCCGCTCACCCTCAGCGGTATGGTGTTACCCCTGCCAGTGAATGGGGTGAGCGATGAGTACGGCGGAGGAGACGGCCGGCGGTGAGGCGCAGCCGTGGGGTGAGGTCACACCCGATGCGGCCCGACGGCTGCTGCTCGCCGCCGTCGAGGCGTTCGCGGAGCGCGGCTACCACGCCACGACGACCCGTGACATCGCGAGCCGCGCCGGGATGAGCCCGGCCGCGCTCTACATCCACTACAAGACCAAGGAAGAGCTGCTCCACCGCATCAGCAGGATCGGCCACGAGAAGGCCCTGGAGATCCTGCGCACGGCGTCCCGCGCCGAGGGCAGCGCGACCGAGCGGCTCGCCGACGCCGTCAGCTCCTTCGTCCGCTGGCACGCGGGCGGCCGCACCACCGCCCGGGTCGTGCAGTACGAGCTCGACTCGCTCGGCCCCGACGCCCGCGCCGAGATCCTCGGGCTGCGCCGGAAGGTCGACGCCGAGGTGCGCGGGATCATCGAGGAGGGGGTGCGTTCCGGCGAGTTCGACGTCGTCGACGTGCACGGCACCACCCTCGCCGTGCTCTCCCTCTGCATCGACGTGGCCCGCTGGTTCAACGTCGACGGTCCCCGCACCCCCGAGGAGGTCGGCGCGCTCTACGCCGACCTCGTGCTGCGGATGGTCGGGGCCGGGGGTCCCGGCGCCGCTCAGAGGTAGTAGCGGGCCACCGACTCGGCCACGCACACCGGCTTGTCGCCGCCCTCCCGCTCCACGGTGAAGGCGGTGGCCACCTGGACGCCGCCCGGCACCTCGTCGACGGCGGTGATCGTCGCGGTGGCGCGCAGCCGCGAGCCGACCGGGACGGGGGCCGGGAAGCGCACCTTGTTGGTGCCGTAGTTGACGCCCATCTTCACGCCCTCGACGGAGATCAGCTGCGGGCCGAAGAGCGGCAGCAGCGACAGCGTCAGGTACCCGTGCGCGATGGTCGTCCCGAACGGCCCCGCGGCGGCCTTCTCCGGGTCGACGTGGATCCACTGGTGGTCCCCGGTGGCCTCGGCGAACAGGTCGATCCGCTTCTGGTCGACCTCCAGCCAGTCCGTGTACCCCAGCTGCTCGCCCACCGCCGCCTTCAGGTCGTCGGCGGACGTGAAGATCCTCGGCTCTGCCATGTCCCGGCCTCCCGCGTCACGTAGTCGCACGCGCGTCGCTGCGCGCATGCCTAAGCAACTGCTTAGCATGGTCGGCGGCGCAGTCCCTGTCAACGGACCGGGCGCCGCACGGGGTCGGTAGGGTTCGAGAGGTGCCCCAGATTCCAGAGAAGATCCACGAGCTCACGGTCGGCCAGCTCTCCGCCCGCAGCGGTGCCGCCGTCTCCGCCCTGCACTTCTACGAGTCCAAAGGCCTGATCAGCAGCCGCCGCACCGCGGGCAACCAGCGCCGCTACAGCCGTGACACCCTGCGCCGGGTCGCCTTCATCCGTGCCGCCCAGCGCGTCGGCATCCCGCTCGCCACGATCCGCGAGGCGCTCGCCGAACTCCCCGAGGAGCGCACGCCCACCCGGGAGGACTGGGCCCGCCTCTCCGAGGCCTGGCGTTCGGAGCTGGAGGAGCGCATCAAGCAGCTCAACCGCCTGCGCGACCACCTCACCGACTGCATCGGCTGCGGCTGCCTCTCCCTGGACGGCTGCGTCCTGTCCAACCCGGACGACGTCTTCGGCGAACGCCTGACGGGTTCCCGCCTGATGGCCGAGAACGGCAACGGAAGACAACGCCGCGCACGCCGGGAACGCGCACCGGAGGAAACCCGCTGACCGCCGGCGCCGGCGCGGCGACGGGCTCCCAGGGTCCGCGGTGAGGCCGTTGGCAGCCGCGGCCCGACGGCGCGGCGGCCCGGGGCGTGCGTCCGCGGGCCGCCGGGCCGCCGGAGAGCACGCCCCGGCCCGCTCGGCAGCCGTGGAAGCGGGCGGTGCGGGAGACGGCCGCCGGTGCCGGACACCCGGGGCGACCCGTGGCGCCCGGCGCCGTGCGCCGCCCCGCTCACTCGTACTCCGTGGCGCCCTTCCGGGTCAGATACGCCGGGCTGACCGCCTTCGCGATGGCGCGGCCGCCGGTCACCGCGCTGTACCGCTCGACGGCCGGGCGGATCACCACGCCCTCCCGCAGGTGCAGCTCCCGCCCGGACACCGTCTCGCGGCCGGTGGCGATCTCCAGCACCCGCTCGCTGTCGTACGGGCCCTCGAACAGCCGTGGCACCAACGGCAGCCGCCCCTGGAGCAGTTCCGCCGCGTCCAGCCAGCGTACCCGGCCGTCGATCTCCGCGGACACGTCGAACACGGCGTACCCGAGGGTGTCGCGCCGCCCGTCCGCGCCGTACGTCAGGTCCTGCACCCCCGCGCCGTACACCTCGCCGAAGACGCCGACGCGCCGTGCCCCCAGCCGCTCGGCGAGCTCCGCCGCGACCTCGGCGACGCCGTGCCCGCGCACCGCACGCCAGTACAGGTTGCGGGGGTCCTCCTTCAGCGCCAGTGACCGGGAGCCGAATCCCTTGGAGGAGACGTGCACCCGCCCCTCGTCGGCGACGTACGTCAGCAGGCAGGCCGAGCCGTGCAGCTTCTCGGTGAGCACCACGGGCTCGCCGGGGGTGAACACCTCCGGGTAGCGCTGGACGTTCTCGATGTCGACCCACGGCAGCAGCTCGGGCGCGGACTCCACCTCGCCGCTCATGGCGGGCGGTACGGGCGGTACCCACTTGGTGATGCCGAGCAGCTCCGCGAAGTCGGTGCCGTCCCCGGCCGCCTTGACCAGATCGACGCCCGCGAGTGCCCTCGGCCGGCACACGATGCCCTGCGACAGCTCACCGCGCAGCCGGACCGCCTTGACCCGGTCGTGGTTGCCGCCCGCCAGACGGCCGGTCAGACCCAGTTCCTCGATCAGGCCGGCCGGCAGCACGGCCTGCTCGGGGATGTAGACCGCGGCGTCTCCCGTGCGGTAGGCGCCCTTGGCGACGACGGCCCGGTACAGGCCCACCTGGGCCAGTTCGAGGGCGTCGGCGCCCGGATGCTCATGGACGGTCAGGACTTCGGCGGTGACGCGCAGCGTCGACATCGGGACGGCTCCTAGGCTTCGCAGGTGCGTTTCATCACCTCCGACTGTCCGCAGGAGAAAGGTGTGGAGCGACCGGTTTACCCGCTGCTACGGTCGGGACGCCGACGCCCGCGCAGGGCGCGCCGTCGGCTGTCCGCAGCCGTCGGCCGCGCGCCGTGCGGCGCGATCCGCCCGCTTTGGTCCTGAGCCACCCGCCGGGCCCGTCCGTGGATCCTCACCGCCTCCGCCACCAGCTGGGCGTTGGACCCCGCCGCCCGGCCGTCCGGCAGGAACAGCGTGTCCTCCAGACCGACGCGGGTCGCGAGTCCCAGCCGGCCCGCGAGGCGCAGCACCGGCCAGGCGCCGCCCTCCTCGCCGTGCAGCAGGACCGGACGGCCGTGCGCGGAGCCCAGTTCGGACAGCAGGGCGAGTGCGGACCGCTGCGCGCTCGCCGGCTCCGGGTCCGTCACCTCGGCCAGCACCCGGAACACCCCGGGCGCGAGCGCCGAGGCGGAGAACCGCGCCGCCCCGTCCGTGCCGGTCCAGACGCCGGCCTCGACGCGGACGCCCATCTCCATGAGCGCGGCGGCGACATCCTCGGCCCCCGGCTCGTGCCAGTTGACCGAGGCGTGGTCGGGCGGCTCGGGCAGACCGGCCCAGCTCCGCACCCGCTCCAGCCGGACCGCGGGATCGGGTTCCGCCCAGGCGCCCGTCGTCACACCGACCGGCACCGGGACCCGCGCCCGTATCGCCTCCAGCGTCCGGGCGAGCACCCGCGGCGACAACGTGTCCCGTCCGCACGGCGTCTTCGGATGGACGTGGAGGTCCGTCGCCCCGGCCGCGACCGCTTCCGCCGCCGACTCGGCCATCGCCTCCGGCGACAACGGGATCCCCGCCCCATCGGCGGCGCTCCGGGTCCCGTTCAGACACACCTGCACTCCACCGTCTCCTCGTTCCGGACCCTGCTCGGTCTCCTCGGTCCCCGGAGGAAGACAGCGGGGGTGCGGCATCCCCGGCGCACCCCCACGCTCTCCGGCGCTCCCGGCTCCCCGGGCGTTCCTCAGGCCGACACCAGCAGCCTCGCCCGCCTGGCGTCCGCCAGGGCCTCGGGGGTGAGCACGGGGCGCGGCACGAGGATTCCGCAGTCCGTGCAGACCGGGCCCGCCGACGGCTCGTGGTCCAGGCCGTACCGCCACACGAGCCGTTCCCCCCGGCACACGGGGCAGGCCGAACCCGGCTCGCGCTCCAGCGCGGCGATCAGCCGCCGCAGCACCTCGGCCAGCGGCTCCCGCGGATGCACCCGCGGATCGTCGCACCAGGCCACGCCGAAACCGCCCCAGGTCAGCCGGTGCCAGTCGTCCACACTGCCCGGCCTGCGCAGCCCGTCGTGCTTCTCCTTCCTGCGGCGCTCGGCGAACTCGACCTCGTAGGCCAGCCAGACCGCCCGTGCCTCCTCCAACTCCTCCAGTGCGGCCACGAGCCGCGCCGGGTCGACGGAGCGGTCCTCGGGATCGAACCCGGCCCGCGAGCACAGATGGTCCCAGGTCGCCCTGTGCCCGTAAGGAGCGAACCGCTCAAGGCACTTGCGCAGCGAATAACGCCGCAGTGCCGGGTCGCACCGCGGATCTCGGACCTGTCTCGCCAGACTCCGGAAACCGGCCATCGTCCTGCACCTCCGTCACACCTGCACCTGTAGTCCGTCACTTCGGCGTCGTCGCACGGACGTCGCCGAATAGACGTATCGACACGCGAATCGGCTCCATCCTTTTCCGATGGCCCCCATCGGTCGGCCGCGGGGACGCACATGCCAACTCCCGTGGCGCGCGCTTCAGTTGTGGTCGTCCGCGGTTGTCCGCAGTCGTCCGTGACCGTCCATGGGAACGTCCCGCCCCGCCCTCGTCGGGAGGAGGGACCCCATGCCACGGCGCGCGCCCCGCGCACCGTTCCCGGCAGACTGAGAACTCCCCGCGGCTGCCACGGGTTCCTGAAGACCACGTCGATATGCGTGCCGGTCGCCGGTCTTTTCGCCCCGGGGCCCCGGGCGACCGCGGCCGGACCCGCGACGTCCCAGGTCACGGCGGTGAACAGGCGCGGCGGCGACAGGTGCCGACCGCCGGCGGATCGTGAGCTCCACCTCGCACGGGTGACGCGGAGCGCAGGTGGTACGGAGTGCAGGTGGCACGGAAGCACAGGTGGCACGGAACGGCGGCGGTCCGGTCCCTCCCGGCCCGCCGCCGAAGCCCGCTCAGCGGTACAGCAGGTACTCCCGGCGCGTCCTGCGGAACGCCGCCAGCTCCTCCTGCCAGCCGGCCACCACCTCGTCCGTGTCCGCCCCCGCGTCGATCATCGTGCGCACCCGCGTGGAGCCGGTGAGCCTGTCGATCCAGTTGTCCGGGCGCCAGGCGAACCCGCTCCACACCCGCTTGGCCGTGACCAGCAGCCCGATCCCCGTGCGCACGGGATCGAACGCCTCCCGGTCGTGCACGTGGAGCTGCACGCCCCCGACGGTCCTGCCCTGGAACTTGGAGAACGCGGGCGCGAAGTACGCCTCGCGGAATCGCACGCCCGCCAGCCCCAGCCCGTTCGCCTCGGCCGCCCAGCGGCCGTCGATCCCCTCGGCGCCCAACAGCTCGAACGGCCGGGTCGTCCCGCGCCCCTCGGACAGGTTGGTGCCCTCGAACAGGCACGTCCCCGAGTACACCAGAGCCGTCTCCGGCGTCGGCATGTTCGGGCTCGGCGGCACCCAGGGCAGTCCGGAGGCGTCGTAGAAGTCCGACCGCTTCCAGCCCGACATGCGCACGGTCTCCAGCGGCACCGGCGCCCGGAGGAACTCGCCGTTGAACAGCAGCGCCAGCTCCGCCACCGTCATCCCGTGCGCCTGCGAGATCGGCTGCCGCCCGACGAAGGTCGCGAACTCCTTGTGCAGCACCGGGCCCAGTGCCGCCCGCCCCGTCACCGGGTTCGGCCGGTCGAGGACGACGAACCGCTTGCCCGCGAGCCGCGCCGCCTCCATGCAGTCGAACAGGGTCCAGATGTACGTGTAGAAGCGCGCGCCCACGTCCTGGATGTCGAAGACGACCGTGTCCACGCCGGAGGCGGTGAAGACGTCGGCGAGCGGCTGACCGCTCTTCAGGTAGGTGTCGTACACGGGCAGGCCGGTCGCCGGGTCGTCGTGGCGGCCCTCGGAGCCGCCCGCCTGCGCGGTGCCCCGGAAGCCGTGCTCGGGGCCGAAGACGGCGATCAGGTCCACGCGGTCGTCGTCGTGCATGACGTCCACGATGTGCCGTACGTCCCGGGCGATGCCCGTCGGGTTGGTGACGACGCCGACCCGCTGCCCGTCGAGCGGCGCGTAGCCGTCCGCGGCGAGCCGCTCGAACCCGGTGCGCAGCCTGCGGCCTCCGGCCGGGGCCCGCCCGGTGGCCGCGTGCGCCGGGGCGGCGGACGCGGCCACCGCGGCCGTGGTGGTGGCGAGCAGGCTCCGTCTGGACAGCTTCATGCGGTGACCTCCGTGATCGCGGCGGGTGTCATGAGCACGCACGCTAGCGCGCGTGACGGCCCCGGGGAACGAACCGGACCGCCCCCGTTCGGGTCACCTCTTCCACCGTGCATACCGACCGGTTAGTCTGACGCGACGAACCTCATCGCCGCAGCCGCCGCACGGCCGGAGCCGACCTGCGCGCGGCGACCCCGCGGCGGTGCGAGGAAGCCGCGTCGAAGGAGACCGATGGTGGAAGCCGTGCAGGGTGCGAAGGTGGTCGTCACGGGGGCCGGGGGCGGCATCGGGGCGGCACTCGCCCGGCGCTTCGCCGGACAGGGGGCCCAGGTCGTCGTCAACGACCTGGACGCCGACCGCGCGAAGGCGGTCGCCGAGGAGATCGGCGGCATCGCCGTCCCGGGCGACGCCTCCGCGACCGTCACCGAGGCCCGCGACGCGCTCGGCGGCACGGTCGACGTCTACTGCGCCAACGCCGGCATCGGCCGGAACGGCGGAGAGCCCGGCGCCCCCCTCGACGAGCGGGGCTGGGCGCTCTCCTGGGACGTCAACGTCATGGCGCACGTCCGCGCGGCGCACGTGCTGCTCCCGGACTGGCTGGAGCGCGGCAGCGGACGCTTCGTCTCCACCGTCTCCGCCGCCGGACTGCTCACCATGATCGGCACCGCCCCCTACAGCGTCACCAAGCACGGCGCGTACGCCTTCGCCGAGTGGCTGTCGCTGACGTACCGCCACCGCGGTGTGAAGGTCCACGCGATCTGCCCGCAGGGCGTGCGCACCGACATGCTCGACGCCAGCGGCAGCGCGGGCGACCTGGTGCTCAAGCCGACCGCGATCGAGCCGGAGGACGTGGCCGACGCCCTCTTCCGGGGCATCGAGGAGGACCGCTTCCTGATCCTGCCGCATCCCGAGGTCGCCGAGTACTACCAGGCCCGTGCCACCGACCCCGACCGCTGGCTCTCCGGCATGAACCGCGTCCAGCAGCACTGGGAGGCGACCCGGTGACCGAGTGACGTACCAGTGCCCCGCGCCTCCCTCCCGCCGCGCCCGAAGGCTCCGGTGGAACCCGGACGCGCCCGCCGCGTACGGCAAGGAGAGACCGGCCGTCCGCACGTACCCGCGCCGGGTGGAGATCCTGCCCGACTTGCCGAGAACGGCCAGTGAGAAGATCCTCCGTCGGGAACCGCGTTCCCCGACGCACGACAACGAGCAGCGACACGGAAAGGCGGGTGGCGGCAGTGCCCAGGACGACGGACGGTGACGGGACCCCCGTACCGCAGCGGCTTCTGGCCGCCGCCACCCGGCTCTTCGCCGAGCAGGGGTACGACCGCACCTCCGTGCAGGAGATCGTCGAGGCGGCCGGCGTCACCAAGGGGGCGCTCTACCACTACTTCGGTTCCAAGGACGACCTGCTGCACGAGGTGTACGCACGCGTGCTGCGCGTCCAGCAGGAGCGCCTGGACGCCTTCGCGGACGCCGACGAGCCGATCGAGAAGCGTCTGCGCGGCGCGGCGGCCGACGTCGTCGTCACGACGATCGAGAACCTCGACGACGCGTCGATCTTCTTCCGCTCCATGCACCACCTGAGCCCGGAGAAGAACAAGCAGGTGCGCGCCGAGCGCCGCCGCTACCACGAACGCTTCCGTGCGCTGATCGAGGAGGGCCAGGAGGCGGGCGTCTTCTCCAGGGCCACCCCGGCCGACCTGGTGGTCGACTACCACTTCGGCTCCGTGCACCACCTGTCGACCTGGTACCGCCCCGACGGCCCGCTCAGCCCGCAGCAGGTCGCCGACCACCTCGCGGACCTGCTGCTGCGGGCGCTGCGTCCATGAGGCCGTCGTCGTCCATGAGGTGATGGAGCAGGGCCGCCGCCGCGGGGTCGCGCGGCCTCGGACCGCGCCCGGCCGGCACCACCGTGCGCCCCGGATCCGGCTGCCGGACCTCCGGGCACGGCAGCCCCGCCCGCTCACCGACCGGCCGGGGGCGAACGCCACCCCGATCCCGGCCCGCACCGGATCCACCGGCGGACCCGCCCGGGTCACGTCGCAGGGGGTACGGCGCCGCAGACCGGTGGGGGCGCCTCCCCGATCGAGCGGAGCCGAGGGCTCGGAGGAGGGCCGCCGGCCGACGGGCGCCGCCTCGTGGCCCGCCGGCTCCTGCGCCTGCGCGACTTCCTGCGCGCGCCGGCGCCGGCGGACCACACTCCGTCCGGCGGTCACTGGAGAGCGCCTACAGGTACTTCTTCAGCTCCCGCCGCGCCAGCGACCTCTGGTGCACCTCGTCCGGGCCGTCGGCGATCATCAGCGTGCGCGCCCCGGCGTACAGCTCGGCCAGCGGGAAGTCCTGGCTGACCCCGCCCGCGCCGTACAGCTGGATCGCCCGGTCGAGGATGCCGACGACCGTGCGCGGGGTGGCGATCTTGATGGCCTGGATCTCCGTGTGGGCGCCCTTGTTGCCGACCGTGTCCATCATCCAGGCCGTCTTCAGCACCAGCAGCCGCAGCTGCTCGACCGCGACGCGCGCGTCGGCGATCCAGTTCTGCACCACGCCCTGCTGCGCCAGCGCCTTGCCGAAGGCGTCCCGGGACACGGCCCGGCGGCACATCAGCTCGATCGCCCGCTCGGCCATGCCGATCAGCCGCATGCAGTGGTGGATCCGGCCGGGTCCGAGCCGGGCCTGGGCGATGGCGAAACCGCCGCCCTCCTCGCCGATCAGGTTCGACACCGGCACGCGCGCGTGGTCGAAGACCACCTCGGCGTGGCCGCCGTGGTAGTGGTCCTCGTAACCGAACACCTGCATCGCGCGCGTGATCGTGACGCCGGGGGTGTCGCGCGGGACGAGGACCATGGACTGCTGGCGCCGGATGTCCGCCCCGTCCGGGTCGGTCTTGCCCATCACGATGAAGATCCTGCAGTCCGGGTGCATCGCCCCGGAGATGTACCACTTGCGGCCGGTGATGACGTACTCGTCACCGTCCCGCTCGATGTGCGTGGTGATGTTGGTGGCGTCGGAGGAGGCCACCTCCGGCTCGGTCATCGCGAACGCCGAGCGGATCTCACCGGCGAGCAGCGGCTCGAGCCACTGCTTCTTCTGCCGCTCGTCGCCGAACTGCGCCAGCACCTCCATGTTCCCGGTGTCCGGTGCCGCGCAGTTGGTGACCGTGGGCGCCAGCTGCGGGGAGCGGCCCATGATCTCGGCGAGCGGGGCGTACTGGAGGTTGGTGAGCCCGGCGCCGTACTCGGAGTCGGGCAGGAACAGGTTCCACAGCCCCTGCCTGCGCGCCTCGGCCTTCAGCTCCTCCACGACGGGGACGTTCTCCCACGGCGAGTCCAGCCCGGCGCGCTGTTCGTGCACCACCTGCTCGGCGGGATGGACGTACTCGTCCATGAAGGCGAGGAGCTTGGCGCGCAGCTCCTCGGTGCGCGCGTCGAACGCGAAGTCCATGGCGATCAGCCCTCCTGGAGGCCCTCGTGCAGCGTGGTCAGACCGTGCTCGATGAAGACGGGGACCAGCTCGCCGATGCGGTCGAAACCGCGCCCGACCGTCTGGCCCAGCGTGTAGCGGTAGTGGATGCCCTCGAGGATCACGGCGAGCTTGAACCAGGCGAACGCCGTGTACCAGGAGACCGCGGAGACGTCGCGCCCCGAGCGCGCGGCGTACCGCTCGATCAGCTCCGCCGGCGCCGGGTGCCCGGCGGCCTCGGCGGTCGTGGAGACGGGGGAGTCCGGCGTGCCCAGCGGCGTGCTGTACATCACCAGCAGGCCCAGGTCGGTCAGCGGGTCGCCGAGGGTGGACATCTCCCAGTCGAGGATCGCCCTGATCCGGTCGTCCTCACCGATCAGGACGTTGTCGAGGCGGTAGTCGCCGTGCACCACGGCCGGCGCGGGGGAGCGGGGCAGGTCGCGTCCGAGCGCGGCGTGCAGCTCGTCGATCCCGGCCAGCTCCCGGTTGCGTGAGGCGTCCAGCTGCTTGCCCCAGCGGCGCAGCTGCCGGTCCAGGAAGCCCTCGGGCCGGCCGAAGTCCGCCAGGCCCGCCTCGCCCGGGTCCACGGCGTGCAGCTCGACCAGCGTGTCCACCAGGTTCAGCACGGCGCCCCGGGTGCGCTCGGGGCCGAGCGGGGCGAGCTGGGCGGCCGTGCGGTAGGGAGTCCCCTCGACGAACTCCATGACGTAGAAGGGCGCCCCCAGCACCTCCTCGTCCTCGCACAGCAGCACCGGAGCCGGCACCGGCACGGCGGTCGGGTGCAGCGCGCTGATGACACGGTGCTCGCGCTTCATGTCGTGCGCGGTGGCCAGGACGTGGCCGAGCGGCGGCCGGCGTACGACCCACCGCGCGGTGCCGTCGGAGACCGCGTACGTGAGGTTCGACCTGCCGCCCTCGATCAGCCGGCCGGAGAGCGGGCCGTTCACCAGGCCGGGCCGCTCCCGGTCGAGCAGGCCGCGCAGCCGGTCGAGATCGAGTCCGGGCGGGTGGTCGGGGCTCATCGTCGCTCCTCAGACAGGTGAACGGTACCGCCTCATGATGCCGACCGGTCGGTATGGAGTCCAGAGCGAGGGCGAAACGTGATCGGGGCCACGATAGGGCTCCCGGTGACCGGCGTCCGCCCGGCGTCACGCGAACGGCGCACATCGGGCCGTTCGGCTTGCGCGGCGCGGGGCGACCCCGGAGGGTCGGACGCATGAAGGCGATCAGGTACTCACGGTACGGCGGCCCCGAGGTGCTCGGACTGGAGGAGGCGGACGAGCCCAGGGTCGGACCCGACTCGGTGCTCGTGAAGGTCCGGGCCGCGGCCGTCAACCCGGTCGACTGGAAGTGCCGCGAGGGCTACCTCGATCCGGTCCTCCAGGCCGTCTTCCCGGTGATCCCGGGCTGGGACGTCTCGGGCGTGGTCGTCCGTCCCGGAGTCGCCGTCCCGGAGTTCGCCGCCGGCGACGAGGTCATCGGCTACGTGCGCGAGGACTTCCTCTCCCGGGGCACCTTCGCCGAGTACGTGGCCGCCCCGGTGCGCACCCTGGCGCCCAAGCCGCGCAACCTGACCTTCGAGGAGGCGGCCGGTCTGCCCCTCGCGGGCCTCACCGCCTACCAGGTCCTGCACAAGGTCCTCGAGGCCAAGCGCGGCGAGACCGTCCTGGTGCACGCCGCGGCCGGCGGTGTCGGCTCCCTCGCCGTCCAGCTCGCCGCCCACCTCGGCGCCCGGGTCATCGGTACGGCGAGCGAGCACAACCACGACTTCGTCCGCCGGCTGGGCGGGGAGCCGGTGAGCTACGGCGAGGGCCTGGCCGAACGGGTGCGCGGGCTGGCCCCCGAGGGCGTGGACGCGGTGTTCGACACGGTCGGCGGCGACGCCCTGAAGGTCTCCGCGAACCTGCTCGCCCCCGAGGGCCGCCTGGCGTCGATCACCGACAACGAGGTGGTGAACTACGGCGGCCGGTACCACTTCGTCCGCCCCGACCCCCAGGACCTGCGGCGCCTGTCCGAACTGGCGGAACAGGGCGTGGTGAGCGTGCACGTCTCGGAGACGTTCCCGCTGGAGCGCGCGGCGGACGCCCACCGGCTGAGCCAGGAGGGCCGGACCTGGGGCAAGATCGTGGTGACGGTGGCCGGGGAGACGCAGGGGTAGGCCGGGAAGGGACCGTCGGCCCGGACGGCCGACGACCGGACCCGGGGAGGGCCCGTCAGCCCCGGACGACGAGGGCCGTCCCGCATACGGCCAGCGCCACGGTGCAGAACACCGCCGCGGACGCGTACCGGGGAGCGAGCGCCCCCGGCGCGCTCGCGGCCGCGAGCGCGCGGATACGGCGGTGGGCGAGGCCCAGGAGCCCCAGCCAGCAGACACAGCACAGGGCGCACGCGACGAGCCCGGCCGCGGACACTCCGCCGGTCAGCGCGGTCTTCCCGGCGAGCACGGCCACGACGGCGCCCGAAAGAGTCGTACGCCGCCACGCCAGCCGGGTCCGCTCGGGCTGCAGCCCGGGGTCCCGGACCCGTGCCCCCGTCACCCCTCCCACCCCACGAGCACGACGACGACCATCGCCACCGCCACGACCGCGACGACGAGGCCCAGCAGCGCAGGGAACCGCGACACCGGCAGGTCCTCGCCGCGGCGCATGGCCCGCTCGCAGCGCACCCAGTGGTTGACCGCGCGCAGCGCGCACAGCACGCCCGCGGCGAGCAGCGCGAGCGCCAGCCCGACCCGCCAGCCCCAGCGCAGATCCGGCAGGAACTGGTCCACGGCGAAGCCGCCGCCGATCAGCGCCAGGGCGGTCCGCAGCCAGGCCAGGAAGGTCCGCTCGTTCGCCAGCGAGAACCGGTAGTCGGGCGTCGCGCCCTCCTGCCGCACGTCCTCGGGCACGAACCACAACCGGACGTTCCGTACGAACTCGATCACGCCGGCGACCCTACCGGGGCACGCGTCCGGGGGCGCCGCCGGTGCGGCCCGCCACCTTCCGGACAGGAAGGTGCCGCGCCGCGCACCGGGTGCGCGGCGCCCGGTCACGGCGTCGCCGCCGCCGGGCACCTGCCCGACCTGCCCGGTCTCCCCCGGCCCGGCCCGGGACGAGCCCGCGCACGGGCCGGTGCGGTCCGGCGCCGGTACGGCCGGCGCCGACGCGGCCACCGAGGCCCTCCGCGACGCGACCGGGACGCGGCCCGTCCACCTCAGTCTCCCGTGGACCGGCCCGGCGGACCCGACCGGTACGCCCTGAGCCGCTCGTACGCCGCCAGTCCGTCCGGGACCCACTCCCACTCACCCAGGCGCCGCTCCAGTTCGGTCTCCGGCAGGAAGTCGTGCCAGGCCACCTCCTCGGCCTGCGGCCGCACGGGCAGGCCGCAGCGGACCTCGTACACCGCCGACCACCAGGTCCGGCCGGCGCCGTCGTCGTACAGGAACCGGAAGAGGTGCTCGGGGCGCGGCAGGCCGGTGACGCCCAGCTCCTCCTCGGCCTCCCGCAGGGCCGCCTCGTCGTAGCCCTCGCCCGCACCGACGACCCCGCCGACGAACATGTCGTACAGGGAGGGGAAGACCAGCTTGGCCGGGGTGCGCCGGTGGACGAAGACCCGGTCCTCGGCGTCCCGGGCCAGGACGAAGACGCAGCGGTGGCGCAGCCCCCGCGCGTAGGCCTCGCCGCGCGGGGACCGCCCGATCACCCGGTCGTCCTCGTCGACGATGTCGATGATCTCGTCAGCGGCACTCATGGGCCCATCCAAGCAGGCGCGCACGCCCCCGCTCCGCGCGGGCGTGCCGGGCCTTTCGGTCTGCACACCACAAGTCGTCCCCGAGTCACAGCAGTTGACGCGTGTAACGCCTCGGGTGCCCTTGACGTCATCCGTGGGCTGACGGTTTGCTGTGAGTGATCAGTTCATGGCAATCGGCAGCCGACCACTGCCGTACCGACCGCCCGCCGTGAACCGAGCCACAAGAAGAGCGCGTGAGGAAGTTCCGCGGTGCCCCCACCCCCGCCGCCCCTCGGCCGTGCCCGCAGACGCGCGGCGCAGGCCTTCGACGAGGCACTCGACGACACCGAGCTCGTCACCGCGCGTGCCGCACTGGCGCAGGGCCGCTGGCAGAACGCCCGCTCACTGCTGGTCCACACGGGGGACGACTGGGACCGGCGCGGCCACCGGATCACGGTGCTCGCCCGGGAGTCCTACTGTGCCGCCTGGGCCCGCGAGTGGCTGCTCGCCGAGCCCGAGTCCGGTGACGCGTCCGTGCTGCTGGCCATGGCCCGGGTCCGGCGCGCCCTGCGCGGCAAGGACAAACCGGCCCACGCCCGCGAGGCCTGCCGGAAGGCCGCCGGGCTCGTGCCCGCCGACCCCACCCCGTGGCTCGGCCTGCTCCTGCTGGAGTGCGCCCAGGGCGCCGAGGGGGACGTGGTCCGGCTCTTCGAGCAGATCCGCGCCCGGTACGCGGACCACCACCACGCCCACCACCTGGTGGTCGCCTGGCTCGCCGAGCGCCGTGTGGACGCGGGCCCGGACCCGCTGCACGAGGTGTACGACTTCGCCAACTGGGCCGCCGAACAGGCACCCGCCGACTCACCGCTGGCGATCCTGCCGGTCATCGCGCACGCCGAGCGCTACCGCGCGCTGGCCGCCGCCGGGCACGAACCCCCCGACCCGGCCGCCTCCGGACACTGGGTCGGCCGCCGCGCCCGGCAGGTGATGAAGGCCGCCTTCGACTGGTGGCTGGAGTGGGAGCAGGAAGGCCACCCGCGCCGCCTGGTCGACCTGAACTTCCTCGCCCACGCCAAGGTCTGCGAGGGCCGGGGCGCCGAGGCGGCCGCCCTGTTCCACCGCATCGGCGACCACGCCACCCCGTCCCCCTGGTCGTACCCCGAACGCGACCCCCTCACCGCCTTCCGCACCGCCCGCGCCGCCGCCCTGGGCACGGTCTGACCCCAGCCCCGCACCCCCGCACCATCCCGACCCAGCCGCCGCAACCACACCCGACCCAAGGACGGTCTCCCGATGACGACGGACAGTTCGAGCACGAGCAGATCCGCGGCCGAGAGCATCAGCACCTTCAAGGGGCAGGAGCGCGCCCTGCGCGCGGACCGCCTCGGCACGGGGGGCCTGCTGCTCTCGGTCCTCGCCGCGACCGCGCCCCTCATGGTGGTCGCCGGTGTCATGCCCACCACGTTCGCGGTGATGGGCATCGTCGGCCAGCCGCTGCTCTTCGTGGTCCTCGGCATCGTGCTGGTGCTGTTCAGCCTCGGATACGCCGAGATGAGCCGGCACGTCCACAACGCCGGTGCCTTCTACGCCTACATCTCCCGCGGACTCGGCGGCACCGCCGGAGCGGGCGCGGCCCTGGTCGCGCTCGTCGCCTACAACGCCCTCCAGATCGGCATCTACGGCATCCTCGGCTTCGAGGTCTCCGGTCTCTTCGCCACCTACGCCGACATCGAGGTCGCCTGGTGGATACCGGCACTCGTGGCCGTGGCCGCCGTCGGCGCGCTCGGCTGGCTGAAGATCGACGTCAACGCGCGCGTGCTCGGCGTCCTGCTCCTCATCGAGGTGCTGCTCGTCGTCGTCTTCGACATCGCGGCCATCGCCGACCCCGGCACGGAGGGCCTGTCGCTGCACGCCTTCAACCCGGACACGCTCGCCGGCGCCGGCGTGGGCACCGCCCTGTGCTTCTGCGTCGCGGCCTTCCTCGGCTTCGAGCAGGCCCCCGTGTACGCGGAGGAGACCAGCAGGCCGCACGTCCTGGTGCCGCGCGTGATGTTCCTCGCGGTCACCGGCGTCGCCGTCTTCTTCGCCATCAGCAGCTGGGCGCTCACCGTCGCCACCGGCCCGTCCGGGATCGTCGGCACCGCGCAGGAGCAGAGCGCGGGACTGCTGTTCTTCCTCACCGAGTCCCGGCTCGGCGGCACCTTCACCGACGTCCTGCACGTCCTCTTCGTGACCGGCATGTTCGCGGCGCTGCTCAGCTTCCACAACGTCGTCGCCCGCTACGCCTTCGCCATGGGACGCGAAGGCCTGCTGCCCGCCGCCTTCGGCCGCACCACCGGCACCAGCGGCGCCCCCGGCACCGGCTCCCTGCTCCAGACCGTCATCGCCGTCGTGCTCGTCCTCGCCTTCGCGCTCACCGACGACAAGCCGACCGGTGACCCGACCGCGCCCGTCCTGCACCTGTTCACCTGGTTCGGCAACATCGGCGCGCTCGGTGTGATCGTGCTGATGGCGATCGCCTCCCTGTCCGTCGTCGTCTTCTTCGTCCGGCGCGGCGCCGCGGGCGCCCAGGCGTGGCGGCTGGTCACCTCCTCGCTGGCGGGCATCGCCCTCGTCGTGATCGCCTGCTACACGGTCAGGGACTTCGACGTCCTGGTCGGCGCGGGCCCCGGCTCCTCCCTGAGCTGGATCCTGCCCGGCGTCATCGGCCTCGCCCTCGTCGTCGGCCTGGTCCACGGCGCGGTCCTGCGCGCCCGAGCCCCCGAGACGCACGCCCGCATCGGACTCGGCAACGAGGCGTTCCAGCTGGAGAAGGAAGCCGGGCGCACCTCGTAGGGCGGCGCGGTGACGGAAGTCTGACGGCACCCGCGATCCCTGGTCCCAAGGGGTCGCGGGTGCTCGAATGAAGGGGTGGACTCCGAACAGCCGGAAGAACCGGAGCACCGCGAAGAGCCGGGGGAGCGGGAAGGCCGCGAAGACCGGGAGGACCGCGAAGACCGGGGCGGCCCCGTCGGGCGCCGTGTCCTCCTCGGCGCCCTCGGCGTGGCCACCGCGCCCACGCTCCAGCGCGGCCTGGAGTCCTTCCTCGCCGCCGCCTCCGGCAAGGACCCCACCGGCCTGACCGGACTGCTCCCGAACGGCGGCGGCTTCCGCTCCTACTCGGTCACCTCCTCCGTACCGTGCAGGAACGCCGAGACCTGTCGCCTGCCCGTCGACGGCCTCGTGGAGCGCCCCACCGCCCACACCCTGGCCGGGCTGAGGGCCCTGTCGCAGACCCGCCTGGTCCGCGACGTCCAGTGCGTCACCGGCTGGCGGGTGCCGAGGACGCCGTTCGAGGGGGTGCGCCCGTCCCGGCTCCCGGACGCCGCGGGAGTGCGCCCGGCGGCCGGGGCGGTGCGCTTGACCCGCTTCGACGGCGCGTACTCCGAGAGCCTCGCCCCCGACCAGGCGCGCCGCGCCGACGTCCTGGTCGCACTGCGCGTGCGGGACGAGGACCTCGGTCACGCCCACGGCGGCCCGGTCCGCCTCTACGTGGCCCCGATGTACTTCTGCCAGTCGCCAAGTGGCTCCCCGGCATCACCGTCACCGAGGACGCCGAGCCCGGCTACCGGGAGGAGCGCGGCTACGACACCGACGCCCGGGTCGGCCGTTCGAACGGGCGCGACGATGCCCCCACGAGCTGACGCCCCGCCCACCCCGGCCGGCAGGTTCAACGCCGGCCAGAAGATCTACGCGGCCTGGATCGCCGGTGCCACGCTCGTCATGCCGGGCACCGGCCTGATGATGTGGTTCACCCACCTCACCCCGTTGGTGTGGCGCACCGGCGCGACCTTC
>NZ_JAPSKQ010000175.1 GCF_031181555.1 Streptomyces sp. | reverse complement strand
CGTCGTGGACGTCCTGCACAAGACGGTCTACGCCTTCACCACCGGCGCCGTCGCCGACGCCCTCGCCGCCCGCGACGGTCCCGGCCCCGGACAGCGCCACGCCGCCGTCCGGCCCGGTCGCCACGCCGACGTCGGACCGCTTCCCCGCCGGAGCGCCCACGGCCGGTGACGATCCGGCGAAGGCCGCCCACGAAGCCCGCTGCGTCGTGGAGGTGGTCGGCGGGGCCGTGCAGGGCGGCGTCGTGGACAAGGTCCGCCGGCCGCTGGACGACGAACTGGCGCAGCTGCTGTTCGCCGGAAGCACCGGCAGGATCACCTGACGCCCCGGCGCGCGGAGGCAGCGGTTGACGGGGGGCGGCACGGGTACCCAGGCGCGCATGAAGTGGCAACAGGTGCAGGACTCCCCGGCCGCCGTCTACGTCGTCGTTCTGGATCCGGGTGAGGAGGCCTTCACCCGCATCACCGAGTTCGCACACGACCGGGCGCTCGGGGCGTCGCAGGTGACGGCGGTGGGTGCGTTCTCCGAGGCCACGGTCGGGTGGTTCGACCGCGAGGCCGGGGACTACCGGCGGATACCGGTGGGGGAACAGTGCGAGGTGCTGTCGCTGCTGGGGGACATCGCCGTGGGGGAGGAGGGGCCGACCCCTCATCTGCACGCCGTGCTGGGGCTCTCCGACGGTACGACCCGCGGCGGCCACCTGCTGGAGGGCACGGTGTGGCCGACACTCGAAGTCATCGTCCGGGACAGCCCCGCGGAGCTGGAGAAGACCTACCGCCCCGATCTCGGCCTGGCGCTCATCGACCCGGCCCGAGGACAGGGCCGGCGATGACCCGGTCCCCGGGCCTGTCCCGTACCGGAAGCATGTGGGGCGGTCGATGACGAGCACGCAGTTCCTGGCCGCTGTGCGCGAGCAGGGGATCTCGGCGGCCTCGACGAGGCGGCACGGGTCACCGAAGCCGTGCTGAGCACGCTCGGAGAGCGGCTGCAGCCGTCCACGTCGGCGGTCAGCCCGCCCACTCCAGGAGCCGCTCGCCCTGCTCCCGCTCCCGCAGGTGCGCCAGAGACAGCTTTTCCAGCTGGCGGACGCGTTCGCGGGTCAGACCCACGTGCTCGGCGACCTCGTGCAGCGTGCGTGGCCGTCCGTCGTGCAGGCCGTACCGCAGGCTGAGGATCAGCGCCTCGCGCGGTGCGAGCGTGTCGATGGCCTCCCTGAGTTCCTCGGCGAGCGCCTGGAACTCGGCGACCTCCGGGGCCTGCAGGACGTCGGTGTCGGGGATGAGGTCGCCGACGACCGTGTCACCGGTGTCGTCCACGGGGGTGTCCAGACTGATCACCTGCCGTCCGACCCGGCGCAGCCAGATGACCTTGTCCTCGGCGATACCGCTCTCGCGGGCCACCTCTTCGACGGTCGGCTCCCGGTCGAGACGCAGCTGCAGCTTGCGCTCGACCTTGCCGAGCTTCTGCAACTGCTCCACGACGTGCACGGGCAGCCGCACCGAGCGGGCATGCGTCGCCAGTCCGCGTTCGATGGCCTGGCGGATCCACCAGGTCGCATAGGTGGAGAACTTGAAGCCCTTGGTGTGGTCGAACTTCTCCACGGCCCTGATCAGTCCCAGGTTGCCCTCCTGGATGACGTCGAGCAGGGGCAGCCCGCGATGGGCGTGGCGCTTCGCCATCGACACCACGAGCCGGAGGTTGGCGCGGATCATGTGGTCCTTGGCCGCCTGCCCGTCGCGCACGGCCGCCTCCAGTTCGCGCCGTCGCTCCCGTGCCGGGGCGCGGTCGCCGCTCCCGGCCCGCTCCAACTCCTCCATGGCGCGCAGTCCGGCCTCCATGCGCTGTGCCAACCGCACCTCGTCTTCCGCGTCGAGCAGGGGGGTCGCCCCGATCTGCCGCAGGTACTGGCCCAGAAGGTCCGGTTCCTGATCGGGCTCGGGGGCGGCATTGAGCCGCTTCCCCGCGCGGACCGGGGACCGGCGGCCCTCTCGCGCGGGCGCCACCGACCTTCTTGTCGCGGGAGCCATCGTCGCGCTCCTCTTCTTCCCACGTTCCGGACGTCCCGGGTACCCGAGGGGGCCATGGGCGAACCCCCCCCGTACGACCCCGTACAGGACGGGGTCACCCCATTGGCGCACTGGTCGCGCCCGGTGAACCGCCTTCCGGCAGAGTCGGCTGCACCGAACCCCTTCAAGCGACCAAGGAGCGGTCACCATGTCGTCTCCCCGCACCAAGCGGAGAGGACTGCTGAGCTTCGCAGTCCTCCTGCCCATGGCAGGACTCATACCCGTCGGCGAGGCATCGGCTGCGGAACCCGACGGCGGTTCCCCTTCCGCGCCCGGCAAGCCCACTGTCGTCCTGGTCCATGGGGCCTGGGCGGATGCCTCCGGGTGGAACGAGGTCAGCGAACGCCTGCAGAACGAGGGCTACCCCGTGGTCACCACGGCCAATCCCCTTCGCAGCCTCTCGGGGGATTCCGCGTACCTTGCCGCACGCCTCAAGGCGATTGAGGGGCCGATCGTGCTGGTCGGCCACTCGTACGGCGGTTCCGTCATCACCAACGCGGCCGTCGGCAACCCCAACGTGAAGTCGCTCGTCTACATCGCGGCGTTGCAGCCCGACGTCGGAGAGTCGGTGCTGCAACTGGCCACCAAGTATCCGGGCAGCCGTCTGAGCGACGACCCCGACGCCTCCGTCCCGACCGCCTTGAACGCCGTGCCCATCCCCGGGCAGGGGGATCCGGCGAAGGACGTCGAGCTGTACATCAAGCCGGAGAAGTTCAGCGAGGTGTTCCTCAGCGACCGGCTCGATTCGAGCATCGCCGAGGTCCTGGCGGCCGCGCAGCGTTCCGCGACTCCCGCCGCTTTCGGCGAGCCCTCGAAGAAGCCGGCGTGGAAGACCCTTCCGTCCTGGGCGCTCGTGGCCACGGAGGACTATACGATCGGCACGGAGAACCTGCGCTTCATGGCCAAGCGGGCCGGCTCCCACGTCGTCGAGGTCGACGCGCCGCACGCGGTCCACCTCACGGACCCGGGGGCCGTCACGGACCTGATCCGACGGGCGGCGCAGCCGGAGTCGGGAACGGCCACGCCCAGCCTTGCCGAGACGGGGTCGTGGGAGCGGACGGCGGCCCTGGGAGGGGTGTCCGGTCTGGCGATCGCCGGCGGAATCGCGATGGTGGCCCTCTCCCGGAGGGTCCGGCCGAGTCGCCGCTGACCCCCGGATCCCCGGAGAGCTCCGGGCGCCGCCCGGGAGTCCGTCGAGCGCCCGCGCGGAAGCCCGTGGTCACCCGGTGAGGGATGAGCACGCCATGTACCCCGACGACGGTGTCGACGGACCCGACCGGCAGGAATCCCCGCGCCTCCCGGCGCGGGCACGGTGCCCCGGCCGGGGGCGAGGTCAGGCGCCGACGGGCTCGTCCGCGGCGGTGAGCCGGATTCCCGTGACCAGATCGGGGCGGATGCGGACCGCGTAGTCCATGGCCCGGTTCACCCAGGGGCGGAGCAGGCTCCGGTAGCGGGCCAGTTCCCGCGGGTCGGTCACGAGGTGGGCGTAGCCGGTGACCACCACGCTCCAGCCGAGGTGGGTGAGGGGGTCGATGGAGTCGGCCTCGTACGCCACCACGACGCCGCGGTCGTCCGCCTCCCGGGCCCGGGCCGTCAGCGCCATGCCCTCGTGGGTGCGGATGACGACGTCACCGTTGTCCAGGACGTGGTTGACCGGGCGGATGGTCGGCAGCGCGTGCCTGGTGAAGACGATCCTCCCGAAGGACACGCGGCCCAGCAGGCGCAGGGCCTCGTCGGTGTCGAGCTCGACGCTTCGGCGCGGTGCGGCGGGGGCCGACCGGGCGTGGTCGATCGTCATGGCGGACTTCCGTACGGGTTCGTCGCTCACGGGTGTGTGTCTCCGGCCGGCGCTGCGAGGCAGTCGAGCCGGCCCGTCGCCGTGGTGACGGCCGGCGTGCCGGTGCGGCATGTGGGGCGGCCCCTCGAGATTCGGGCGGCTCCCCGCCGCGGCCCCCTCGCCGGGCCGCGGCGGCTCGATCAGGTCCTTGGAACGGCACCGGCCCGCCTCGCACCAGGGCCGTTCGACCCTCGCCCGCATCCGGCCCGCGGGCCGGACGTGCGCCGCGCACGACCCGTTCCACCTGGTTGCGCAGCCGGTCCCGCAGCCGGTCCGCGAGCTCGCGGGCGCCGGCCTCCCGGGCGTGGACGATCAGGAGAGCGTCACCCACCCGGATCTCGGCCCCGGCCGACCACGACTGCTCGACGTGGGGCGCCGCGGCCTTCGCGATCCGCACGTCGCCGCCGACCGCCGGCAGCCCCGACCGGCCGAGGGCGGCACCGACCTCGGTCCGGACGTACGCGAGGTCCCGCGCGTCGACCTCGCCCTCGGCCCGTACCCGCACGGCGCCGGGGGCCGGTCGGGTGCCGGTGTCCTTGAGGGGCATGTGCTCGACTCCTTGTGACCGCTGCGTGGCTCCAGCGTGCTGCGAGCGTCCGCCCCGGTGCCGGGGCCGCCCGGCCCCGGCACCAGGGCCACAGGTCCCCGTCACCGGCTGCCGCCGGCCCCGGCCCTCGCCGGCACGGCCCCGGCGACGGCGATGCCGAGCGGGCCGGCCGCCCCTGAGCGGGTGGTCGTCGGTGAGAAGGGGGCCGGCGGAACAGGGCCGATCGGCCCTGGCCGTTCGGCCCCGGATCGGAAAGGATCCCGAACGGGAGGCCGAGGGGTCCACGACGGGTCACCGGCGCGAACCCAGCACGCAGAGAACAAGGAGCGTTCCATGGCGGACGGCGAGCGGCCCGGTCCCGACAACCCGATCCGGGTCTTCCTGCTGGACGACCACGAGGTGGTCCGGCGCGGGGTGCACGACCTGCTGAACGACGAACCGGACATCAGCGTGGTCGGCGAGGCCGCCACCGTCGAGCAGGCCCTCGTCCGTGTCCCCGCCCTGCGCCCCCAGGTCGCGGTCCTCGACGTCCGGCTGCCCGACGGGGACGGCGTGAGCGTGTGCCGCGAGCTGCGCTCGAGCATGCCCGATCTGGCCTGCCTGATGCTGACCTCGTTCGACGACGAGGAGGCCCTGCTGGACTCGATCATGGCGGGCGCGTCCGGCTACGTGCTCAAGCAGATCCGGGGCTCCGACCTGGTGGTGGCCGTACGCACGGTCGCCCGGGGCCAGTCGCTGCTCGACCCGAGCGCCACCACCAAGCTGATGGCCCGGCTGCGCGGCGGACAGCGGAAGGAGGAGGAGCCGGACGCGCTGCCGGGGCTGACCGACCGGGAGCGGGAGATCCTGGCGCTGATCGGTGAGGGGCTGACCAACCGGCAGATCGGCCAGCGGCTGTACCTGGCCGAGAAGACGGTGAAGAACCACATCTCCCGGCTCCTGGCCAAGCTGGGTGTGGAGCGCCGCATCCAGGCCGCCGTGATCGCCACCGAGGCCCGGGACCGGCTGCGGCAGGAAGACCACTGACGCCACGCGGCAGGGGGGGGCGGGCCGGGCCGCGGCGAAGCCCGGCGCCGACACGGTGGCCTCGCCCCGGACCTCCGGCCGCCGCCCGATCCCGGGGACGGCCGGCTGCCGGTCCGGTCACGGCAGGCTGTTCCCGTACGTCCAGAAACGGGTCAGGGCGAGCAGGACGACGACGCAGGTCGGCATCATGGGCCGGCCCGTGCGCCGGTCCGTGTGCCTTCCCGGCGTCCTCGCCGTGGTGCCGGCCGGATTCACGCGGCGCGCCGCTCGCCCGGTGCGGCATCCGTGCCGACGCTCCGTGCCTCCGGTGGCCTCGGCGTCCCGCCGGCCGCGCGCCGCCGGTGGACCACGTAGGGACGGACGAGGTAACCGATCGGCGCGCTCCACACGTGGACCAGGCGGGTGAACGGCCACGCGGCGAAGAGCAGGCAGGCGGTGAGGGCGTGCAGCCGGAACAGCAGCGGGGCGCCGGAGAACGCACGCGCCCCGGCCGGGTCACCGGTGATCTTCGCCCACGCCGCCACCGGGTCGCCGAGACGCCGGCGCGCCTCGCGCCAGAGCTTCAGCAACTCCCCCCGCACAT
This sequence comes from Streptomyces sp., assembly GCF_031181555.1. GTDB lineage: Bacteria > Actinomycetota > Actinomycetes > Streptomycetales > Streptomycetaceae > Streptomyces > Streptomyces fimbriatus. The sequence continues at coordinate 6,558 of NZ_JAPSKQ010000175.1, read as the reverse complement.
AGGGGGGTAGCGGACCCGGCCGGGTGAGTACGTGTACCAGGAGAACGACGCACCGCGCGGGCAGCCGCGCGGCTCGTACTCGGGGCGGTCGGTGCCGATCGACGGGTAGTCGGTGGCCTGGTGCTCCCAGGTGATGGTGCCGTCCTTGACGTACACCGTCCAGGAGCAGGAGCAGGAGCAGGAGCAGGAGCAGGAGCAGGAGCAGGAGCAGGTGCAGTTCACGCCGTGGGTGGAGCGCACCACCTTGTCGTGGGACCAGCGGTCCCGGTAGAAGCCCTCCCACGCGGGGTCGCCCTCGCCGAAGACCGCGCGCCCGTCGGACGAGACCTCGCGGCGGCTCAGCAGTCTGCGCGCGGCCAGTGGCCAGGTCTCCGGGACGGGCCTCTGCCCCCGGTGTGCGCTCTGATCGTTCTCCATGGCCGGGAACCCGGGTTCTCGCCGGGGCGGCGGCCTCGGGCCGAACGGCCCCGGTCGCCCGTCCTTCCGGCCCGTTCCCCGGCCGCCCGGGCGGGCCCGGGACCCCTGGCGGTCCAGGGGCCCGCGGCGGCCGGTGGGAGCTGCCGCGGGAACGGGACGAAGGGCGGGACGGGGCGACCGTCCCGACACCGGTCGAACCCGCGTGGGCCGAAGTGCCCACTCCGGCCCGTCCGTTCGGCTCCGCTCCGAACCGGTGGGCGGGGACCGGCGGACGCCGCCGCGGGTGGTGCCGAGACGTGACCGGCCGGGAGCCGGGAGCCCCGAACGGAGACTCCCGAGGGGGTCCCGGCCGTGCGGACCGCGGCCCGACCCGATCCTGTACCGTCCCCTTCAGCGGGCCGTCGCCGCGGCACACCGCACGGAACGACGGCCGGCTCTCGACGCTGCGAACGGGATCTGGAGGATCACCGGTGGGAAGCTCCGAGGAGGCTCGGGAGGCCCGTGTGCGGCTGCTGCCGCAGCTGAGGCTGGACGAGCTGCTGGAGGAGCTGCAGACCCGCCTGGACGCGGCCCGCGGCACCCGCGACCGTGTGCACAGCCTGCTGGAGGCGGTGCTCTCCGTCGGCCGGGAGCTGGACCTGCAGCAGGTGCTGCGCAGCATCGTCGAGGCCGCGGCGCTGCTCGTGGACGCCGAATACGCCGCCCTCGGTGTGATCGGGCCGGACGGCAAGCGGCTGTCGGACTTCCTCACGGTCGGCGTCACCGACGAGCGGATCGCCGGGATCGGCCCCTATCCGGAGGGCCACGGCATCCTGGGCGAGCTGATCCGGCACCCGGAGCCGCTCCGGCTGACCAGACTCTCCGACCACCCGTCCTCGTACGGCTTCCCGCCCCACCACCCGCCGATGAACTCCTTCCTGGGCGTTCCCATCCGGGTGCGGGACCAGGTCTTCGGCAACCTCTACCTGACCGAGAAGCGGGGCGGGGCGCAGTTCGACGAGGAGGACGAGTCGGTGCTGTCCACCCTGGCCGTGGCGGCCGGTGTGGCGATCGACAACGCCCGTCTGTACGAGGAGTCCCGGCTGCGCGAGCGCTGGCTGCGAGCGAGTGCCGAGGTCACCCACGGCCTGATGTCGGGCAGCGAGCGCGGCGAGGTCCTCGGACTGATCGCCGAACGGGCCAGGGAGATCACCGGTGCGGCCCTGGCCGTGGTCGCGGTGCCCATGGCGGACACCGACTCGCTCACCGTCGAACTGGCCATCGGGCGGGAGGCGGAGCTGCACCTGGGGCTGGTGCTGCCGGTGGGCGGCAGTCTGATCGGCGCCGCCTTCTCGGAGGCCGCGCCCGTCTCCACCCCCGACATCGCGCACGACGAACGGGTCTCGCCGGGCCCGCCGCGCTTCCAGGGCCTCGGCCCGGCCGTGGCCGTCCCCATCGGCTCGGGCGACGGCGTACGGGGTGTGGTCCTGCTGGTCAGGGAGGCCGGCCGGTCCGTGTTCTCCGGGGAGGAGACCGAACCGCTGCAGGGCTTCGCCGCGCAGGCCGCGGTGGTGATGGAGCTGGCCGACCGCCGCAGGGACGCGCAGCAGATCGCGGTGCTCCAGGACCGCGACCGCATCGCCCGGGACCTGCACGACCTCGCGATCCAGCGGCTGTTCGCCACCGGCATGACCCTGCAGAGCGCCGGCCGGCTCATCGAGCACCAGGGGGCCTCGGAGCGCGTGGCGCGGGCGGTGGACGACCTGGACGAGACCATCAAGATCATCAGATCCACGATCTTCGGTCTGCGGTCGCGCGACGAGGCCGCCGGACCCGGCCTGCGGGCCCGGGCGGTGCGGGTGGTGGGCGAGGCGGCGCCGGTGCTGGGGTTCGCGCCCGGCGTGCGGATGGAGGGCCTCCTGGACACGCACGTGCCGAAGGAGACCGCCGACCACCTGGTGGCCGTCCTCTCCGAGTCCCTGACCAACGTCGCCCGGCACGCACGCGCCGGTCGCGCGGAGGTCGTGCTCGAGACCGACGGCCGGGAGGTGCGGCTGACGGTGTCCGACGACGGCGTGGGCATCCCGGCCGGGGGCCGGCGCAGCGGCCTGCGCAACATGGCCGAACGGGCACAGCAGCTGGGCGGGGAACTGGAGTGGACCAGCCCCGCCGGCGGCGGCACGACGCTGGTGTGGCGGGTGCCGGTCACGGCCCCGTAGGCGCCGGCACCCCGGGGCGGCGCGCCGTCACCGGACGGGGCCGGGGGAGCGGACCGGCCGCGGCTTCAGCGGGAGGGCCCGTCCCCGCCCCCGTCGCCCAGGTGGTCGCGGAACCAGCCGGCGGCGGCTTCGGCGACCTCTTCCAGGGCGCCGGGTTCGGGGAAGAGATGGGTCGCGCCCGGCACCACATGGACGGCGTGCGTCGCGGACAGGGCTTCGGCCGCCCGGCGGTTGAGGCCGAGGACCGGCTCGTCGTCGCCGCCGACGACGAGCAGGACCGGGGCCGCGACCAGGGGGAGCGCCGCCTCGGCCAGATCCGGCCGTCCGCCGCGCGACACGACCGCGGACACCCTCCTCGGACGCTCGGTCGCGGCCACCAGGGCCGCGGCCGCTCCCGTGCTCGCCCCGAACAGGCCCGCCGGAAGGTCCGCGGTGTCCGGCCGCTGCTCGAGCCAGTCGACGGCGCCCACCAGCCGCTGGGCCAGCAGGGGGACGTCGAAACGGTACTCGGCGGTCACGGAGTCCCGGCGTTCCTCGTCCTCGGTCAGCAGGTCCATCAGCAACGTGCCGAATCCGGCCCGGCGCAACGCGTCGGCGACCGCACGGTTGCGGGGACTGAGGCGTGAGCTGCCGCTGCCGTGCGCGAACAGCACCACGCCGCGCGCACCCGCCGGGATCACGAGGTCACCGGTCAGGTCCGCCTTTCCCGAGGGAACGACCACGGTCTCGGAGATCATGCCCCGTCACCTCCCTGAGGCGCCCGTCGATCCGGCCGGGTACCCGGTCCGGCGGTCCCCTACCCCGGCCGGGGCCGAGGGGCCGAGCCCGAGGAGCCGTGTGTCCGGCGCCCGGTTTCGGCACTTCCCGGGAGGAAACCCCGTAAGGCGGGCCGGGGCGTCACCGGCGAGGCCGCGCCCCACCAGGAGCTCGGGCAGAGGAAGACAGGCACCGGCCATGCGCTATCACGACCGCCGGCACGTCGGCGAGGACCTTGCCCTCCGGCTGATGGAGTGGGCCGCCGACGGTGACCTCGTGGAGCCCCTCGTGCTCGCGCTTCCCCGCGGGGGAGTGCCGGTGGCGGCACAGGTCGCCAGAGCCCTGCGGGCGCCGCTGGACGTGCTGGTCGCCCGCAAGATCGGCGTACCCGGCCGGCCGGAGACCGGGATCGGCGCGATCGTCGGCGACGACCCGCCGCTGTACGACCGGCGGGCCCTGGAGATGCTGGGGCTGAGCGAGGACCGCCTCGGCTCGGACGTGGCCCGGGAACGAACCGAACTCCACCGCCGTGAGAGCCGCTACCGCGGGGACCGGCCGGCGCCCCGCGTCGCGGACCGGGCGGTGATCGTCGTCGACGACGGACTCGCCACCGGCGTCACCGCGCGCGGCGTCCTGGTCGGAGCGGCCGCGCAGATGCCCCTCCGCCATGCCCCGGTGCTGCTGCTCGTCGCCTTCTTCCAGCTGTTCACCGCCCCGATCACCAGTCAGATCATCGGCCGCACCGCCTACCGCGTCCACGCGCTGGACCGCCGCCGGCTGTTCGACGACGAACTCGCCGACCGCCTGGCCCGGGACGGCACTCCCGTACCCGGCGCGGACGACCGTCCTCCCGGTGGGCAGGACGCCGACCGCTGACCGGCGGCGGGACGCGAAGGACGTTTGCGCCGGGGGGCGGCACGGAACCCGTCCGGCCCCTGGCAGTGTGGTGCGCGGGCGGATCGCGCGGGCGCGCATCAGCCGAAACGGAAGGTCGACGGCCGGCATGAAGGTATCGGACTACATCCTCCAGCGGTTGCGCGAGTGGGAGGTGGAGCACGTCTTCGCCTATGCGGGCGACGGCATCAACGGTCTGCTGGCGGCGTGGGGACGGGCCGACGACGATCCGAAGTTCGTCCAGTCCCGGCACGAGGAGATGTCCGCGTTCCAGGCCGTCGGATACGCGAAGTTCTCCGGCAAGGTCGGCGTCTGCGCGGCCACCTCGGGCCCCGGAGCGATCCACCTGCTCAACGGGCTGTACGACGCGAAACTCGACCACGTGCCCGTCGTCGCGCTGGTCGGACAGACCAACCGCAGCGCGATGGGCGGCTCGTACCAGCAGGAAGTCGATCTGCAGAACCTGTACAAGGACGTCGCCTCCGACTTCTGCGAGACGGTGACGGTGCCGGAGCAGCTGCCGAACCTCATCGACCGGGCCTTCCGCACCGCGTACGCACGGCGCACGGTCACCGCCGTCATCATCCCCGCCGACGTGCAGGAACTGGACTACAGCCCGCCGACGCACGCCTTCAAGATGGTTCCGTCGAGCATGGGGCTCGGCCAGTACGCCCCGGTGCCCGCCGACGCCGACGTCCAGCGGGCCGCCGAGGTCCTCAACGCCGGTGAGAAGGTCGCCGTGCTCATCGGCCAGGGCGCCCGGGGCGCACGTGCCGAGGTGGAGGAACTGGCGGACGTCCTCGGGGCCGGCGTCGCGAAGGCCCTGCTCGGCAAGGACGTGCTCCCCGACGACCTGCCCTTCGTCACCGGCGCCATCGGCCTGCTCGGCACCCGGCCCTCCTACGAGCTGATGCAGGGCTGCGACACCCTGCTGATGATCGGATCCAGCTTCCCGTACACGCAGTTCATGCCGGAGCTGGACCAGGCACGAGGGGTGCAGATCGACATCGACCCGCACATGATCGGCCTGCGGTACCCCTTCGAGGTGAACCTCGTCGGCGACGCGCGCGAGACGCTGCGCCGGCTCCTGCCGCATCTGCGCCGCAAGGAGAAGCGGGCCTGGCGCGAGAAGGTGGAGAAGGACGTCGCCCGGTGGTGGGAGGTCATGCAGCGGCGCGCCGCCGTGGACGCCGACCCGATCAACCCGGAGTACGTGGTGCACGCCCTCGACGGGCGGCTCCCCGACGACGCGATCGTCACGGCCGACTCCGGTTCCGCCGCCAACTGGTACGCCCGCCATCTGCGGCTGCGCGGGCGGATGCGCGGCTCCCTGTCGGGCACCCTCGCCACCATGGGCCCCGGTGTGCCCTACGCCATCGGTGCGAAGTTCGCGCACCCCGAACGGCCCGCCATCGCCCTCGTCGGGGACGGCGCCATGCAGATGAACGGCATGATGGAAATGGTCACGGCCGCCAAGTACTGGCAGCAGTGGTCCGATCCGCGCCTGATCGTGGCCGTCCTCAACAACCGGGACCTGAACCAGGTCACCTGGGAGATGCGGGCGATGTCCGGGGCACCGCAGTTCGAGGAGTCGCAGGCCATTCCCGACCTGCCGTACGCCGAGATCGCGCAGCGGATCGGACTCGAGGGCGTGCGCGTGGAGAAGCCCGAGCAGGTCGAGACGGCCTGGGACCGGGCGCTGGCGGCCGACCGGCCCTTCGTCATCGACTTCCGCACCGATCCGGCCGTACCGCCGATCCCGCCGCACGCGGAGCTGGACCAGATCGAGGCCGCGGCCTCCGCGATCCTCCGCGGCGACAGCGACCGCGGCTCCATGGTCAAGCAGGGGCTCAAGGCCAAGATGCAGGAGATGCTGCCCGGCACCCGGCGCCGGGCCGACCGCCCCGGCGCCGGAGCCGACGACAGCGCCGAAGGCCGTTCGTGAGCCCGCCCGGCGGCGCGGGGGGACGATGAGGGGCCGACGACCGGCCGGCGACCGGGCCCGAACGGAGGAACCGGGTGGAGCAGTGGGTCACCACCGAACGGAGCGGTGAGTGAACCGGAGGCGGCGCGCCCGGGAACGAGGGGGACGCGCCGGGAAGACCCGGCCCGGACGTACGGGACGTGCGGCGGCGGATCCCGCGCACCGATGCCGTCCTGCGTGATCCGCGTCTGCTGGAGGCGGCACGCCGGTTCGGGACCGGGCCGGTGAAGTCGGCGGTCCACCGGGCCCAGGAGCGGGCACGGGACGGCACCGTGCCGCCCGAGGCGGTGGCCGACACGGCCGTCGCCC
>NZ_JAPSKQ010000030.1:36133-51238 GCF_031181555.1 Streptomyces sp. | reverse complement strand
GCGGAGCCGCGGCCGTGGCCGGGCATGCGGCCGAGCGCAGCGGTGCCGGGACGGCCTCGGTCCGGTCCGGCGGCAGGTCGTGGCGGACGTACTCGGCCGCATGCCCGGCGCGGAGGAGAGCTGCCGTCGCCGCACGGACCGTCGCCGCACGGACCGTCGCCGGCGCCCCGGCCACCTGGGTTGCGGCCGCCGCCGGAGGGCCGCGCCCGGTCACCGCGTGGGCCAACCGGTCGTACCCGTCCTCCCCCGGCGCACCCGGTGTTCGGGCGCCTGCCGCACGCGGCCGTCCAGCTTCTGCAGCAGCGCCTTCATCGCGGCCCAGCCGGTGTCCCGGGCCACCATCCGCAGTTCGCCCGCGGGCTCCTCGCCGGGCGCCGGGCTTCCCTCCGGGCCAGGAGTGCGTGGCGGTCCCCGTCGTGCGTCCCCGGGTGTCAGGGACATCAGGCCCTGGACGGGGGCAGGTCGGGGTGTTCCGCCCCGGTTGGCGGAATGTCGGGTTCAGCCGGTCGGCGAAGCGGGCGTGCCTCCACGTTCTTCGTAACGCACGCACTCGTGCCGTTCTCCCTGGTCTTCCGTGGTGTCGCGGACGAGGGAGTGGTGTCCCAGGTCAACGGAGGGTCACCTGCCGGTCTCGGTGGGCCCTTGCCGTTTCCTCTTCGAGACTCACCCGCAACGCTCCGTACCGCACGTTCCGGCCCGCTCCGGCGTCACAGTCGCAGAAACCGACGTCAACGAACCGGAGGGGAACGGGCGATGAAGTGGCACGGGACACGACGGCTGGGCGGGGCGCTGCTCGCGTTCACGGCGGCGAGCGGCCTGCTGCTCACCGGGTGCGGCGGGACGGGCGACGGCAGCGGCAAGGTGAAGGGCAGTTCGTACGACCGCGGGGGGAACGGCTCGGTCCCGCTGCCCGCCCCCGACCTCGGCCGGGACGAACCGGGCGGCGGTGAACGGCGCGAGGGCGAGCAGGACTCCCGCGAGGCCGCCCCCGACCCCGACCACCTGTCCACCTTCGCCCTCGACGTCGACACCGCCTCCTACGGCTACGCCCGCCGCGTGCTCGCCGAGGGGCGGCTGCCCGACCCGACGACCGTCCGCCCCGAGGAGTTCGTCAACAGCTTCCGGCAGGACTACGCGCGTCCCGGCGGTGACGGCTTCACCGTCACCGTGGACGGCGCCCGCACCGACGAGGACGACTGGAGTCTGGTCCGTGTGGGCCTGGCCACCCGGCCCGCGGAACCGAACGGTGAACGTCCGCCCGCCGCCCTCACGTTCGTCGTCGACATCTCGGGCTCGATGGCCGAGCCGGGGCGCCTCGACCTCGCCCGGGAGTCCCTCGCCGTGATGACGGACCGGTTGCGCGACGACGACTCGGTCGCCCTCGTCACCTTCAGCGACGAGGCGGCGACCGTCCTGCCGATGACCCGCCTCGGCGGCAACCGCGACGAGATCCACGACGCCGTCGACAGCCTGGAGCCGGCCCGGTCCACCAACCTCGGCGCCGGGGTCGAGACCGGGTACGAGACCGCCGTCGAGGGACTGCGCGAGGGTGCCACCAACCGGGTCGTCCTCGTCTCCGACGCCCTCGCCAACACCGGCGAGACCGACGCCGACGCGATCCTCGAACGCATCTCCCGCTCCCGCCGCGACCACGGCGTCACCCTCTTCGGCGTCGGCGTCGGCAGCGACTACGGGGACGCCCTCATGGAGCGCCTCGCCGACAGGGGCGACGGCCACACGGTGTACGTGTCCGGAGAGGAGGAGGCCCGCGAGGTCTTCAGCGAGCAACTGCCCCGCGCCGTCGAACTGACCGCCCGTGACGCCAAGGCCCAGGTCGCCTTCGATCCGGCCACGGTCGCCGAGTTCCACCTCGTCGGCTACGACAACCGCCGCGTCGCCGACGACGACTTCCGCGACGACCGCGTCGACGGCGGCGAGGTCGGCCCCGGCCACACCGTCACCGCCCTGTACGCGGTGCGCACCCGCGCCGACGGCCACCTGGCCACGGCCACCGTCCGCTGGCTCGACCCCGGCACCCGTGCGCCCCACGAGGAGACCGGCGACCTGGCGACCGGCGACCTCGGCGACTCCGTGTGGACGGCGGACCGCGGCCTGACCCTCACCGCGACCGCCGCCTACTTCGCCGACGTCCTGCGCTCCCCCGGTCACCGCCGCAGCGCCCTGCCCGGCGCCCCGGGGCTCGGCGAGCTCTCCGAGCGTGCCGCCGAACTGGCGGCCAGGACCGAGGACGAGGACGTCCGCGACCTGGCCGAGGCGATCCGCACGGCGGACCGCCTGACCTGAACCGGCCCGTTGACTGATCCTTACGCACGGGTAAGTTGACTCCTGAGTAAGTAAATGGGCAGGACAGCATCAGCCGCGACCGGGAGCCGTCATGGGCGTACGCAAGGATCTGAAACGAGCGAAACGACACACCGACCTGGCGCGTCGCACCCGGGTCGAGATCGTCAGGGACGAGCACGGCGTCGTCCGTGAGGCCCGGGCGGCGGCCCTCGCCCCACGGCCCGCCACCGGCAGCACGGCCGACATCCCCTTCACCAACGCCGCCGAGGCGCCGGACGCGGTCGTTCTGCGCCGGGAGCGGCAGGACGGTTGGCAGCCGGTCACGGCGGCGGCCTTCGCCCGGGAGGTCACCGCCGTGGCCAAGGGGCTGATCGCCGCCGGTCTCGCGCCGGGCGAGCGGGTGGCCGTGATGTCCCGCACCCGCTACGAGTGGACCGTCCTGGACTTCGCGATCTGGTCCGCCGGCGGCCAGAGCGTCCCCGTGTACGCCACCTCCTCCGCGGACCAGGTGGAGTGGATCGTCCGCGACTCCGGTGCCCGGTACGTCGTCACCGAGACCCCGGACAACACCGCCACCGTCACCACCGCCACCGCCGCTCACCCCGCTCCCCCGCGCGTCTGGGAACTGGACGCGGGCGCCCTCGCCGACCTCACCGCGCTCGGCCGGGACGTCCCCGACGAGGAGGTCACCCGGCGTCGCGGCGCCCTGACCCCCGACACGACCGCCACGCTCTGCTACACCTCCGGCACCACCGGGCGCCCCAAGGGCTGCGTCCTCACCCACGCCAACCTGCACGCCGAGGCGGCCAACACCGTCGAACTGCTGCACCCCGTCTTCAAGGAGGTCACCGGCCAGGCCGCAGCCACCCTGCTCTTCCTCCCGCTCGCCCACATCCTCGGCCGCACCCTGCAGATCTCCTGCCTGATGGCGCGCATCGAGATCGGCCACTGCCCGAGCATCAAGCCCGACGAACTCCGCCCCGCGCTGAAGTCGTTCCGCCCGACCTTCCTCGTCGGCGTCCCGTACCTCTTCGAGAAGATCCATGACACCGGCCGCGCCACCGCCGAGAGGATCGGCCGCGGCTCCTCCTTCGAGCGCGCCCACCGCATCGCCGTCCGCTTCGGCGAGGCCCACCTGAACCGGTTCCTGGGACGCGGCAAGGGCCCCGGCCCCGGCCTGTACGCCGCCTGGGCCCTCTACGACCTGCTGGTCTACCGCCGCGTGCGCAAGGAACTCGGCGGGCGCCTGCGCTATGCCATCAGCGGCGGCTCCCCCCTGGAACGCGACCTCAACCTCTTCTTCTACGCGGCCGGGATCATGGTCTACGAGGGCTACGGCCTGACCGAGACCTCCGCCGCCGCCACCATCGTCCCGCCGCTGGGCCCGCGCCCCGGCACGGTCGGCCTTCCCGTCCCGGGCACCGCGGTCCGCATCGCCGCCGACGGTGAGGTCCGGATCAAGGGCGGCATCGTCTTCGGGTCCTACTGGAACAATCCGGCCGCCACGGACGAGGTGCTCAGCGACGGCTGGTTCTCCACCGGCGACCTCGGTTCCCTCGACCAGGACGGCTACCTCACCATCACCGGCCGCAAGAAGGACATCCTCGTCACGACCGGCGGCAAGAACGTCTCCCCGGCCGTCCTGGAGGACCGCCTGCGCAGCCGCCCGCCCATCGGCCAGTGCCTCGTCGTCGGTGACAACCGCCCTTTCGTCGCCGCGCTGATCACCCTGGACCCCGAGGCGGTCGCCCACTGGCTGTCGGTCCGCAGGATGCCCGCCGACACCCCGATGTCCGACGTCGTCCGCGACCCGCGGATGCGCGCCGACGTCCAACGGGCCGTCGACTACGCCAACCAGGCCGTCTCCCGTGCCGAGTCCATCCGCGCCTTCACCCTCGTCGAAGGCGAGTTCACCGAGGACAACGGACTGCTGACCCCCTCGCTCAAGGTCAAGCGGCAAGCGGCGCAGGAGGCGTACGCCAAGGAGATCGAAGCGCTCTACTCCTGACCCCCGCCGCGGCGCACCGGGGGCGGGGCCCGCCGACGGGCTCGGTGGCCCCGCCCCCCGCTCGGCGCGGCCCCGTCATCGGGTCGTCCTCAGCGGTCCAGTTCCTCCTCGACCGGCGGCTTCGGCACGTCGCGCAGGTGCTGCGACTGCCCCTGTTTGCCTCCCGCGCGCGCCTGCTCGGCCCGTTGCGCGGGAGACGTCCCCAGATCGGAGACGGGGTCCGCCCGCACCGACCGGGCCACCTCCTCACGGTTGGCGTAGTTCTCGGGCGGAATGCCGCGGAGCGCCGCGACGGCCTCCTCCGAGGCGCCGGACCTGCGGGCCGCCCGGATCAGTTCGTCCCTGCCCGCGGGGAAGTGGGCGTCCTTGACGGCGTCCACCACTTCGCGTGCGCTCGTGGTGTGGGACATGAGTACTTCTCCCGGTCATGGCTCGACGATGTGCGGTCGGGCCATCCGAGTAACCTCCCCGGCCCGGGCCGTCACCTGCCGGACATCGGGCCACGACCCCTCTCGTCCGCCCGGGCCTTCGCGGGCGGCGAAGAGAGCGGGCCGCCGTCCGCGAAGGCGAGGGCGGCGAAGCGCTCGCCGATGCGCCGGTGGGTGGCCGCGTCGGGGTGGATGTTGTCGGGCAGGGGCAGTTCGGCGGAGTCCGCCTCGCCGTAGAGGGCCCGGCCGTCGAGGTAGTGCAGGTTCGGGTCGTCGGCGGCCCGCTGCGTCACGACACGGCTCAGTTCGTCCCGGATGGTGGTGAGCGTCAGCTTGCCGCCGGCCCGCTCGGCCGGATCGCCCGCCGCCCGGAACCGGAGCCTGCCCGCGGCGAGGGCGGCGGGGTCGGGGGCGCTCGGGCCGGGGGTGTCCTCGTGGATGGGGCACAGGATGGGCGAGACGACCAGGAGCGGGGTGGTGGGACGGCCCTCCCGGACGGTGTCGAGGAAGCCGTGGACGGCCGGGGTGAAGGCGCGCAGCCGCATCAGATCGGTGTTGACGAGGTTGATGCCGATCTTGATGCTGATCAGGTCGGCGGGGGTGTCCCGCACGGCTCGGGCCGTGAACGGGTCGAGCAGGGCGCTGCCGCCCAGTCCCAGGTTGATCAGTTCCACGCCGCCCAGTGCCGCGGCGAGCGCGGGCCAGGTGGTGGTGGGGCTCTCGGCGTCGGACCCGTGGCTGATGGAACTGCCGTGGTGCAGCCACACGGCGCGCTCCGGCTCGGGTGCGGGGTCGACGGGTGCGTCGGTGCGCAGCGCGACGAGTTCGGTGGTCTCGTTGTGCGGCAGCCAGATCTCGACGGTCTTGTCGCGCTCGGGCAGGCGGGTGAAGCGGAGGGTGCCCACGGGGCCGGGCCGGTGGTCGGACGTTCCGCTGCTCATGTCGATGAACAGTGTCCTGCCGCCGGTCACGGTGCCCCGGCCTGCCGGACGGCCGTCGACGAGCAGGTCGTACACGCCGTCCGGACGTGGCGGTGCTCCCGCGTGGACCCGCTTGGTGGGCAGCGTGTCCAGTTCGACGGCGGTCGCCCGGGTGCGGAAGACGAGCCGCACGCCGGAGGGCTGGGACTCGGCCATCGCGAGCTGCCCGTCGGCGCACTGGGCGCGGGCCCGGGCGGGCAGCCGGTGCGGCAGGACCCCGTGCGCGGTGCGCTCCAGGTCCAGGGCGCCGCGCAGGATGCCGGGGGTGATGGGGGTGGTGATCCAGGTGTGCTCGTGGTCGTGCATGGGCCGGCCTGTCTGCGGTGCGGAGCGGGGTGCTCGGTCGGAGCCCCGGATGTGTCCGGGGCGGGGGTGCCGTCAGGGGGCCGGCCAGTTGCGCAGCAGGGCGTCGAGGGCGTCGAGAATGCGCGACCAGGTCTCCTGCGTGTCGGGGGCGCTGTGGCTGAACCCGCCCCCCATCTCGAGGCTGACGTAGCCGTGGAAGACGCTGCCCAGCAGCCGTACCGCGTGCGTCTGGTCCGGCTCGGCCAGGTCGTAGCCGCGCAGGACCGCCCGTGTCATCTGCGCGTGCCGCACGCCCGCACTGGCCGCGGCGGCCTCCGGAGCGAGCCGGAACTGGGCTGCGGCGTAGCGGCCGGGATGGTCCCTGGCGTAGTCGCGGTACACGTCGGCGAGGGCGGCCAGGGCGTCCTTGCCGGCCCGCCCGGCCAGCGCGTCGGCGGCCCGGTCCGCGAGTTCCTCCAGGGCGAGCAGCGCGATCCTGGTCTTGAGGTCCTGCGAGTTCTTCACGTGGGAGTAGAGGCTGGCCACCTTGACGTCGAAACGCCTGGCGAGCTCCGAGACGGTCACCCGTTCGAAGCCCACCTCGTCGGCGAGATCGGCCCCCGCCCGGGTCAGGCGTTCCGCGGTCAGTCCTGCGCGTGCCACGACCTTCCTCCCTGTCGACGGAATCGATTATGCACTTGCCTAAAGCTCTTAGGCAAATGGTCATCCCGTCATGGAACCGTTGACCGGGCGGGGTGCCGGGGCGATCAGCTGAAGGGATCGAGCGTGAGGTAGGCCTGGCGCGGGTTGCCGTCGTGGACGAGCGACTCGTGGTTGCCCACGTCGTCGAAGGCGAAGGCGTAGGCCTTCCCGTCGGCCATCTGCGCGTGGATCGTCCGGGCGTAGTGGTTGGTGACGGCGTCCCGGTAGAAATCGGCCGTGCCGGAGTCGGGCTGCTCGGAGTTGACCAGGAGCGTGGAGCGGTTGAATCCGGCGCACAGTGTGCGTGAGATCGGGCCGCGCACCTGGTCGTTCGGCGCGTCGAGCCTCTTGTGACAGCCGAAGACGGAGGAGGCGTCCGGCTTCTGGAAGCTGGTGACGACGGCGCCCGTGCCGTCGGTGAAGTGCATGACGTCGCCGGAGACCCGGCCGTGGTACGCGGTGCCGGGCCGGTCGGAGAAGGGCCTGACCGTCAGGGTCGAGGTGGTGTACTTCCGCCAGACGCGGTTGATGTAGTCGTCCATGACCGACGCGGGCAGGGCACCCGTCTCCAGTCCGTAGAGAGGGGACAGGGCCCGCAGTACGGTGCCGTCGCTCCGGGTCTGGATCAGGTTGGCCCAGCCTCCGGGCTGCCCTCTCAGCGCGGTGAAGAACCCGTGGTAGCCGCCGGGCCTGAGCCGGCCGGTGCTCGCCGTGGTGCCGTCGGCGCGCTGCACTCCGACCGCGTAGGGCGCGGAGAACATGTCGACCTGCGTGCTGTTGAGCCACAGACCGGAGTCGTTCAGCGTGTACTCCGACCAGTTGAACAGGATGTCCCGGTTGGGGTCCGCCGGGTTCTGCACGGCGGGCTGCACCAGGCCCCCGGTGGTCAGCCTGAACACCAGTTTCCGGCCGTAGGAGAAGTAGATGCGGCCGGAGAACTTCGGGATGCGGATGGTCGCGGACTGCCCCGGCGCCGGGCCGGGTATCGCCGCGTCGGGCGCGGGGGTCGGGGGGTTGCCGCCCGCCGGCCAGGGGTGGAACGTGCCGTTCGCGTCGGCCCAGCCCTGCCGGCCGGTCGACAGCTGGGTGCCGAGGTTGTACACGTACACCTGCTCGCCGCGGCCCGAGTTGTTGGTGATCTTCAGGGGGATCGTCTCCGGGACCGCGGCATGGGCGGGCGAGGAGACCCCCGTGGCGAGCAGTGGACCTCCGAGCACCATGGCGATGCTCGATCCGACGGCCAGGAGCCGGTGTCTGAGGGTGCGGAACATGCTCTGTCTCCGATCGACGGTGACCGACAAGCACTTGCATGAGAGCGCTCTCAGCGTCGCCTCTTGGTATGGACCTGTCAATAAGTTGAGAGCCGGGGATTCCGTTGCCGCGGCAGCCGGGTGCGCGGGCAGCCGCTCAGGGGCCGTTCTGCACGACCCCGCGAGTCGAGAAGCCGACCGGACCGCCGGAGGCGAAGTTCCCCGGGGGGATGCCCGGGTGGTGCCCCTCGGAGGCCGCCGGGCGCGCGGCGCGCGGGCCGAGCGCGAGCCGCGAGACGATGCGGTAGCGGTCGCCCCGGTAGAGGGAGTGGACGTACTCGACCGGACGGTCGCCGGTGTCGGTGGTGAGACGTTCGAAGAGCAGGGCGGGCGACAGTTCGGGAACGTCCAGGAGGTCGGCCTCCGCGCGCGTCACCACGGTGGGCTCGATGGACTGCACCGCCTCACTGACCTGCACACCGTGACGGTCGCGGAAGTGCTCGTACAGATCGCCCCGCTCCAGTTCCTCACTGGTCAGGTCCGGCACGAGGGCGGCCGGGACGTGAAGGTGCTCGATGGCCATGGGTGAACCGTCCACCAGCCGGAGGCGGGCCACGTAACGGATCTCCGCCGCGGGCGACATGCGCAGTCTGCGGCCCACCCGGGCGCCGGCGGGAAGGGTACGGAACTCCAGGAGCCTACTGGTCCACACGCCGCCGGCCGGGGGCACACCGAAGGCGTTCCGGTCCGAGATCAGCTCCTGGGTGATCTTCTCGGCGGCCACGAACATGCCACGGCCGTGCTCGCGCACCAGCAGCCCCGCGGCGACGAGTTCGTCCACCGCGGCGCGCAGCGTGGGCCGGGACACCCCGAGTTCGGCGCACAGAGTGCGTTCCGAGGGGATGGCGTCCCCGGGACGGCGCACCTCGATCAGCTCGAGAATCGCGTCACGGACCCGTTCGCGCTTGAGCACGGCGCCCGAGGCGGCGGGATCGATCTCCATGGAGGGCTCTCGTTCGTCGTCGGGTCGGCGGGCCGTGCGGCCGTCGGGCCACTGGTACGGCTTCGACCATAACTGGTCTGCTGCTCACGGGAGTTCGATCTGAAGCGTCAAGTTCCCGATCTGCGGGGAGGGTTGACGTGCACATTGGTCTATGCCACCTTCATTCGACATCGACTGGTAAGGCCCCGAGGCCCAACTGGTCAGTTCCGAGGGCCGCGTGCGGTCCGCCGCCGAGCGTCCGTCCGTGATCCTGCGTATCCCGCGAAGGCCCGGTCCGCCACCACGAGCTCCACGGCGCGCGGCAGCCCTCACGCACGCCGCACCGACGATCCACCGTGCGCCACCCCCCACAGCGAAAGGAACACGGATGAGCACGCGTTCCACCAGCCACCGCACCCGCGCGGCATGCGCGCTGGCCGCCCTGCTCGGCAGCGCGGCCCTGGCCGGCCTCCCCGCCACCACCGCCGCCGCCGCGGACGGCGCCCTCACCGTGCAGTACCGCACCGGCTCCGGCGGGGCCACCGCCGACCAGAGCGAGCCCTGGTTCAAGGTCCGCAACACCGGTTCCTCCCCTGTCCAGTTGAGCCAGGTGAAGATCCGCTACTACTTCAAGGCCGACGCCCCGAACACCACGTACCGCTTCGCCTGTTCCTGGGCGGTCAAGGGCTGCTCCGTCATCACCGGCACGTTCGGGACGCTCGCCCACCCCACGGCGACGGCCGACCGCTACCTGGAGATCGGGTTCACTCCGTCCGCCGGGTCACTGGCTCCCGGCGCCGACACCGGGGACATGCAGCTGCGCTTCCACCGGTCGGACTGGCAGACGCTGCGGCAGAGCGACGACTACTCCTTCGACGGCACCCGGACCTCGTACGCCGACTGGAACAAGGTCACCGCTCAGCTCGCCGGCGCCACGGTGTGGGGCACGGCCCCCGAGGGCAACGACCCCACCGATCCGACCGACCCCCCGGACCCCACCGACCCGCCGGGCGGCGGCCAGACCCTGTTCGACGACTTCGGCTACACCTCGCACACCGATCCCGCTCTCTCGGCGCACGGCTGGAACGTGCGCTCCAACTCCGGCGGCCCGGGGGTGCCCGGCGCGACCTGGGACCCGTCCGCGGTCACCTTCGTCCGCTCGGGCGGCAACTCGGTGATGAACCTGCGGACCTCCACCGCCGGCACCGGCGCCTCCACCACCCACACCGAAGTCCTCACCAAGGACATGAAGTTCAAGAACGGCACCTACGCCGCCCGCGTGCGGTTCTCCGACGCCCCCGTGTACGGACCCGACGGCGACCGCATCGTCCAGACCTTCTTCACCATCAACGACCTCAAGGCCCCGATGGCCGACGACTACGCCGAGTACGACTTCGAGTACCTGCCCAACGGAGGCTGGGGCGAGCCGTCCAACATCCTGTACACGACCTCCTGGGAGACCTACAACCCCGACCCCTGGCAGGCCGTCAACCAGCACAGTGAGAGCCGGCAGAGCTTCGCCGGCTGGCACGACCTCGTCGTGACCATCGACAACAACGCCATCACGTACTACGTCGACGGCCGGCACTTCGGCACCCACGACGCCGCGTACCTGCCCGAACGCCCGATGTCGATCAACTTCAACCAGTGGCTGATCGACCTCGACGGCCAGACGTCGACCACGCCGCGCGCCTACGACCAGCAGGTGGACTACGTCCTGCACGTCAAGGACCAGGTCCTCACCCCGGCACAGGTGACCGCGAAGATCGACGCGTACCGCGGCTCCGGCACGTCCTTCGTGGACGAGGTGCCGGCCTCGTGACCCGGAGCGTGTCCGCCTGATCCCCTGCGCGCCGGCCGGGACTCCTCCGGAGGGGCCCCGGCCGTGTCGGGACGGCCGGCCGCTGGTCCCGGCCTCCCCGGCCGGTGTGGCGCGCTTCTCCACGCCGGCCGGGGCCCCGGAGACGACCGGCGGAGCCACGGTCCGCCCTTGCCCTCGGCGGGTGCCTGGCGCAGGCTGGTCACATGGGTGCGGGTCCGACCCTCATCACCTCCGTGCAGCGCGCCTTCCGCCTGCTGGAAGCGGTGAGCGCGCACGAGAACGGCGCGCCGGCGAAGCAGCTGGCACGCGAGACGGGTCTGCCCCTGGCCACGGCCTACCACCTGTTGCGCACGCTGGTGCACGACGGGTACCTGCGCAAACTGGACGACGGCGGGTTCGTCCTGGGCGACAGGTTGCAGACGTTGCACACGACGGGTCGCGGACAGGCGCTGCTCAGCCGGGTCCGGCCGGCACTCGCCGCACTGCGGGACGAGCTCTCGACCGCCGCCTATCTCACCTTCTACGAGGACGGCGAGATCCGGGTCGCCGAGATCGTCGACGGCCCCCGCACGCCCCGGACCGATCTCTGGGTGGGCTTCGAGGACGCCGGGCACGCCACCGCGCTGGGCAAGTCCGTGCTGCGGGAGCTGGACGACGAGGCGCGCAGGGACTACCTCTCCCGGCACCCCCTCAACGACCTCACTCCCCGGACGATCACCACGGCCACGGAGCTGATCCGCCACCTGGAGTCCACTCCGCTGGCCCCGGCGGTCACGGACCTGGAGGAGTACTCCCTCGGGACCGTCTGCGTCGCGGTGCCCGTCTACAGCGGGCGGACCCTGGGCTCGCTCGGCGTGTCCATGCAGGTGGACCGGCTGTCCCGGCTCGACGAGATCCGCGAGCGGCTGCTCCCGGTCGCGGGACGTGTGACCCGGGGCCTTTCGCTCACTATCTGAAAAGCGCGCCCTTGTGACGTTCGAGATGATCCTCTTTCCTAATAAAGCAGACATTTCGGGAGCGCATGTCGCGCGAAGGTGAGGACAGCGGACGACACATGAGTCACGCCCGACAGCAAGGACGCGACCATTGGCGGATACGGCGGTACAGGCGGGGGGCGGAACACGCGGCATCACCCCCGATACGGACCCTCGCGCACCTGGCCGCGGGTACGCCCGCACTGGCCCTGCTGATCGTCTGCGTCATCGTGCTCGGCGACCTCCTCTGCGGGACGGGGAGGATCTGGCTGCCGCTGCTCGCCACCGCGCCCGCGCTGGCGGCGGCCACCAGCAAACCCTGCGGGGTCCTCGGTGTCGGTCTCCTCACCGCGCTCCTGGGCGCGGCGATCGGCGTCCGTCATGCCGTGCCGGCATCGGCGTTGATCGTCGTGCTCGCCGCACTGGTGGCCGTCACCCTGGCCGGCACGCTCGCCAGTGCCCTGCGCGCACGGCGCGAGCGGGTGCTCGAGGCCGTCCGCTCCGTCGCGGAGACCGCGCAGCACGCCCTGCTCAAGCCGGTCCCCGGGACCGTCGGCCCGTTCCAGGTGGCCGTCCACTACAGCGCCGCCGCGGCGGAGGCCAGGATCGGCGGTGACCTCTACGCCCTGATCCCCACCCCGCACGGGATCCGGCTGATCGTCGGCGACGTGCGCGGCAAGGGTCTGCCGGCCGTGGGGACCGCCGCTCTCGTGCTCGGTGTCTTCCGGGAGGCCGCCCACGACGAACCCGACCTGCTGGACGTCGTCGGCAGGATCGAACGGAGCCTGGCGCGCAATCTCGGGGCCGACGACTTCGTCACCGCCGTGGTCGCCGGGTACCCGGAAACCGGGCGCCTGGAGGTGGTCAACTGCGGACACGCGCCTCCCCTGCTGATCCGTGGCTCCGACGTGGCGGCCGTGGATCCCGTCCGCCCGTCGCCGCCCCTGGGGCTGCGGGCCCTGTCGGGCGAGACCCCGAGCCTTCAGGTGCTGTCGTTCGACGAGGGGGACCAGCTGCTGCTCTACACCGACGGTGTCACGGAGGCCCGTGACGAGGGCCGTGAGTTCTACCCGCTCGCCGAAGGTCTGGCCCGGCATCTGTGCGACGAGCCGGCCCGCACCCTCGCGGCGCTGCACGAGGAGCTGCTGACGCATGTGGGCGGCCGGCTCCACGACGACGCGGCGCTGCTCCTGCTCCGCAAGCCCGCGGCCGTTCCCCAGGCGGCCCGCGCGGAATCGGCGCGGGCCGCCGCAGGGTGAGCCGGACGGCGCGCTGGGGCGGGCGAGGTGGCACCGCCCCGGTGTGACCGGGGCGGGCCGGTGATCACTCCGTGTCCGGGTGGCTGCCCGGGCCGTGGTCGGGACCGGCGAGGGGGGTCGGCGAGAGGTCCACGGGTTCCTCACCGGCCTCCAGCAGGGTGTCCGCCGCGCCCACGATCAACGGATCCGGCTTGCCCAGCGCCTCGTGGTCCTTCGCCGGGTAGTCGCAGCGGCCGAGGAGACTGCGCATGGCCTCGAGCCGGCCCCGGCGCTTGTCGTTGTTCTTCACGACCGTCCACGGCGCGTGGGGGGTGTCGGTCGCCCGGAACATCTCGACCTTGGCGGTGGTGTAGTCGTCCCAGCGGTCGAGCGAGGTCAGGTCCATGGGGGACAGTTTCCAGCGCCGCACCGGATCGACCTGGCGGATCGCGAAACGGGTCCGCTGCTCGGCCCGGGACACGGAGAACCAGAACTTCACCAGCAGGATGCCGTCGTCGGTGAGCAGCCGCTCGAACATCGGCGCCTGTTCGAGGAACAGGCGGTACTCGTCCTCCGTGCAGAACCCCATGACACGCTCGACTCCCGCGCGGTTGTACCAGGAGCGGTCGAAGAAGACGATCTCGCCGCGGGCCGGCAGGTGGGCCACGTAGCGCTGGAAGTACCACTGTCCCGCCTCCCGCTCGGTCGGCTTCTCCAGGGCCACCACGCGGGCCCCGCGGGGGTTCAGGCGTTCCATGAACCTCTGGATGGTGCCGCCCTTGCCGGCCGCGTCCCGTCCCTCGCAGACCACCACGATCCGCTGGCCGGTGTCCTTCACCCACCGTTGCATCTTGAGGAGCTCGATCTGCAGGATCCGCTTCGTCCTCTCGTACTCGGATCTGCGGATCTTGCGGTCGTAGGGGTGGTTCTCCCGCCATGTCTCGATCGCGGTGCCGTCGGCGTCGAGGAGGACCGGGCGCTCCGGGCGCCGGTCGTCCACCTCCAGCCCTTGGAGCAGATCGTCCTCGGTCGCGCTGCCGTGGGTCCGCTCGGCCTCCGCCCGGTCCTTCGGCGCTCCCGCGTGTTCGGCCGTCACGTCGTCTCCCGCTTCTCCGCCCGTCCCGGTGACCCGGGCGACCGGGTTTCGCCGGTCATCGTGTGCATGCCCCGAGTGCGCTACAAGAAGCGTATGCCTCTTGAGCGGTTTGAGGCGTTCCGTCCGGGAACCGGAGAGATGGGCGCCCCGAGGGGATGGCGTGCGGGGCGGACTGGACACAGGCGAAGGGGACGCGACGACGTGCAGATCGATCTGAAGGGCCGCACCGCGCTGGTCACCGGTTCCACCCAGGGCATCGGTGCGGCGATCGCCGCCGGTCTGGCGCGGGCGGGCGCCCGGGTCGCGGTCAACGGGCGCTCGGCCGAGCGCGTGCGGGACGGCGCCGGCCGGCTCGCTCGGGAGGTGCCCGGCGCCGACGTGGTGCCGATCGCCGCGGACGTGACCACACAGGCGGGTGCCGAGCAGGTGGCCGAGGCCCTGCCGCGGGTGGACGTCCTCGTCAACAACCTCGGCGTCTTCGGTGCCGCCGACCCCCTGGAGATCACCGACGAGGAGTGGCGGCGCTACTTCGAGGTGAACGTGCTGGCCGCCGTCCGGCTGACCCGTCTCTTCCTGCCGGGCATGACCGAACGCGCCTGGGGACGCGTCCAGTACATCGCCAGCGACTCCGCGATCGTCACTCCCGCCGAGATGATCCATTACGGGATGTCCAAGACGGCGCTGCTCGCCGTGAGCCGCGGGTTCGCCAAGCAGGCCGCGGGCACCGGTGTCACGGTGAACTCGGTCATCGCGGGCCCCACCCACACCGGAGGCGTGGAGGACTTCGTCTACGAGCTGGTGGACCGCGACCTCCCCTGGGACGAGGCGCAACGCGCCTTCATGCGCGCGCACCGCCCCCAGTCGCTGCTGCAGCGGCTGATCGAACCCGAGGAGATCGCCCACATGGTCGTCTACCTCAGCTCCGAACAGGCCTCCGCGACGACCGGTGGGGCCCTGCGCGTGGACGGCGGTTACGTCGACGCGATCCTGCCCTGACCCCGCGGCCACCCGTCGCGGCCCGGTCGGCGCGGCGCCG
>NZ_JAPSKQ010000030.1:0-36033 GCF_031181555.1 Streptomyces sp. | reverse complement strand
GTCTACCTCAGCTCCGAACAGGCCTCCGCGACGACCGGTGGGGCCCTGCGCGTGGACGGCGGTTACGTCGACGCGATCCTGCCCTGACCCCGCGGCCACCCGTCGCGGCCCGGTCGGCGCGGCGCCGAAGGTGCGGATGCGCCGTTCCTGCCCGCCGGAGCGGAAAACGGCCGCCGCGGCGCCGCTCGGGCGCCGGGTGCGGCCTCGCCACGCCCTGCGGACGTGCCGCTCACCCGCTCGGTCCGCGTCCGGAAGCAGGCCACCGCGTCCCGGGATCACGGACGAGGCGTGCGCGGGCCGCGCGGGCCGTCAGCGCAGCCGTGCGACCCCGGCGTAGATGTCGCTGTCCTCGGGCGACGGTGCCGGAGGCGTCCTGAACCACTCCGGTGCCGCCACCAGGCCGGGTTCGACGAGATCCAGGCCGTCGAAGAAGCGGGCGACCTCCTCGCGGGTGCGGACACCGAGGCGGATGCAGGCCCCGGCGTACTCGGCGGTGACCTGTTCCGCCGGCTCCGGGTGGAGATCGGACGCGGCGTGCGACATCACCGGGTGGCTGCCGGGCGGCGTCGCGCGCCTGCGGCGCGGCGGCTTCTCGCCCACGGCCTCGTCCACCGGGTAGTTGTCCTTGCCGCCCGGGAGCCAGTCGTGGACCCGCGCGGGATGTGCCTTGCTCGTGTCGGTCCGCGGAGGCTCGGGGATGCCGACCGACATGACGGACTCCGTCCCGCGGATGGGGCACGAAAGCTGACGATCATCAATCCCGCATACCGACCCGGCTCGGACCGGCCGCAGTCGGCCCGGCCCCGGAGTGCCTTCCGTGCTTGGCGGCGGTGACCGCGGCGAGGACCGCCCCGACCGCGAGCACCAGAAGTCCGCGCAGCCACACCCGGGCCTCGACCTGTGTGGCCAGCAGGACGCAGGACGCGGCGCCCAGCACCGGGAGCACGGTGGGTGCCCGGAAGTGGCCGGCCTCGCCCGGGTCGCGGCGGAGGACGAGCACGGCGGCGTTGACGACGAGGAACACCACCAGGAGCAGCAGGACGAGGGTGGACGCCAGGGTGGCGACGTCACCCGTCAGCGCCAGCAGCGCGGCGAGCGCGGTGGTGACCGCGATGGCCGCCCACGGGGTCCGGCGGCCGGGCAGCACCTTGGTCAGCACGGCCGGCAGCAGGCCGTCCCGGGCCATGCCGTAGGCGAGACGGGAGGACATGATGCCGGTGAGCAGCGCGCCGTTGGCCACGGCGACCAGCGCGACGGCGCTGAAGAGCCACGTGGGTACGCCGCCCGCCTCCTTCACGACCTCGAGCAGCGGCCCGCTGGACTCGGCGAGCCGGCCGGTGGGGACGGCCGCCGATGCGGCGACGCCGACCAGCACGTAGACGGCGCCCGCCGTGGCGAGGGCACCGAACAGGGCGCGCGGGTAGGAGCGCCGGGGATCGCGGGTCTCCTCCGCGACGTTCACGGAGGTCTCGAAACCGACGAAGGAGTAGTACGCCAGCACGGCCCCGCTCAGGACGGCTGCGGCCGCCCCCTTCCCGGGCGTGCCGAGGTCGGTGAGCCGCCCGGGGTCCCCGTCGCCCCGCAGCAGCAGCCACGCGCCGAGTACGACGATGACGAGCAGACCACCGACCTCGACGACCGTGGCGACGACGTTGGCGCGGGTGGATTCCTTGATGCCCCGGGCGTTGACCAGGGCGAGTCCGGCCAGGAAGAGGACCGCGACGAGCCCGACGGGCAGGGTGACGAAGGCGGACAGGTAGTCGCCGCCGAAGCCGCGGGCCAGCGCCGCGACCGAGACGATCCCGGCGGCGAGCATGCAGAATCCGGCGACGAAGCCCATGAACGGGCCGAAGGCCCTGGTGGCGTAGTGGGACGCCCCGCCGGCCCTCGGGTACTTCGTCGCCAGTTCGGCGTAGGAGGCCGCGGTGAGCAGCGCCAGCAGCAGGGCCACGACGAGCGGCAGCCAGACGGCTCCGCCGGAGTCGGCGGCGATCTGGCCCACCAGGACGTACACGCCGGCGCCGAGGACGTCGCCGAGGATGAAGAAGTACAGCAGGGGAGTGGTCAGGGCCCGCTTGAGGGCGGGGCCGCCCGACGCGTCCCTGTGCGGGTGTTGCTTGAGGTTCGGCACGTCGCCCCGTGTTTCCCGGATCGCGGGCATCACTCCCACGCCCCACCCGGCCGGCGTTCAGGGGGGTCCGCCGCCGGGACCTCCCGGGGACCGCGCGGTCAGGCCTGCCGGGGTGGTGCCGTGCTCGCGCGCGGCACCAGCCGGGTCGGGACGAGCGTCGTGCCCCGCTCGGGGCCCTCCTGGCGCATCTTGCGCAGCACGGCCCGCACGCAGAGCCGCCCCACCTCGGCGAAGTCCTGGTGGACGGTGGTCAGCGGGGGCAGGAAGGAGGAGGCCTCGGGGATGTCGTCGAAACCGATGACGCTGACGTCCTCGGGTACGCGCCGGCCGCGTTCGTGCAGGGCGCGCAACAGGCCCAGGGCCATCTGGTCGTTGGCGGCGAAGACGGCGGTGCAGTCGTCGTGGGCGGCGAGTTCGAGACCGGCGCGGTAGCCGGACTCCGCCGACCAGTCGCCCCGGATGAGGGGCGGCGCGGCGCGTCCGGCCTCGACGAGGGCGGCCCGCCAGGCGTCCGTGCGGCGCTGGGCGGCGAAGGAGCCCTCCGGGCCGCCGAGGTGCCACACCGTCCGGTGGCCGAGGTCGAGCAGGTGCTGCACGGCGGCGCGGGTGCCCCCGGCCTGGTCGGTGTCGACGACCGTGTAGTGGTCACCGGCGTCGGAGTCGACGACCACGACCTGGACGTGCGGGGGAAGGTGGATCGTCGCCGCGTCCAGCAGGTGGACCTCCATGATGACGATGACGGCGTCGACGGCGAGTTCCTCCAGCCGGGAGAACGCACCGCGCACCTCGGCCTGGGTCGGTACGGCGACCGGCAGCAGGGTCACGGCGTACCCCTCGTGCGCGGCGGAGGTGGCGATCGCCTCGAGTGTGCGCACGTTGCCGGTGGTGGACAGGGTGAAGGTGATGACGCCGATGGTGCGGAACTCGCCGCGCTTGAGCGCGCGGGCCGCGCTGTTGGGCCGGTAGCCGAGTTCCTTCATCGCGGCCAGCACCTGACGGCGGGTCTGCTCGTTCACGCCCGCGTAACCGTTGGACACGCGGGAGACGGTCTGTGCCGAGACCCCCGCGAGGCGGGCCACGTCGGCCATGGAGGCCGTGGTCCGGGCACCGCTGCGGGTGCGGGCACGGGGGCGCCGCGCGGCACCGCCGGTCGGGGCGGCCGCGGCCGCCCCGGTGGTGGGGCCGGGCACGTCAGCCGGCGTTCTCTCGGCCGTGTCCACTCGCCGTCAGCCGCCTTCCTGTCGCTGCTCGCGTCATGGTTTCCCCAAGGGACCCTTGACCGTCCTCACGGGGGCAGTGTAGACATGCCGCCATCCGATGTTTACGCAAACATAACAGCCCGGCGCCCTCCTGCGGTGGCTGATGTTTGCGTAAACATCGCGTGCAGGGGGCATGCCGCCCGGTTCGTGCGCCGGGGCAGCCACCGGTTCCGGAATGGTGACGAGCGAGGAACGAGATGACGACGCTGCAACCGCCGGTGGCCGCCGGGCCGCGGCCGGCGCCTCCCCCGGCGAGACGGGACCGCCGCTCCTGGACGGGGTGGGGTTTCCTCGGTCCCTTCGTGGCCGTGTTCGCCCTGGTCTTCCTGGCCCCGATCGTGTATTCGCTCTACCTGAGCCTCTTCCGCGACCAGCTCATCGGCGGGACCACCTTCGTCGGTCTCGACAACTACCAGCAGGCCCTGCGGGACGAGCGGTTCTGGGCCGCCCTCGGCCGGGTCTCGCTCTTCCTGTGCGTCCAGGTCCCGGTCATGCTCGGCATCGCCCTGCTGGTGGCCCTGGCCCTGGACAGCGGCCGGCTCTACGGCAGGAACTTCTTCCGCGTCTCGGTCTTCCTGCCGTACGCGGTGCCGGCCGTCGTCGCCACGCTCATGTGGAGCTACATGTACGGCACCCGCTTCGGCCTCGTCGGCGACCTCAACGACGCCCTCGGCCTCTCGCTGCCCGACCCGCTCTCCCCCGGCCTCGTGCTGGCCTCCATCGGCAACATCGTCACCTGGGAGTTCGTCGGCTACAACATGCTGATCTTCTACTCGGCGCTGCGCGTCGTCCCGCACTCCCTCTACGAGGCGGCCGAGATCGACGGCGCCGGCCAGATCCGCGTCATCACCGCCATCAAGCTGCCCGCGATCCGCGGTGCCCTCGTCATCGCGACGATCTTCTCCATCATCGGCAGCTTCCAGTTGTTCAACGAGCCCAGCGTCATGCAGAAGCTGGCGCCCAACGCCATCACCACCGACTACACGCCGAACTTCTACACCTACTCGCTGTCCTTCTCCGGGCAGCAGCACAACTACTCCGCGACGGTCGCCATCGTCATGGGGCTGATCACCATGGTCATCGCCTATGTCGTCCAGCTGCGCGGCATGCGCAAGGGAGTGTGAGGCAGCGATGACCACCACCGTCACCCCCGCCGCCCCCGGTCCCGCGGCCTCCCCGTCCGGCGCCTCCAGATCCGTGCCCCGGCTGCGCACGCCCCGGCGCGGGCACACGGCCGGGCGGCCCCGGCGCAGCGTCCTGCTGACCGTGCTCACCGGCCTGGTTCTGCTCTACAGTCTCGTGCCCCTGGTGTGGCTGCTCATCAGCGCCACCAAGACCCAGGAGGGGCTGTCCCGTTCGTTCGGCCTGTGGTTCGACGGCGACTTCGCCCTCTGGGACAACATCACCGAGACGTTCACCTACGCCGACGGCGTCTTCACCCGCTGGCTGCTCAACACCGTGCTGTACGTGGTGGTGGGCGCCGGGGGCGCCACCTTCCTCGCGGTGCTGGGCGGTTACGCGCTCGCCAAGTTCGACTTCCCCGGACGCCGCGCCGTCCTCGCCGTCGTCATCGGCGCGGTCGCCGTGCCGGGGACCGCGCTGGCGGTACCGACCTTCCTGATGTTCAGCGCCATGGGGCTCACCAACACCCCCTGGGCCGTGATCATCCCTTCGCTGATCTCCCCGTTCGGCCTGTATCTGATGTGGGTGTTCGCCGGTGAGGCCATCCCGACCGAGCTGCTGGAGGCGGCCCGGATCGACGGCGCCGGCGAGGTGCGCACCTTCTTCACCGTCGCCCTGCCGCTGCTGGCGCCGGGCATCGTCACCGTGTCGCTGTTCACCATGGTCGCCACCTGGAACAACTACTTCCTGCCGCTGATCATGATCAAGGACCCGGACTGGTATCCGCTCACCCTGGGCCTGAACAGCTGGAACGCCCAGGCCGAGACCGCCGGTGGCCAGCCCGTGTTCCACCTGGTCGTCACCGGCTCCCTGATCACCATCGTCCCGCTCGTCGCCGCGTTCCTGCTGCTGCAGAAGTACTGGCAGTCCGGACTCGCCGCCGGAAGCGTCAAGGAATAGCGCCACCGACCCCGCTGTGCTCCGCCGCGCGGCTCGTCCGGCCTGCCCCCCTTGCCCGAACGGGCCCGCGCCGCGCGGTGGTTGCCCCTGCCCCTGTCCTCACCACCGGTCACGGTTTCGGCCACGAAGAAGTGGAAGCTCGACCATGCACAAGCACTCCCGCCGCCTGCTGCGCGGCATCGGCCTCGTCTGCGCCCTCGCCCTGGGAGCCACCGCCTGCGGTGGCTCCGACGACGGGGGATCAGGCCCGAAGAACGTCTCCGAGTCGGACGTCCGGGCCGCGCTCGAGAAGGGCGGCACCCTCACCGTCTGGGCGTGGGAACCCACGCTGAAGGAGGTGGCCGCCGACTTCGAGAAGGAGCACCCCGGCGTCGAGGTGAACCTCGTCAACGCCGGCACCGGCAACGACCAGTACAAGGCGCTGCAGAACGCCATGTCCGCCAAGAAGGGCGTCCCGGACGTCGCCCAGGTCGAGTACTACGCCATGGGCCAGTACGCGCTCACGAAGCAGCTCACCGATCTGACGGGCTTCGGCGCCGGCAAGCTCGCCGACCAGTACTCCCCCGGCCCGTGGAACGGCGTGAAGGCCGGCGGCGAGGGCGTCTACGGCCTGCCCATGGACTCCGGGCCCATGGCGCTGTTCTACAACAAGAAGGTCTTCGACAGGCACGGGATCGAGGTGCCCACGACGTGGGACGAGTACGTGGACGCGGCCCGCGCCCTGCGCAAGGCGGACCCGAAGGCGTACATCACCAACGACGCCGGTGACGCGGGCTTCGCCACCAGCCTGCTGTGGCAGGCCGGTTCGCGGCCCTACACGGTCGACGGCACCGAGGTGAGGATCGACTTCTCCGACGAGGGCGCGAAGAAGTACACCGGCACCTGGCAGAAGCTCCTCGACGAGAAGCTGGTCGCGCCCGTCACCAGCTGGTCCGACGAGTGGTACAAGGGCCTGGGCGACGGCACCATCGCCACGCTGGCCATCGGTGCCTGGATGCCCGCCAACCTCGCCTCGGGCGTGAAGGACACCGCAGGTGACTGGCGCGTCGCCCCGCTGCCGCAGTGGGAGGCCGGCGCCGAGGCGAGCGCGGAGAACGGCGGCAGCGCCCTCACCCTGCCCGAACTCGGCGGGAACGAAGCACTGGCCTACGCCTTCGTCGAGTACGCGACCGCGGGCAAGGGCGTGGACACGCGTGTGGAGGGCGGCGCGTTCCCGGCCACCACCGCGCAGCTGAACTCCCGGGAGTTCCAGGACACGAAGTTCCCGTACTTCGGCGGGCAGCAGGTCAACAAGATCTTCGCCGAGTCGGCCGCGAACGTCGCCGACGACTGGTCGTACCTGCCGTACCAGGTGTACGCCAACTCGATCTTCAACGACACCGTCGGCAAGGCCTACATCTCGGACACCACGCTGGCGGAAGGGCTGAAGGCCTGGCAGGACGCCTCCGTCGAGTACGGCAACGAGCAGGGCTTCACCGTCGAGAAGTAGCACGCCGGGCGGCGTGCACACCCCGCGCCGCCCGACGGCCCCCCACCCCGGAAGGACCGCCATGATCTCCACCCTCCTGTCCCGCACCGCCGGGGCGGACGGTGCCCCCGCCCCCCGTCTCGTCTACGGCGCCGACTACAACCCCGAGCAGTGGCCCCGCACCGTGTGGGAGGAGGACGTCCGGCTGATGCGCGAGGCCGGCGTGAACCTCGTGTCCGTGGGGATCTTCTCCTGGGCCCGCATCCAACCGGCCGAGGACACCTGGGACTTCGCCTGGCTCGACGAGGTCCTGGACCTGCTGCACGAGGGCGGCGTCGGAGTCGACCTGGCCACCGCCACCGCCTCCCCGCCGCCGTGGCTCACCACGGCCCACCCGGAGATCCTGCCGGTCACGGCCACCGGCGAGACGCTGTGGCCGGGGGCGCGCCAGCACTGGCGTCCCACCTCGCCCGTCTTCCGCCGGTACGCGCTGCGCCTGGTCCGGGAGCTGGCCACCCGCTACGCCGGTCACCCCGCGCTCGTCGCCTGGCACGTCAACAACGAGCTGGGCTGCCACAACGTCTACGACTACTCCGACGACGCGGCCCGCGCCTTCCGGGACTGGCTGCGCGCCCGCTACACCACGCTCGACGCGCTCAACAGCGCCTGGGGGACGGCCTTCTGGTCGCAGCGGTACACCGACTGGGAGCAGATCCTGCCGCCGCGGCTGGCCGCCTCCCACCCCAATCCCACGCAGCAGCTGGACTTCAAGCGCTTCTCGTCGGACGCGCTCAAGGAGCATCTGCGCGCCGAGCGGGAGATCCTGCGGGAGATCACGCCGGGGGTCCCCGTCACCACCAACTTCATGGTGATGGGCGGCACCAAGGGCATGAACTACCCCGACTGGGCCGACGAGATCGACTTCGTCTCCAACGACCACTACGTCCACCCCGGCCCGCAGGACCGCGACGAGCTGTCCTTCTCCGCCAACCTCACCAGCGGCATCTCCGGCGGACGGCCCTGGTTCCTGATGGAGCACTCCACCAGCGCCGTCAACTGGCAGGCCGTGAACGTCGCCAAACGCCCCGGTGACCTGGCCCGCGACTCGCTGCTGCACGTCGCGCACGGAGCGGACGCGGTGTGCTTCTTCCAGTGGCGGCAGTCGGCGGCGGGCGCCGAGAAGTACCACTCCGCGATGGTCCCGCACGCCGGCCCGGACAGCGACCTGTTCCGCGCGGTGGCCGAGCTCGGCGCCACCCTGAAGACGCTCGCCCCGGTCGCCGGGACCGAACGGGAACCCGCCCGGGTCGGCATCCTCTACGACTGGGAGTCGTGGTGGGCGAGCGAGCAGGACTCCCACCCCACCTCCCTGCTCGACTACCGGCAGGAGGCACTCGACTGGTACTCGGCGCTCCTCGCCCTCGGCATCCGCGCCGACCTCGTCACCACCCGGGCCGACCTGCACCGCCACCAGGTGCTGATCGCCCCCGTGCTGCACCTGGTCCCCGCCGACCTGGCCAAGACGCTCACCCGGTACGCCGAACAGGGCGGCCATCTGATCACCACGTACTTCTCCGGCGTCGTCGACGAGCACGACCACGTCTGGCTCGGCGGCTATCCGGGAGCCCTGCGGGACCTGCTCGGCATCCGCATCGAGGAGTTCGGGCCGCTGCTCGCCGGTGACAGCGTGGAGCTGGACGACGCCACGACCGGCAGCCTGTGGACCGACCGGATCACCGTGACCGCCTCCGACACCGAGGTCCTGGTCCGCTACCGCACCGGCGTGCACGCCGGCCGCCCCGCCGTCACCCGCCGTCCGACGGGCTCCGGCTCGGCCGCGTACGTCTCCACCCGGCTCGGTGTCGAGGGCCTCACCGCCCTGCTGCCCAGGCTGCTGGCACCGGCCGGTGTGGAGAGCGAACTGCCCGCCGACGTACGCGGGCTGGTCGAACCGGCCGTGCGCCGGGGCGGCGGTGGCCGGTTCCTGTTCCTGGTGAACCGGACCGACGAGACCGTTGCGGTGCGCGGTGTGCCCGGAGACGTACTGCTCGGGACCACCGGCGCCGACGGTGCCCTCACCCTCGGGCCCCGCGCCGTCGCCGTGCTGCGGCAGCCGGCCGCCTGAGACACCCCCTCAACTCCCCGGAACGGCACGCACCCGTTCCGGGGGCCATCCCCTCCCCTCGGCGGCGAACCCGGCGGGAGGGTCCACCAGAACGCGACCCCACCTCCATGTTGGGAGCACACCGATGGCACGCCGCACCCGCAACAGACGGCTCCTCACAGCCGCCGCCCTCACCGCCCTGGCCACCGGGGCCGCCCTGCTGTCCGCCCCGGCCTCCACCGCACAGGTGACCGCGGACACCCCTTCCGTCACGGTCCGGCCGGACCCCTCGTACCAGCAGGAGAGGTTCGAGGGCTGGGGCACCAGCCTGGTCTGGTTCGCCAACGCCACCGGCGACTACCCGCCCGAGATACGCGAGAAGCTCGCGCAACTCCTCTTCGGCGACGACGGGCTCGCCCTGAACATCGCCCGCTACAACATCGGCGGCGGCAACGCGCCGGACGTGAAGGACTACCTGCGGGCCGGAGGGGCCGTCGAAGGCTGGTGGAAGGCGCCCGCGGGCACCACCCGCGAGGACACCGACTGGTGGGACGCCGAGGACCCCGCCGACTGGAACCCGAAGGCGGACGCCACCCAGCGGTGGTGGGTGGACCGCATCAAGAAGGACATCACCCACTGGGAGACCTTCAGCAACTCACCGCCCTGGTTCATGACGGTCAGCGGTTACGTCTCCGGCGGGTTCGACGCCACCACCGACCAGTTGAAGACCGGCTCGGTCGACGACTTCGCCGCCTACCTGGCGGGCGCCACCCGGCGGCTGGAGCGGGCGCACGGCATCGAGGTCGACACCGTCGACCCCTTCAACGAGCCGAACACCCCCTACTGGAGCACCCGCCTGGGCCCGGACGGCGAACCCGTCGGTGGCCGCCAGGAAGGCGCCCACATGGGCCCCGAGCTGCAGGAGAAGGTGCTGCACGCCCTCGCCCCGGCGCTGAGGGAGGCGGGGACCGGCGCGGAGATCTCCGCCATGGACGAGACCAACCCGTCCATTTTCGCGCAGAACTGGAACGCCTACTCCCCCGGGACCCGTGACCTCGTCGGTCAGATGAACGTCCACACCTACGGCACCGGCCAGCGCACCACCGTCCGTGACCTCTCCAAGGCCGAGGACAAGCGGCTGTGGATGAGCGAGGTCGAGGGCGACTGGGGCGACGGGCAGAGCTTCACGGACATGCGCCCCGGTCTCGGCCTCGCCCAGCGCATCGTCGACGACCTGCGCGAACTCGAGCCGCGCGCCTGGGTGTTCTGGCAGCCCGTCGAGGACTACGACAACATGAGGCCCGGCGGCGAGTCCGCCAAGGGCGGCAACTGGGGCGAGATCCAGCTCCCCTTCAGCTGCACCTCGCAGGACACCCTCGAGACCTGTCCCATCCGTACGAACACCAAGTTCGACACCGCCCGCAACTTCACCCACTTCATCAGGCCCGGTGACCGGCTGATCAAGGTGAACGACACCTCCAGCGCCGCCGCGGTGACGAAGAACGGCAAGGGCGCCTCGCTCGTCCACGTCAACGGCACCACCACGCCGCGCACCGTCACCCTCGACCTGTCCAAGTTCCGCCACATCAGCCGGAACGCGACCGTCACGCCCGTCGTGACCAGCGCCGACGGCAAGCTGGAACGGCACGACGCCCTCACGGTCGACGACCGCGCGGCCACCTTCACCGTGCCCGCGCAGTCGGTGACGTCCTTCGTCGTCGAGGGCGTCTCGGGCGTCGCGAAGGACGCCCCGCTGCTGCGCAAGGGGCACACCTACACCCTGACCGGCGTGCAGAGCGGCAAGGCCGTCACCGTCGCGGACGACGGCACCGGCCTGGTCATCGGCGCGGGCGACGGCTCTGCCTCCCAGCAGTGGCGGCTGAGCGCGGTGCGCCCCGACGACGGCGTCCGCCAGCGCTACGAGTTCACCAACCCGGTGGACGGCAAGCGCCTGACCGTTCGCGACAACGTCCCGGTGGCCGAACCGCACACCGGCGAGCGGGACGCGGCGGCCGAGTGGATCATGTCCACCACGGGTGACGGCACCTGGACGCTGGTCAACGCGGCCACCGGACGCCTCCTGGAGGTCGGCGGCCAGGCCACGCACGAGGGCGCCGCGGTCACCACCTGGCCGCCCAACTCCGGTTCCAACCAACGCTGGACGGTCACGGACGTGACGGACTGACCGGCTGCCGCACCGACCGGCCGGCCGCACCGCCCGCACGGTGGTGCGGCCCGGCCGTTTCCACGACACCCCACGGAGAAGCAGTGACACACGACGACGCCCCCGAGCGCGAGGTACGCCGCCGCATGGCGAACCACGAGTTGTACACCGACTCCGCGCCCGGTCTGGAGCGCCTCGAGGAGGAACGGTTCCGCGGCAAGGAACTCGCCGCCGAGTACAACGGCACCGGCCCGCGCGACCAGGAGGCCCGCCGCGCCCTCCTGGCCGAACTGCTCGGCTCGGTGGGCCGAGGGGTGTGGATCGAACCGCCGCTGCACGTCGCCTACGGCAGTCATGTGCACCTCGGCGACGACGTGTACGTCAACTTCGGCCTCACCCTGGTCGACGACGTCGAGGTCTTCGTCGGTGACCGCGTGATGTTCGCGCCCCACGTGACCATCAGCACCACCGGCCATCCCGTCCACCCGGAACTGCGCCGGGACGGCAGCCAGTTCTCGGCGCCGGTGCGCATCGAGGACGACGTGTGGATCGGGGCCGGCGCGGTGATCCTGCCCGGCGTGACCGCCGGGCGGGGCTCGGTCGTCGGCGCGGGCAGTGTGGTGACCGCCGATGTGCCGCCGATGACCGTCGTCGCCGGGACCCCGGCCCGCGTGCTGCGGCCGATCACCGACGCGGACCGGGAGTGGACCTACCGGGCGCCCGGTACCGCGCGGAGCTGACACAGCCTCCCTCGTCGAGCACCGGGCCGCGGCGTCGTCCGCCCGCCGGGACAGGGACACGGCCGAGGTGAGCCGTTCGATGGTCACCGGCACGTCCCGGTCCTCGCGGCACAGTGCGGCGAGGGTGGTCGCGGGCACGACCACCAGGCCGGGCGCCCCGGTGCCCACCACCGCGTCGAGCGCGGCCCGGCGGGTGCGCCGACGGTGGTACCCGGGGCCGCGTCCACGGTGGGGAAGTACGTGCTCTCCGGCGGGTTCGCGAGGGTGGTGACGGGGAGGCGCCTGCCGCTGCCCCCGCCCACGGCGGCCGGTTCACCCGCCCGCCGTCCGGTCGACCCAAGAGTTAACGGATCATTGGGTCGCATGTGGTGTGAGGGGGCTGTCGTGTTGGGCATGGTCTTGTCATGAACCTGTGACCCGATGGTCGGGTCACAGCCCCATGGAGGTGTGGGATGCACCGAAGACTCGCCACCGCACTCGCCTCTTCGGCCCTGGCCCTGGCCGGTGTCGTCGGCACCACCACAACCGCCGAAGCCGCTCCCGCCGACAAGGCCCAGGTCCTCGCGAGCTGGACGCAGACCAGCGCGTCGAGCTACAACCTCTGGAGCGCGGCACAGGCCAACCAATCCGCCTGGTCCGCCTACGGGTTCAACTGGACCACCGACTACTGCTCGTCCTCTCCCGACAACCCGTTCGGCTTCCCCTTCTCGATGTCGTGCGCCCGCCACGACTTCGGCTACCGCAATTACAAGGCCATGGGCACCTTCACCGCCAACAAGGCACGACTGGACAGCGCCTTCTACGAGGACCTCAAGCGCGTCTGCGCCCGCTACAGCGGCGCGACGAAGACCGCCTGCGACAGCACCGCGTGGACGTACTACCAGGCCGTCAAGACTTTCGGCTGAGCACACCGCTCGCCGAGCCGGGTGCCGCCGCTCCACCTCACCGGGCCTGCGGCGCCCGGCACGCCCCACACGAGAGGCCCTAGCGCTGCGGGACGTCCTTGACGAACACGATGCCGTCGCTGTCCGCCAGGTGGGCCGGGTCGAGCGGGGCGTAGCCGAACCAGGGGGATACGCGGGGCACGGGCCGTGTGCCGCCGAGGGCGGTGGCCAGCCGCGGGGCACCGATGACGCAGCGGTCCTCCGGGAGCGCGTACAGGAGTCCTTCGAGGGTGTCCGGCGGCGGCGTGTCCACTCCCTGGTGCCGGATCGTGCCGAGGGCCGTGGCCACGAAGGCGTACTCCTCGCCGAGCCGGGCGCTCACCAGCGCGCCGGCGCTCCACCACTCCACCGGCGTCCCGCCCATCCGCATCGAGCTCTTGGCGCGTTGGAGATGGGCGTTGTGGGCGTGGACGAGTGCCGGGCCCCGTTCGGCGACGGCGAGGAGGTTGTGGGCCATCATCTGGTCCCGGACGCCCACCAGCCGTGTCATGCGGGCCGGTGAGGTGTCGGCCATCCAGCGGTGGTAGCGCAGCAGGCCGGTCGCGGTGCGCCCGTACAGGCGTGCCCGGTCCCAGTCGTCCCGCGAGGCCGCCGTGATCGGATGCGGCGTCAGCGCGTCGAGCAGCGCCACCAAGTCGTCGGCGAGCAGCCGCAATTGCCCGGCCTCGGCCGACTGTCCCACGGACCGGGACGGGTCCGTCATCGCGGCGGGATCGGTCCACCGGTCGTCGGTGCCGAGCAGGCGGTCGAGCGTTTCCGCGGTGCAGGGGAGCAGGTCCGCGTCCACCCGGGCCGCGAGATGGCCGTGGAGTGCGGTGAGGGCCTGCCGGGGACTCGCGGCGTGGGTGATCTCCAGCGGGCCGTCGAATCCGGCGAAGCGGAGCCGCTCGGACGCGGGCCGGCCGTCGTTGTCGGCGCGGACGTTGTAGGTGCGCATCCAGCGCACGAGCTCGCGGTTGGCCGCGGACGCGCCCCACCCGTGACTGAATCCGCGCTCCATGACCTCGTCGAGGGTGCCCGTGCCCGCGGTGACGTAGTCGTCCACGGCCAGGCCCGTCAGGCAGTCGCTCTCGATCGCGATCGTCCGGTAGCCCTCCTGCTCGACCAGCTGCCGGAAGAGCTCGTTGCGCAGGTCGAGGAGAGCGTCCTCGCCGTGGGTGGGCTCGCCCAGGGCGAGCATCCGCGGCCGGGCCGGGAGCAGCCCCATGACGGCAGTCGCCCCGACGGCATGGGCGATGTCCTTGATGTCGGTAGCCATGCCCTCAACGGTATCGTTGAACTTTCGGTTGAAACTTTCTCGCGACAGCGGCAGGATCATGGGGCGAAACTCTCAAAAGGGCGAGCGGCTCAGGCCGGTTGATCTGGCGCGCGGGCACGGTCTGTCCACACAGGCGATCAGGAACTACGAGGAGGCCGGCATCCTTCCGGCCGCCGGGCGCACGCCCCACGGCTACCGCACCTATACCCCGCTGCACGCGGGAGCCCTGCGCGCGTTCCTCGCCCTGGTGCCCGGCCACGGCCACCGGACGGCGGCGTCGATCATGCGGGCGGTGAACCAGGGTGCGGCCGAGGAGGCGTTCCGCATCATCGACGAGAGCCACGCCCAGCTCCTCGACGACCGCCGGACCCTCCAGGCCGTGGAGAGCGCCCTCCGTGACCTGGAGCCCGCCCCGGCACCCGAGCCCGGTGCGGGACCCGGTCCGGCCGGGGTGTCCGGGCCCGGCGGCACGTTCATCGGGCCGCTGGCGGGGAAGCTCGGCATCCGGCCCGCGACGCTGCGCGCGTGGGAGCGTGCCGGGCTGGTGAGCCCGCGCCGCGATCCGCGGACCGGGTACCGCGTCTACGACGAGGCCGACGTACGGGACGCCCGGCTGGCCCACCAACTCAGGCGGGGCGGCTACCTGCTGGAGCAGATCGCCCCGCTGATCGCCCAGGTGCGGGCGGCCGGCGGGCTGGAGCCGCTGGAGGCCGCACTGCGCGACTGGCGCGGCCGGCTGTCCGCCCGCGGGCGGGCGATGCTGACCGGGGCCGCCGAGCTGGAGGCGTACCTGCGCGAGCGCGGATGAGGCGTCGGCCGCCGGGCCCGTCCGGCCCCCTCCCCCGCCCCTGCCTTCCGCTGCCGGTGGCGAAAGACACCGCGGGCCCTGCGGCGAGGAGACGAACACCCTCGCCGCAGGGCCCGCGGTACAACCGACCGTGCGCCGAACCGCCGCGCCCGCGCGGGTTACCGGCGGCTGCGCACCAGAACGTAGAGGAAGTACGGCGTTCCGATCGCGGCCGTCATGAGGCCGGCGCCCAGCTGGGCCGGAGCGATCACCGTGCGGCCCAGCAGGTCCGCCGCGCACACCAGCACGGCGCCGAGCAGCAGCGCGACCGGCACGACGCGGGTGTGCCGCCGTCCGACGAGGGCCCGCGCCGCGTGCGGGGCGACCAGGCCGACGAAGCCGATGGTGCCGGCGGCGGCCACGGCAGTGGCGGTGAGCAGCACGCTCACGACGAGGAAGCCCAACCGCCCCCGGCTCAGGTCGAGTCCGAGCAGCCGGGGGGTGTCCTCGTCGAGGGAGACGAGGTCGAGTTCCCGGTGCCGCACGGCGGCCACCGCGATGCCGGCGGCGAGGACGGCCGCGAGGGGCAGGACGTCGGGCAGGGTCCGGCCGTAGGTGGATCCCGACAGCCAGGTGAGGGCCTTCGTGGCGTTGAACGGGTCGGTGAGCACGATCAGCAGGCTGATCAGGGCCGTGGTCGCGGTCGCGACACCGATGCCGACGAGCACCAGCCGGTTCTGCTGGAAGCCCCCGCGCGCGGCGAGGCCGAACACGACGACCGCGGTGACCGCGGATCCCGCGAAGGCGGCTCCGGCGACGCTCCACGCCCCGGCGAGGGGCACCGTCGTCACGAGGATCACCGCGCCGAGCGCGCCGCCGCCGGAGACTCCGAGGACGGAGGGTTCCGCCAGCGGGTTGCGGGTGACGGCCTGCACCAGGGTTCCGGCCAGCGCGAGCGCGGCGCCCGCGAGGAGCGCGGCGAACACCCGGGGGGTGCGGGTGTCCAGGACGAAGGAGACGGTCCGGCCGGCCCGGCCCTGCGCCCAGTTGACCACGTCGCCCAGCAGCAGCTTGCTGTCGCCCAGCAGGACGGCGGCGATCACCGTGCCGACCAGGACGAGGACGAGCACGGTGAGCGTGGTGAGGAAGACCCGGCGGCTGCGGATGCGCAGCTTGTCCGGCGCGGCGGCACCGGCGGTGTCGCGCAGCCGGGCCGCCATCACGACCAGGAACACCGCGCCGAGGAGGCTGGTGACCACACCGGTGGGTACGGCGACGGCGGTGTCCGCGGCCACGAAGGTGCGCAGCAGCACGTCGGCCCCGAGCACCAGCGCGGCGCCGATCAGGCCGGCGACCGGCACGGCCGCCCGCAGCCGCAGGAACCCGCGGATCCTGCGGGCGAGCGGGCGGACGAGTGCCGGGGCGCACAGGCCGACGAAGCCGATCGGGCCGGCCAGGGTGACGGCCGCCGCGGACAGCAGCGTCGCCAGCACGACCGCCGTGACCCGGGTCGACCGCACCGGGACGCCGAGTCCGCGGGCCGCGTCGTCGCCGAGGGCGAGGGCGTCGACCCGGCGGGCGATGAGCAGCAGCCCGGCGAGACCGACGACGGCGACGGGCGCCATCTGGACCACGCCGTCGAAACCGTTCTGGCCGATGTTGCCCTGGTTCCACTGGTAGAGGCCCTCGGTCTGCTGCGGGAACAGCAGCAGGAGTCCCTCGGTGACGGCGGTGAGCCCGAGGGCGAGCGCGGTACCGGCGAGGACGAGCCGGACGGTTCCCGCGCCGAGCCCGGACAGGCCGAGCACCACGGCCGCCGCCGCGAGTCCCCCGGCGAAGGCGACGCCGGAGGAGGCCAGGAAGGGCAGCGACACGCCGGTGACGGCGACGAGCCCGAGGGCGAAGTAGGAGCCCGCGTTGACGGCGAGGGTGTCCGGGGAGGCGAGGACGTTGCGGCTGACGGCCTGCAGCGCGGCACCGGCCATGCCCAGGACCGCGCCCACGAGCAGGCCGGCGGTCATCCTGGGCAGCCGCGAGGCGACGACGACGGAGGCGTCGGCCGGATCGGCCCGCCCGGTGAGGGCCTTGAGGACCTCGACCGGGCCGACCGCGGCCGTGCCCTGGGTGATGTCGACGACGGCCAGGGCGGCGACCAGGAGCACGAGCGCGCCCGTCACCGCGGCCGCGCCCGTCCGGGACGTGACCGTCGCCGGACGGGCGGTGGGAGTCGTAGCGGTGACGGTCATCGCGCTACTTCTTCGTCAGTGCCTCGACGACGGAGTCGGCGTACGTCTCCATCGAGCCGGTGCCGCCGAACATCCACATGCCGTCGGGCAGTCGGTGGACGTCACCGGACTTCACGAACGGCAGGGACTTCCACACGGAGTTCCCGGCGAGCTGCTTGCCGAAGGGGTCGCTGTTCGGGTCCTTGTCGTTGGCGATGTAGGCGAAGTGGACCTTGCCCAGGCCGGTCAGCCCCTCGACGTCGGTGGCGGCCAGGCCGTACACCTCGTCGCCCTTCATCTTCCAGGCGTTCTTCAGGCCGAGCCGCTCGTTGACCGCGCCGATGAGGGAACCGGCGGTGTAGGGGCGGACGGATACCTGGTTGGAGGTGACGTAGCCGTCGGCGAAGGCGAACTCCGCACCGTCCAGACCGGCGTCGGCGAGGACCTTCTTGCCCTCGGCGAGGTTGGCCTCGAAGTCCTTCTTCAGCGTGGCCGCCCGCTCGGTGGTGCCGGTGGCCTCGGCGATGAGGTCGACGTTCTCCAGCATCTGCCCGATCGGGTCGGAGGCGTCGGCGGACTTGACCTCCAGGACCGGGGCGACCTTGCGCAACTGCTTGACGGCGGAGGGCTGCAGGTCGG
Source organism: Streptomyces sp. (assembly GCF_031181555.1). GTDB lineage: Bacteria > Actinomycetota > Actinomycetes > Streptomycetales > Streptomycetaceae > Streptomyces > Streptomyces fimbriatus. The sequence goes on along the minus strand of NZ_JAPSKQ010000030.1, from coordinate 18,232 downwards.
TGGTGGCGACGATGAGGTCGGGCTTGAGCGAGGCGATGGTGTCCATGCTGGGTTCGCCGCGGGTGCCGATGTCCTCGGGCTCGTTCTTGAGCGGGGCCGCGGTGTTCCAGGTCTTGTAGCCCTTGACGTCGGCCACACCGACGGGGTCGACGCCGAGCGAGACGAGACTCTCGACGACGTTCCACTCGGTGCCGACGACCTTCTTGGCGGGGCCGTCGAGTTCCACCTCGGCGCCGGAGGCGTCGGTGAGGGTGATGGCCTCGGTGGACTTCTCGGAGTCGTCGGCGGCGGGTTCGGTGGTGCCGCAGGCGGTCAGCAGCAGGGCGGCGGCGGCCATGGGCGCGGTGAGCAGGAGGCGTCTCATGAGGTGGTGCGGAGCCTTTCACTTCGGGTGTGGTGGCGGCCGATGGCGCGGGTGCGCAGCCGGCCCGTCAGGGGGTCGGTGTCGACCTCGATCCGGATGCCGTAGACCTCGGTCAGACGCTCCGGTGTCAGGACGTCCTCGGGCGGGCCCTCGGCGACGACGCGTCCGCCCGCGAGCAGCACGATCCGGTCGGCGACGGCCGCCGCCTGATCGAGGTCGTGCAGGACGACACCGACGGCGATGCCGTGGTCGTCGGCCAGGTCGCGCATGAGGTCGAGGAGTTCCACCTGGTAGCGGAGGTCGAGGTAGGTGGTGGGCTCGTCGAGGAGGAGGACGCCCGTCTCCTGGGCGAGGCAGCCGGCGAGCCACACACGCTGGAGCTGCCCGCCGGAGAGGTGCTCGGCCCCGCGCTCGGCGAGTTCCGCGACGCCGGTCAGGGCGAGTGCGCGGTCCACGGCGGCGCGGCCGCCGGGGTCCGCCCCGCCCCATCGGCCGCGGTACGGGTAGCGGCCGAACTCGACGACGTCCCGCACGCTCAGACCACTGGGCGTGGGGCGTGCCTGCAGCAGCAGGGCCACGTGGCGGGAGAACTCCCGGGGGCTGAGCGCGAGGGCGTCGGTGCCGGCGTCGATCGTGAGCGCGGCCCGCCGTGGCCGCTGCAGTCGGGCGACGGTGCGCAGCAGTGTCGACTTGCCGCTGCCGTTCGGGCCCACCAGGGCGGTCACTTCGCCCGGCCGCAGGGTCAGCTCGGCACCGTGCACGACGTCTTCGCCGTCGTACGCCACGGTCACATCGGTGGCCGACAGTTCGTGGCCACGCGGGCCCAGGGCCGCCTCTTCACCAGATATCACGCAGCAAGGTTAGCCTAGCCTTATTTAGCGTTATCAGGCGGTGATCTTCAGAAAGGCCGGACGTGCCTGCCGAGTCCTCGGGCCGGTCCCTCAGAAGGCGTACCGGATGCCCAGCCACGGCGCGTGGCGTGCGACCAGCTCACTCAGGTCCGCAAGGGCCCGGCGCTTGACGTCGTCGCGGTAGCGGAGGTTGAGGCCGCCGTTCTGGGACCGCTTGGTCTGCTGCACCACGGGCTGCCAGAGCACGTCCTCGCCGCGCGGATGCCAGCGCAGATTGACCTCGTGCAGGCCGGCGTTGTGCGTGAGCATGATCACCTCGGCCCGCGCCTGTCGCTTGACGCGCGTCGGCAGTACGTCGTCCATGTGCCGCAGCAGTTGCGCCCAGGCGTCCTGCCAGCCGGGCCGGACGACGACCGGCGAGAGGTTGAAGTGCACCTCGTAGCCGGCGTCGAGGAAGTCCGCGGCGGCGGCGATCCGGCGGTCGACCGGGCTGGTGCGCAGGTCCAGCAGGCGTGAGTCGTCGGCCGGCATCACCGAGAACCGGATGCGGGTACGGCCGCGCGGTTCCAGCTCCAGCAGGTCGGGGTTGACGAACTTGGTCGCGAAGGACGCCTTCGCGGTGGGCCAGTCACGGAAGGCGCGCACCAGGTCTGCGGTGTTGTCGCACACGAGGGCGTCGACCGCGCAGTCGCCGTTCTCCCCGATGTCGTACACCCACGCCTCGGGATCGCACTGGTTGGGTTCGGGCTTGCGGCCCTGGGCGGCGACGTGGCGTCCGAGGTGGGCGAGGATGCGGTCGATGTTGGTGAAGACCGTGATCGGATTCGCGAAGCCCTTGCGGCGGGGCACGTAGCAGTACACGCAGGAGAGGGCGCAGCCGTTGGACGGGCCGGGGGCGATCCAGTCGGCGGAGCGACCGTTGGGACGCGTGGTGAGCGTCTTCCTCACGCCCAGCACCAGAGTCCGGCGCTTGATCCGCATCCAGTCGTCGGCGCTGCCCTCGTTGCCGTGCAGCTCGGGGATGCGCCAGTGGGAGTCCACCTCGATCAGCCGGGCCTCGGGGAAGCGGGCGAGGATCTGCCGGCCCCGGGGCGAGGCGGCGGCGGCCGGTTCGGCGTGGATCTCACGGATCGTGAGGAGCCGGCGCGCCTGCGCCGAGTCGCGGAAGGCACGGGCGGGCGGGGCCGGCTCGGCTGCCGGGGCCCGTGGTATCTCGTCAAGACCGAAGAGCGGTTCCTGCGGGCCGTGGGACGGGGAAGGGCGGTGGCACATGTACTCGTCGGCTTCTCGGGCGGGGAGGCGGTGCGGAGCACCCGTCGGCCGGGTTCAGCGGAACCCGCCGGGGCACGGCCGTCCTCCCCACTGTACGGCGGTGGGCGATGGTCCGCGGCCGGCCCGTTCGGCCGTACGCGACCGGCTTCGACGGGACCGGGGCAGGAACTCAGGCGGACTCGAGGCCGGGCGATCGCCCCGGTGCCACGTCGTCACGTACCGGGTTCAGAACAGCTGCTCCTGCTCGGCGGGGGCCGTCCGGCGCGCGGGGCGACGCGGAGCGGGGCGCCGGTCGGGGGCCTCCTCTCCGAAGAGGGGCTCCGTGCCGTACTCGTCGGGCTCGGCCGGCACCACGACGGGTCCGGTTCCCACGTTCAGGCACAGGGGGGCGTCCCGGTCGAAATCCGCCGGCGTCATGTCCGTCCAGTCGCGTTCCCGACGCTCACTCACCGACGCTCCGCACCCCGTCCACGCTCCTCGTCCCCCTCCTTGTTCCCGGACGTCCCCCGCCCTCACCGGGCCGTCGGGACGGGACAGGGGCCGGGGCCCGGTCGGTCCGGCCGGGCCGGCGTGCGGCCAGGTTATCGCCCGTTCCGCACCCCGCGGACGAGGCGTACGGCGACGCCGCCCACCGGAGAGACGTACGTCACACTCACGTGCCTGTCACATCCGGAGGAGTCGTCACGTCAGTAGTGCGTAACCGCAACCCCGATCAAGGAGATCGTCATGGAAGCGCGTCTCGACCTCTTCGGCAACGCCCTCGCGGCCAAGGTGTTGAAGCACATCAACTCGGCGGGCAAGGTGCTGTCGGAGTCGGGGCTGCCGGCCGCGACCCAGGAACTGGTGAAGATCCGGGCCAGCCAGATCAACGGCTGCGGCTTCTGCACCGACATGCACACCAAGGACGCGGCGGCGGCCGGGGAGACCTCGGTGCGGCTGAACCTGGTCGCCGCCTGGCGGGAGGCGACGGTCTTCACCGAGGCCGAGCGGGCCGCGCTGGAGCTGGCCGAGCAGGGCACCCGGATCGCCGACGCGGCCGGCGGGGTCACCGACGAGGCCTGGGCGAACGCCGCCAAGCACTACGACGAGGACCAGCTGGTCGCGCTGATGTCCCTCATCGCCGTCATCAACGCCTACAACCGCATCAACGTCATCAACCAGCAGCCCGCCGGCGACTACCGGCCCGGCCAGTTCGGCTGAGCGACGTCCGCCCGGCCCGGACACGAAGCGGGGGCGCGCCCGAGCGGGCGCGCCCCTTCTTCCGCGCAGCGGGCCCCGGCTCAGGACTCCGCGCGCTTCGGCAGGCGCCAGCCGGGGCGCACGAAGTGGCAGGTGTAGCCGTCCGGGTAGCGCTGCAGGTAGTCCTGGTGCTCCGGCTCGGCCTCCCAGAACGGGCCGGCCGGGACCACCTCGGTCACCACGGGCCCCGGCCACAGTCCCGAGGCGTTGACGTCGGCGATCGTCTCCTCGGCGACGCGCTTCTGCTCGTCGTCGAGGTAGAAGATGGCGGAGCGGTAGCTCAGGCCGATGTCGTTGCCCTGGCGGTTCTTCGTGGTCGGGTCGTGGATCTGGAAGAAGTACTCCAGGATCGTGCGGTAGTCGGTGACCGCGGGGTCGTACGTGATCTCGATCGACTCGGCGTGGGTGCCGTGGTTGCGGTAGGTGGCGTTGGGCACGTCGCCGCCGCTGTATCCCACCCGCGTGGTCAGCACGCCCGGGAACGTGCGGATCAGCTCCTGCATGCCCCAGAAGCAGCCGCCCGCGAGCAGCGCCCTCTCCTCGGTCCTCGTCATCTCGTCTCGCCCTTCTCCCACGTCTCCGGCTGGTTCACCCGGCTCGCGCCGGACGCGCTGTCGACCGTCGTCGATCACCGCTGACCCTGTTCAGCAACGACAACTCCGTCGCGCGAGCGATTGTTCCGGCCCGCCCTCCGTGCCCGGCGGGCAGGGCGGTAGCCTCCCCCGCATGACGACGGGCGAGGAGCCGGAGGGGGTCGGCACCGGCCTCGACGGCCAGGGCTGGGACGCCACGCGTGCCTGGGTGGAGAAGGGGCTCTCCGAGGGCGAACGCATCGAGCGCGCGGTGCGGTTGCGCGGCGGCTGGACGTCGGAGATGCGCCGTCTGGACGTCCGGGGGCCCGAGGGCCCGCGCTCCCTGGTCCTGCGGTCCTTCGTCAAGCCCTTCTTCGTCCGGCACGCGGAGGGCCTGCTCAGCCGCGAGGCGGCCGTCCTGGCGCTGCTCGGCGACACGGACGTGCCCGCGGCCACGCTCGTGGCGGTGGACGCGACCGCGCGGTACTGCGACCACCCCTCCCTGCTCATGTCCCTGCTGCCCGGAACCGTACGGCTGGACGACGAGGGCGCCGACGACCGTGCCGTCCTGCTGGCGCGTCAGCTGCTGCGCGTCCACCGGGTGCCGGTGACCGCGGAGACACGGCCCCGCCCCTACCAGGCGTGGACCTCTCCCGAGCGGGTCGTCCCGCCCGGGGACGCCCGGCGGCCGGAGCTGTGGCGACGGGCCGTCGACGTCATCCGCCGCGAGCCGCCGGACCACCGCGCCTGCTTCCTGCACCGGGACTACCACCCCGGCAACGTCCTCTTCTCGGGCGACGGCCCCGGCCTCGGGATCAGCGGCGTCGTCGACTGGGTGGAGACCTCCTGGGGACCGGCCGACCTGGACGTCGCCCACTGCTCGACGACCCTGGCCCTGCTGCACGGTGTTCCCGCGGGGATGCGTTTCGCCGACCGGTACGCCGCCGCGGGCGGGACCCTGGCCGAGGACCCCGGCGCCCATCTCTACTGGCGGCTGCTGGACGCCCTGGCCTTCGCGCCCGACGCGGAGAAGGTCGCCGTGGCGTGGCGGGAGCTGGGCCGCACCGACCTGACCGCCGGAGTCCTGACCCGGAGGCTGGAGGAATACCTCCAGGCCCTCCTCGACCGGTACGCCTGAGCCACGTCACCGACCCGAGCGGCGAAACGGCGGTGCCGGAAAAGCGTCCGGGGCGGACTTCATCGTCGTGCTGACCGCGGAGGGCGGCCGCCGCGCCCACCCCGGTCCGGCCCGGAGCGGGTCCCCGTGCCTGCCGCTAGCCGGCCGCCGGGGTGTCGAGGAGGGAGATGCGGGCCGTGACGCGTTTGCCGGCCGGCTCCTGCTGCACGTCCAGCCCCTCGGCGACGGCCATCACGATCTCCAGCCCGTGCTGGCCGACACGGCCCGGATCCGCGGCCCGGGGCACCGGCAGCACGGGATTGCCGTCCCGGACGGTCACCTCCAGGGCGTCACCGAGGACGCACAGGTCCAGCCGGACGGGACCGGGTGCGTACTTGCGGGCGTTGGTGACCAGCTCGCTGACCACGAGCTGGGTGATCTCCACCGCGCGGGCCGACACCGGCAGGCCGTCCTCCGTCCGCACCCGCGTCAGGAACGCCGCGGCGAGGTGGCGGGCCCGCGCTATCCACGCGCCGTCGCCGTCCAGAGCGTAGGAGGCCCGCAGCCGCGGCGCGTCTGGCGCCGCGCCCCTCTCGTCGACAGGAACTGGTTCCATCCGGTCCGCCTTCACTCACCGATCACACCCGCGCGACTACCCGCACCGCTCCCCCGTACGCCCCTGAAGTGTGACAGGTACCTGTGACATCGCCCGGCTCGGCAGGTCCGGACGGGAACCCCGGGCACGTCCGGCGGCCGGCCCGGCTCCGTGACCTGTGCGCGCCTGACCGCCGGCCCCGGCGGCCGCCCGCCCGTCAGACCCCCTCACGGCCCCGGTCCGACAGGTGACGCTCCAGCCAGTCGGCCGCGGTCCGGCGGAACAGGCGGCGGTTGTCGGCGCGGCGGAAGTCGTGGCCCTCGTGGCGCAGCAGGAGGAGTTCCGCCTCCAGTCCGCGTTCCCTGGCGGCCCGGACGAACTGCTCGGACTCGCCCGGGGGCACATTGGTGTCGTGCTCGCCGTGGACGGCCAGGAACGGAGCGCGCAGCGCCTCGATGCGGCTCATCGGGGACAGCGCGCGCAGCAGGTCGCGATCGCGGTCCGGATGCCCGTACTTGTGGGCGGCGGACTGGGCGATCCAGGGCTCGGTCCCGGCGAAGAAGGTGGCGAAGTCCGACATGCCGCAGACCGCGACACCGGTACGGAACAGGTCCGGATGCCACACCAGGGACGCCATCACCAGGTAGCCGCCGTAGGAGCGGCCCATCACGGCCAGCCGCCGGGGATCGGCCAGGCCCTGCACGACCGCGTGCGCCGCGCAGTCCGCGACGTCGTTGATCGCGTCGAAGCGCCCCGCGCCCAGGTCCGCGTCGACGAAGGAGCGGCCGTGCCCGCCGGAGCCCCGGACGTCGGGCGCGAAGACGTCCAGCCCCCGGCCGAGCAGTTCGAGGTAGAGCGGTTCGAGCACCGGGCGTTCCTGTTCCTCCGGACCGCCGTGCAGGTGCAGGACGCACGGCGCCGGTTCCCCCGGTGAACGGCCCGGCGCACGGTAGTACCAGCCGCCGAGGGCGAGTCCGTCACGGGCCACGGGGCTCATGGGCATCGGCCGGACGGGTGTGCGGCCCGCCGGGACCGCCTCCTCGTCGCGCGAGGACCACGGCGTGCGCAGCGGCAGTCCGTGGGGCAGCCACCACACGCCGGGAAGCCGCCGGGACCCGGACAGCGCCACGACGGGGGCGTCGGGGTCGGCGGTGGGCGCGATGCGCGTGACCACCTCGTGGGGCAGCGCGACGGTCCGCCCGGCGCCGGCCGAGGCGGGGGCGGGCCCGGGCGGTGCGGCGCCGGGGAACGCGACGGTGTCCGGCCCGCGGCCGGGTGATCCGGCCGCGGTCAGGCCGACCAGTTCCAGCTCGCTCACCCCGCGCACGTTCCACGCCAGCACCGCGCGTCGCGCGTCACGCCCGAGGGCGAGCAACTCGAGGTCGCAGTCCGGTCGTTGTGCCACCACCGCGGTGTCGAGCAGCTGTCCCCGCGGGTCCAGGCGGGCGGCGACGAGGGCGGCGTGCTCCCGGCCGCCGTCGCTGCGCAGCCACAGCGTGCCCGCGTCCGGGGAGAAGCCGCCGATCCAGGGGTCGCCGTCGGCGACCGGCAGCACGCAGGTCACCGCCCGGTCGCGGGTGCGGACGACGAGGGCCTCCCGGCGTCCTCGCGGTCCCCGGTAGAGGAGGGCGAGCCGGCCGTCCCGGCTGAGGTCGCACACGCGCAGGGTGGACGCGCCGCGTTCGCTCGCGAGCAGCACGGGTGCGCCGACCCCTTCGGGGTCGACGAGGTACGCGGAGAGGGTCCTCGGTTCCGGCTCCTGGACGGACGCGACCTCGTCCGCGGGGCCCCGTCCGGCGGTGTGCCCGGGCGCCGGGGCGTCCAGCAGGACGGCACGGCCGTCGCGGTGGGCGGCGCCGGACGTGTCCGGCGGCTCCGGTCCCGTCGGACCGGCGTGCGCGGGGCGCGGCGGGACGGGGTCGGTGACCGTCACCGCCACCGCCGAGCCGTCGTGCTGCCAGCAGCCCAGGAGCGCGGACGTGCCCGGCTCGCCGCCGGCCAGCAGATGCCGTCCGGTGCCGTCCGGGCGTACGCACAGGACGCGGGTGAGCTCGCCGCCGCCCGGGGCCGTGGTGTAGGCGATCCAGCGGCCGTCCGGGGACCAGGACACCTCGATGACCGGATGGGGGTCGGCGTCGAGCAGGTGCACCTCCTCGCCGTCCACGGGGCCGGCCCACAGCTGCGGCACCCCGGCCCGGTCGCAGACGAAGGCGACGTACCGGCCGCCGGGGTCCGCCGAGGGGTACCAGCAGCCGTGGGCGGCCTCGAGCGGTGCGCCGTACGACGCCGAGGTGTCCGCGAGGTGCAGGGCCTCCGGTGCGTGGTGGGTGTCCGCGAGGAGCAGGGCCTCCGGTGCGTGGTGGGCGGCCGAGGCACCGGCGTCGGCCCCCGGCCGCGGGACGCGCGAGGTGCTGCCGTTCCGGGCGAAGGGTGCGGCGGTCGCCGTGCTCCGCCCCGCGCCCGTCAGCGGATTCCGTGCGTCTGCAGCCATATCTCCAGCAACGCAATCTGCCACAGTGCGTTCGCCCCTCGCCTGGTGCGGTGCGCGTCGGGTGCGGTGAGCAGTTCGGTGACGTACTCCTCCCGGAAGACACCGCGGGCCCTGGCCTCGGGGGCGTTGAGGGCCTCGCGGACCCGCTGGAGGACGGGACCGGCCATGTGCTTGATCGCCGGGACCGGGAAGTAGCCCTTGGGCCGGTCGACGACCTGGCGCGGGAGGACCTTGCGGCCGGCGGCCTTCAGGACGCCCTTGCCGCCGTCGGCGAGTTTCAGCTCCGGCGGGCAGGCGGCGGCCAGTTCGACCAGTTCGTGGTCGAGGAACGGCACCCGGGCCTCCAGGCCCCAGTCCATCGTCATGTTGTCGACGCGCTTGACCGGGTCGTCGACCATCATCACGTGCGTGTCGAGGCGCAGGTCGGCGTCGAGTGCCGTCTCGGCGCCGTCGGCCGCCATGTGGGCGCGCACGAACTCGGCGGAGGTGTCGCGGTCGGGCAGCAGGTCGGGGCGGAGCACACGGGCGAGGTCGGCGTGCGAGCGGTCGAAGTAGGTGTCGATGTACGCCTCGGCGGCGCGCGGGCGCGGCACGCCCGCCATCGCCGGGTACCAGTGGTAGCCGGCGAACACCTCGTCGGCGCCCTGGCCGCTCTGGACGACCTTGACCTCCTTGGCCACCTGCTCGGACAGCAGGTGGAAGGCCACCACGTCGTGGCTCATCATGGGTTCGCTCATGGCCCGGACCGCTCCGTCCAGGGCGCCGGCGACCCGGTCGGAGGGGACCATGAGCTGGTGGTGGCGGGTGTCGAAGTGCCGGGCCACGAGGTCGGAGTAGGCGAACTCGTCGCCCTCCTCGTCCCCCTCGGACTCGAAGCCGACGCTGAAGGTGGCGAGATCCTGCTGGCCCTCGTCGGCCAGCAGGGCCACGATGAGGCTGGAGTCCAGGCCGCCGGAGAGCAGCACGCCGACGGGCACGTCGGCGACCATGCGGCGGCGCACGGCGGCGCGCAGGGCGTCCAGGACCGCGTCCGTCCAGTCGTCGGCGCCGAGCCCGGCGTATTCGGGGCGGCGGGTGTAGGCGGGCTGCCAGTAGCGGTGATCGTGCTGGGTGCCGTCGGGCTCGATGACCCGCACGGTGGCCGGGGGCAGCTTGCGCACGCCGTTGAGGACGGTGTGGGGCGCGGCGACGGTGGCGTGCCAGCTGAGGTACTGGTGCAGGGCCACCGGGTCCAGCGACGTGTCGACGCCGCCGGCCGCGAGCAGTGCGGGCAGGGAGGAGGCGAACCTCAGCCGTTCGGTCGTCGCGGACAGGTAGAGCGGCTTGATGCCGAGCCGGTCGCGGGCGAGGACGACGCGCCCGGTGTCCTGCTCGACGAGCACGAAGGCGAACATGCCGTAGAAGTGGTCGACGCAGTCGGTGCCCCACTGCTGGTACGCCTTGAGCACCACCTCGGTGTCGGACTCCGAGAAGAAGCGGTGGCCGAGGGCGTGCAGTTCGTCGCGCAGCTCGCGGTAGTTGTAGACGCAGCCGTTGAACACACCGGCGATCCGGCCGCGCGGGTCGGCCATGGGCTGGGCGCCGCTGTCGGACAGGTCGATGATCTTCAGTCGGCGGTGTCCGAGGGCCACGGGGCCCTGCGACCACAGGCCGCGTCCGTCGGGGCCGCGCGGGGCGAGCCGGTCGGTCATGCGTTCCACCGCAGCGATGTCCGGACGTCCGCCGTCGAGACGTATCTCACCGCTGAGCCCGCACATCAGAGGGCCCTCCTTCCCTCGGAGGCCGCGCCCCGGCAGGGCGGCAGCACACAGCCCTGGGGCCGGTGTCCGTGTCCCGGCGCGGGCGCCCGCCCGGCGGACGGACGGGGACCGTCGCCCTCCAAGGGCGGCTCCTGGGCCTGGCGGGTGGGCGTATGCGTACTGGACATGACGGTCTGACACTCTCCTAGGTCAGGTGCGCGTACGGATGCGCACGGGCATGGGAAGGACGGCCGCGGACGGCGGGCCGGGCCTCGCCGGATCAGCCGGTCGGGCCCGGGGCCGCGGGCGTGCGGGCGTAGGCATGGGTGGTGCGGGTGACGGCCGGCCGGGCGGCGGGGCGCCGGGGGCGGCGGCCGGAGGCGCGGGGCGCGAGGCGTCCGCCGCGGGTCTCGGCGACCATCAGGTCGATGCTGGCGAGCAGGCCCCCGTCCTGCGCCGTCCGCCGCAGGCGGTGCGCCGCGCTTCCCGTGACGAGGGCCTCCTCGAGCAGCTCGCGGACGGCGTCCCAGTCGCCGGACGCCTCCAGGGCGGGGCGCAGCCGGTTCAGCAGGCCGCGCAGCACCACGGGGGCCGGGGCCGCGCGGCGGGTCGCCGGGTCGACGAGCTGCCCTTCGAGGCCCGAGCGCGCGGCGCGCCAGGTGGCGGCGCGCAGCCACTCGTGGTGTCCGTCGCAGCGGGACTCCTCGCCGCGCTCCAGGCGGTCGCGGGCATCGCGCACCAGCGCGCGGAAGAGCCCGGCGACCAGCACCACGGTCTCGGCGCGGGGGCAGGCGTCGCAGATGCGCAGTTCCAGCGTGCGCTGGTGGGCCGAGGGCCGGACGTCGTGGTAGACCATCCCGGGGTCGCTGATGACGCCCGAGGTGATCAGTTCCTCCACGGCGGCGTCGTACTCGCCGGCGCTCTCGTAGCAGCCGACGGGGCCCGCGGTCGGCCAGCGCTGCCACAGCATGGTGCGCCAGCTGGCGTAGCCGGTGTCGGAACCGAGCCAGAACGGTGAGCTGGCCGACAGGGCGAGCAGCGGCGGCAGCCACGGCGAGACCAGGCACATGGCGCGCACGGCGGTGTCCCGGTCGGGTACGTCGACATGGATCTGCGCGCTGCAGATGAGCTGTTCGTCGGCGACCCGGCGGTAGTCGTCGACCATGCGCCGGTAGCGGGGGTCCGCGGTGACGTCCCGTGAGGTGACGCGGGCCAGCGGGACGGTGCCGGCGGCCACCACCGCCAGACCGACGGAGGAGGCGGCCGCGTCCAGCCGGCGCCTCGTTCCGGCCAGATCCGCGTAGAGGCCGTCGAGCGTGTCGTGGACCTGACTATTGCTCTCCACCACCGACTGCTGCAGCTCACGTGTGAAGCCGGCTCTGCCGAGCCGTCCGAGCAGCGTGCCGGCGCGTGGCACGAGTCGGCCGCTCTCCACGTCCAGCACGTGAAACTCTTCCTCTGCTCCGATACGCACCGTCACCGCTCGTCCCCTTGCCCGTAGTCGTATGCCGTGCCGGTCGGGGCTCGAGATCACCCGACTGGCGGATCGGCATATTCCGGGTGCCCGGATGCGCCGTTCGCACGCCCGGGGATCGCGGCTTGGTGGACGCGCCGGTGCCGTGGGCTGGGGTTTCCCGCGTCAGGGGTGCCCGTCAGTCGCCGGCGAGGGGGTGCAGGTCGTCGCGTATGTCGAGCACCTGGTCCAGGCCGGTCATGCGCAGCAGGCGCCTCATGTTGGCCGGCACGGCCACCAGGACCATCTCGCTCCCGGCCGCGACGGCGTGGTTGCGCACGGCGATCAGTGCCGTGATGCCGCTCGAGTCGCAGAACCCCAGTTCCCTCAGGTCGACCACGAGGCTCCGGCCGGGTGGGGGCGCCGCCTCCTGCGCAGCGTGGCGCAGCCGCTGCGCGTTGGTGTAGTCGAGGTCGCCGACGACCTCGAGGGCGAGGCCGGCGGGCACGTGCGACGCGGTGATCGTCAGGGGCTTCATGCTGATGTTTCGGATCCGGTGTCGGTGGGGGCGGGGAGGCCGAGTGCGAGCAGGGCGGTGTCGTCGACGAGTCCGTCGCCGAAGCCGTGCAGCAGCGCTGTCAGTGCGTCGATCACGCGGCGGGGAGGTGCGGGAGCGAGATCGGCCGCGAAGGACTCCAGGGCCTCGTCACCGTACAGGTCCCGCTCCTCACCGATACGGGCCTCGGTGAGGCCGTCGGTGTAGAGCAGCAGCGTGTCGCCCGGGTGCAGGGTGGTGCGGACGGAGACGAACTGCGCCGCGGGCAGCGCGCCGATCAGCATGCCGCCCCGGGTGGAGAGGTGGTCCACCCGTCCGTCCTCGCGCAGGACGAGCGCGGGAGGGTGCCCGCCGGAGGCCAGGTGGACGTGTGTCGTGTCCCCGGCGCGCTCCAGCACCCCGACCACGGCGGTGCAGTACCGCGGATCGTCACCGGTGTACCGGTCCAGCAGGACGGTGTTGAGCATGCGCAGGTTGGCGGCGGGATCGGCGTCGTGGAGGGCGGCGGCGCGCAGGGTGTAGCGGGCGAGGGAGGTGAGCGCGGCGGCCTGCGGTCCCTTGCCGCACACGTCACCGAGGAAGAAGGCGAAACGGTTGTCGTCGAGCGGGAACAGGTCGTAGAAGTCGCCGCCCAGCTGGACGTCGGAGGCGATGTGGTAGTGGCAGGCGGTCTCCATGCCGGGGATGTCGGGCAGGATGGCCGGCAGCAGGCTCTGCTGGAGCACGGCCAGCGCCTCCCGCAGCCGCTCGCGGTCGGCCTCGGCCTGCCGGCGGGCCTCGTCGGCCGCGCGCCGGGCACGCAGCAGTTCCTTCTCGTAGGCGCGCCGGTCGGTGGCGTCGAAGACGGTGGTCCTGATCAGCAGGGGATCGCCGTCGTCGCTCGTCTTGACGGTGGAGGTGACCAGTACCGGAAGCCGGGGGCCCGCCGCGGTCCTCATCTCCAGGGCGATGCCGCCGAGGTGTCCCTGCATGCGCAGCAGCGGGGCGAAGTGCGTCTCGTGGTAGAGCCTGCCGCCGACCGTGAGCAGGTCGCTGAAGCGCATCCGGCCCACCACCTCGTCGCGGGACAGACCGAGCCAGCCCAGCAGAGTGGCGTTGATCTTGGCGATGGTGCCGTCCATCAGCGTGGACAGGTAACCGCACGGTGCCGACTCGTACAGCTCCTCGGCGGAGTCCTCCAGCAGCGCGCTGAAGGCCGCGTCGGTACCGGGTATGCCCCCGCCGGAGTCGGAGCCGCCTGTGCCGCTGCTCATGGGGTGAGATCTGACACAAAGGCTGAGATCGCCGAGGCGGTGGCCTCGGGAGCGCTGAGCTGGGGGCAGTGACCGGTGGCGGCGAGGGTGACCAGTCGGCTGCCGGGGATCGCGGAGTGGACGTACGCACCGACCTCCGGGGGTGCGATGACGTCCTGCGCGCACTCCAGGATCAGCGTGGGCGCGGTCACGTCCTGGAGGTCCTTGCGGCTGTCGGACAGGAACGTGGTGCGCGCGAACACCCGGGCGATCTCGGGGTCGGTGGCGCAGAAGCTGTTGGTGAGCTCCTCGCCCAGCTCGGGCCGGTCCGGGTTGCCCATGATGACGGGGGCCATGGCCGCCGACCAGCCCAGGTAGTTCGACTCCAGCGACTCCAGGAGCTCGTCGATGTCCTCCGCGCTGAAGCCGCCGCGGTACCCGTCCTCGTCGATGTAGTACGGGGACGGGCACACCATGACCAGGGAACCGATCCGTTCCGGGGCCGCGGCCCGGGCCAGCACGCCGACCATTGCGCTCACGGAGTGGCCGACGAGGACGGCGTCCCGCAGGTCCAGTTCCTCGCAGACCTCCACCACGTCACGGGCGTAGCCGTCGAGGGACGAGTAGCGTTCCTCCCGCCAGGCCGACAGGTCGGAGCGGCCGGCGCCCACGTAGTCGAAGAGCACCACCCGGAAGTCCTCGGCCAGGGCCGGCTCGACCAGGCGCCACATGTTCTGGTCACAGCCGAACCCGTGCACCAGGACGATCGTGCGGCCGGAGGCGCGGCCGGTGACGCGGACGTTGTTTCTGCGCAGGATGCTCACTCGCCCATGCTCGCACGCCCGGCGGGTGAACCGGCCGTCCGCCGGATCCGGCCGGATGTCAAGGCCCTTCGCCCGCCGGCTCGCCGGAGGGCGCGCCGTCGGTCCTGGCCTCCAGCGCGCGCAGGACGGCCACCATGTCCTCCTGGCCGTGGCCCCGGGTCACGGTCTCGTCGAAGAGGGCGTGGCAGACGTCGAGGAGCGGGGAGGCCACCCCTGCCTTACGGGCCGCCTCGGCGATCAGTCGGTTGTTCTTCAGCACGTCCGTGGCCGCGGCCTGGACGGCGAAGTCGCGGGCGAGCAGCTTGGGGGCCTTCATCCGCGAGACGGCGCTGGCCATCGGGCCCGCGTCCAGGACGTCGAGGAAGCGGCCGCGGTCGAGTCCGTGCCGGTCGGCGAAGTGGAACGCCTCGGTCAGTCCGGTGACCTGGGTGATCAGGAACAGGTTCACCGAGAGCTTCATCAGCAGGGCGTTCGGGACCGGCCCGCAGTCGAACGTCTCGTGGCACATGGGGGCGAGCAGGGGCCGTACGGCCGCCACGGCGGGGGCGTCGCCCGCCAGCATCGCGACCAGCCGCCCCTGCTCGGCGGGCACCCGCGATCCGGAGACGGGGACCTCCGCGTAGGCGCCGCCCGCGGCACGCAGGGCGGCCTCCAGGCCGGCCGAGTACTCCGGCGACGTGGTGCCCATGTGGACGACGGTGCGGCCGGCGACGCGGGCGGCGAACTCCGGGGTGCCGCGTCCCAGCACCGTGTCGATCGCGGCCTCGTCGGCCAGCATGAGGAACACGGTGCCGGCCCGGTCGAAGACCTCGGCGGGGCTCTGCGCGACCTCCGCCCCGGCGTCGCGCAGCGGTGCGCACCGGGCGGCGGTGCGGTTCCAGACGACGAGGGGCGTCCCGGCGCGGGCGAGGTTGAGCGCCATGGGCCGGCCCATGACCCCGAGTCCGATGAAGCCGACGTACACGTTGCACCGCCGTTTCCGGCCCGCGCCGCGGTCGGGCGCTGCCGCACTCGTGGACGCCGGCGGGTCCGCGGGGCGGGGTGTCGGCGTCACCCTCTATGACCGCTGTCATAGTAGCGGTCGCCATGACGGCGGTCATAGAGTGCGGAGGGGGAATCCGGTGGCGGGAGGTCGGGATGGCGGTGTCCGGGAGAGGGCCGCGGGAGCGGATGGTCTTCAGCGCGGCCCAGCTCATCCGGCGCGACGGGGTCGCCGCCACGGGGATGCGGGAGGTGGCCGCGCACGCGCGGGCGCCGCGCGGGTCGCTCCAGCACTACTTCCCCGGCGGCAAGGAGCAGCTCGTCAACGAGGCGGTGGACTGGGCGGGCCGGTACGCGGCCAAGCGCGTCGCCCGCTTCCTCGCCGCGCTGCCCGAGCCGACGCCCGGCGCGCTGTTCGCGGAGATGGTCCGGCAGTGGACCGACGAGTACGAGACCACCGGCTTCGGGGGCGGCTGTCCGGTCGCCGCCGCCACCGTGGACTGTGCCGAGTCCGCCGCGTCGACGCGCGAGGCCGCGTCCGCCGCCTTCACCCACTGGACCGGTGCGGTGGCCCGGGCCCTGTCCGGCATGGGGGTGCCCGAGGAACGCGCCGGGCCGCTGGCCACACTGATGATCAGCTCCCTGGAGGGGGCGATCCTCGTGGCCCGCGCCGAGCAGGACGTGCGCGCCCTGACCACGGTGTCCCGCGAGCTGGGCCCTCTCCTGGACGCGGCGGTGGACCGCACCGGCTGACCCGGCCGGCGGCCGGTGGTGGCGTGGCACCGGCCGGTTTCCGGCACCGGCACCGGCACACGGTGACGTTGTGTTTTATTACAGTGACCGCGCCGATTCCGGCGATCCATGGACCAGTGAGGTAATCGCGAACCATGTCGACCGAAACGTTTGAGTTCCAGGTAGAGGCCCGTCAGCTGCTCCAGCTGATGATCCACTCGGTCTACTCGAACAAGGACGTCTTCCTGCGCGAACTCGTCTCCAACGCCTCCGACGCGCTGGACAAGCTGCGTCTGGCCAAGCTGCGGGACGACTCGCTCGACGCCGACGTCTCCGACCTGCACATCGAACTCGAGATCGACAAGGACGCCCGTACGCTCACCGTGCGGGACAACGGCATCGGGATGTCGTACGACGAGGTCGGCAAGCTCATCGGCACGATCGCCAACTCGGGCACGGCCGAGTTCCTGCGGGAGCTGCGCCAGGCGCAGGACACGGCCGGGGCGGAGGGGCTGATCGGCCAGTTCGGCGTCGGCTTCTACTCCGGCTTCATGGTCGCGGACGAGGTCACCCTGCTGACCCGGCGCGCGGGCGAGGAGCAGGGCACGCGCTGGACGTCGCGCGGCGAGGGCACGTACACGCTGGAGACGGTGGACGGCGCGCCGCAGGGAACCTCGGTCACGCTGCACCTCAAGCCGGCCGACCCCGACAACCAGCTCCACGACTACACCTCGGTGTGGAAGATCAAGGAGATCGTCAAGCGCTACTCGGACTTCATCACCTGGCCGGTCAGGCTCGTCGGTGAGCGGGGCGACGGCGACGACAAGACGGCCGAACCCGAGACGCTGAACTCGATGAAGGCGCTGTGGGCGCGCTCGCGCGACGAGGTGTCCGAGGACGAGTACCACGAGCTGTACAAGCACATCAGCCACGACTGGCGCGATCCGCTGGAGACCATCCAGTTGCAGGCCGAGGGCACGTTCGAGTACCAGGCCCTGTTGTTCCTCCCGTCGCACGCGCCGCACGACCTGTTCACGCGGGACTTCAAGCGCGGGGTGCAGCTGTACGTGAAGCGCGTGTTCATCATGGACGACTGCGAGGAGCTGCTGCCGCCGTACCTGCGCTTCGTGAAGGGCGTCGTCGACGCGCAGGACCTCTCGCTCAACGTGTCCCGCGAGATCCTCCAGCAGGACCGGCACATCCGCATGATGCAGCGGCGTCTGACGAAGAAGGTGCTGGCGTCGGTCAAGAGCATGATGACCGACGACGCCGAGCGGTACGCCACGTTCTGGCGGGAGTTCGGCACCGTGCTGAAGGAGGGGCTGGTCACCGACTCCGACAACCGGGACGCCCTCCTCGCGGTGGCCTCGTTCGCGACCACGCACGGCGACGACGAGACGGTCACGCTGCAGCAGTACGTGGAGCGGATGCGCGACGGGCAGGACGACATCTACTACATCACCGGCGAGTCCCGGGAGAGCATCGACAACTCCCCCCACATGGAGGCGTTCCGGGAGCGGGGCATCGAGGTGCTGCTGCTCACCGACCCCGTCGACGAGGTGTGGGTCGACGCCGTGGGCGAGTACGAGGGCAAGCGGCTGCGGTCGATCGCCAAGGGCGAGATCGACCTCGGTGCGCAGGACGACGAGAAGGCCGGGGAGGACCGGGAGAAGCAGGCCGAGGAGTACGCCGGTCTGCTCGGCTGGATGCGGGAGCAACTGGACGAGGACGTCAAGGAGGTGCGTCTGTCGACGCGTCTGACGGTGTCCCCCGCCTGTCTCGTCGCCGACGCGCACGATCTCACGCCGGCCCTGGAAAGCATGTACCGGGCCATGGGCCAGGAGGTGCCGCGCACCAAGCGCATCCTCGAACTCAACGCGGACCACGCTCTGGTGAAGGGCCTGAACCAGGCGTACCGGGAGCGAGAGGACCGCTCGGAACTCACCGATACCACCGAACTGCTGTACTCCCTGGCCGTGTTGGCGGAGGGCGGCCGGCCGAAGGACCCGGCACGCTTCGTGCAGCTGATGGCGGACCGCATGGAGCGCACCCTGTGACGTGACGGCGGGGAGCCGCGCTCACCCGCGGGCCGGTTCGGCGGTCCCCGGCGGCCGGGCGACGGCCCGCAGGCGGCGGCCCCGACGGGGCGCCCCAGGGCCTGAGGACCGAGATCACCGTCGTGAAGACGCAGGCGGACAGGGAGACGACCGGCCC
>NZ_JAPSKQ010000174.1 GCF_031181555.1 Streptomyces sp. | reverse complement strand
GGTGTTCTCCACCGGCATGACCGGCTACCAGGAGACCCTCACCGACCCGTCGTACCACCGCCAGGTCGTGGTGATGACCGCCCCGCACGTCGGCAACACCGGCGTCAACGACGAGGACGCCGAGTCCAAGAAGATCTGGGTCTCCGGCTACGTCGTGCGCGACCCCGCGCGCGTGCCGTCCAGCTGGCGCTCCCGCCGCTCGCTGGACGAGGAGCTCGCCGCGCAGGGCGTCGTCGGCATCAGCGGCATCGACACCCGCGCCCTCACCCGCCATCTGCGCGAGCGCGGCGCCATGCGCGTCGGCATCTTCAGCGGCGACGCGATCCAGGAGGACGCCGCGCTGCTCGCCCGCGTCCAGGAGGCGCCCCAGATGAAGGGCGCCGACCTGTCCGCCGAGGTCGCCACCACCGAGCCCTACGTCGTCCCCGCGATCGGCGAGAAGAAGTTCACCGTCGCCGCGGTCGACCTCGGCATCAAGGGCATGACCCCGCAGCGCATGGCCGAGCGCGGCATCGAGGTGCACGTGCTGCCCGCGACCGCGACCGTCGAGGACGTCTACGCCGTGAACCCGGACGGCGTGTTCTTCTCCAACGGCCCCGGCGACCCCGCCACCGCCGACCACCCGGTCTCCGTGATGCAGGGCGTCCTGGAGCGCGGCACGCCGCTGTTCGGCATCTGCTTCGGCAACCAGATCCTCGGCCGCGCCCTCGGCTTCGGCACCTTCAAGCTGAAGTACGGCCACCGCGGCATCAACCAGCCGGTGCAGGACCGCACGACCGGCAAGGTCGAGGTCACCGCGCACAACCACGGCTTCGCCGTCGACGCCCCGCTCGACAAGGTCTCCGACACCCCGTTCGGCCGTGCCGAGGTGTCCCACGTGTGCCTGAACGACAACGTGGTGGAGGGCCTCCGGCTGCTCGACCGGCCGGCCTTCAGCGTCCAGTACCACCCCGAAGCGGCAGCGGGCCCGCACGACGCCGCCTACCTGTTCGACCGCTTCGTTTCCCTGATGGAGGGCCAGCGTGCCTAAGCGCACCGATATCCAGTCCGTCCTGGTCATCGGCTCCGGCCCGATCGTCATCGGCCAGGCCGCCGAGTTCGACTACTCCGGCACCCAGGCGTGCCGCGTGCTCAAGGCCGAGGGCCTGCGCGTCATCCTGGTCAACTCCAACCCGGCGACGATCATGACCGACCCGGAGATCGCCGACGCCACCTACGTCGAGCCGATCACCCCGGATTTCGTCGAGAAGATCATCGCCAAGGAGCAGCCCGACGCGCTGCTGCCCACCCTGGGCGGCCAGACGGCCCTGAACACCGCGATCTCCCTGCACGAGAACGGCGTCCTCGACAAGTACGGCGTCGAGCTGATCGGCGCCAACGTCGAGGCCATCCACAAGGGCGAGGACCGCGACCAGTTCAAGGAGGTCGTGGAGGAGGTCCGCAGGAAGATCGGGCACGGCGAGTCCGCCCGCTCGGTGATCTGCCACACCATGGACGAGGTGCTCGCCGGCGTCGAGCGGCTCGGCGGCTACCCGGTCGTCGTCCGCCCCTCCTTCACCATGGGCGGCGCCGGCTCCGGCTTCGCGCACGACGAGGACGAGCTGCGCCGCATCGCCGGCCAGGGCCTCACCCTCTCGCCGACCACCGAGGTGCTCCTGGAGGAGTCCATCCTCGGCTGGAAGGAGTACGAGCTGGAGCTGATGCGCGACAAGCACGACAACGTGGTGGTCGTCTGCTCCATCGAGAACTTCGACCCCATGGGCGTGCACACCGGCGACTCCATCACCGTCGCCCCGGCGATGACGCTCACCGACCGCGAGTACCAGATCCTGCGCGACGTCGGCATCGCGGTCATCCGCGAGGTCGGCGTCGACACCGGCGGCTGCAACATCCAGTTCGCGGTGAACCCCGAGGACGGCCGCGTGATCGTCATCGAGATGAACCCGCGCGTGTCGCGCTCCTCGGCGCTCGCCTCCAAGGCGACCGGCTTCCCGATCGCCAAGATCGCAGCCAAGCTCGCCGTCGGCTACACCCTCGACGAGATCCCGAACGACATCACGCAGGAGACCCCGGCCTCCTTCGAGCCGACCCTCGACTACGTGGTCGTCAAGGCGCCCCGGTTCGCCTTCGAGAAGTTCCCCTCCGCCGACTCCACGCTGACCACCACCATGAAGTCGGTCGGCGAGGCCATGGCCATCGGCCGCAACTTCACCGAGGCCTTCCAGAAGGCGCTGCGCTCGCTGGAGAAGAAGGGCAGCCAGTTCACCTTCGTCGGCGAGCCCGGCGACAAGGACGAGCTGCTGCGCGAGGCGGGCCGCCCGACCGACGGCCGGATCAACACCGTGATGCAGGCCATCCGCGCGGGTGCCACCCCCGAGGAGGTCTTCGATGCGACGAAGATCGACCCCTGGTTCGTCGACCAGCTCTTCCTCATCAAGGAGATCGCCGACGAGCTGTCCGAGGCGCCCGAGCTGACCGCCGACCTGCTCGCCGAGGCCAAGCGGCACGGCTTCTCCGACCAGCAGATCGCGGAGATCCGCGGCCTGCGCGAGGACGTGGTCCGCGAGGTCCGCCAGGCGCTCGGCATCCGTCCGGTCTACAAGACGGTCGACACCTGCGCCGCCGAGTTCGCCGCGAAGACCCCGTACTTCTACTCCTCCTACGACGAGGAGACCGAGGTCGCGCCCCGGACCAAGCCGGCCGTCATCATCCTGGGCTCCGGCCCGAACCGCATCGGCCAGGGCATCGAGTTCGACTACTCCTGCGTCCACGCCTCCTTCGCGCTGAGCGACGCCGGGTACGAGACCGTGATGGTCAACTGCAACCCGGAGACCGTCTCCACCGACTACGACACCTCCGACCGGCTCTACTTCGAGCCGCTCACCCTGGAGGACGTGCTGGAGATCGTCCACGCGGAGCAGCAGGCCGGACCGGTCGCGGGTGTCGTCGTCCAGCTCGGCGGCCAGACCCCGCTCGGCCTGTCGCAGGCGCTCAAGGACAACGGCGTGCCGATCGTCGGCACCTCCCCGGAGGCCATCCACGCCGCCGAGGACCGCGGCGCCTTCGGCCGGGTCCTCAAGGAGGCCGGCCTGCCGGCCCCCAAGCACGGCACCGCCACCACCTTCGCCGAGGCCAAGGCCATCGCCGACGAGATCGGCTACCCGGTCCTCGTCCGGCCGTCCTACGTGCTCGGCGGACGCGGCATGGAGATCGTCTACGACGAGGCCCGGCTGGAGGCGTACATCGCCGAGTCGACCGAGATCAGCCCCTCCCGGCCGGTGCTCGTCGACCGCTTCCTCGACGACGCCATCGAGATCGACGTCGACGCCCTCTACGACGGTGAGGAGCTGTACCTCGGCGGCGTCATGGAGCACATCGAGGAGGCCGGCATCCACTCCGGCGACTCGGCGTGCGCCCTGCCCCCGATCACCCTGGGCGGCTTCGACATCAAGCGCCTGCGCGCCTCCACCGAGGCCATCGCCAAGGGCGTCGGCGTGCGCGGCCTGATCAACATCCAGTTCGCGATGGCCGGCGACATCCTCTACGTCCTGGAGGCCAACCCGCGCGCCTCGCGCACCGTCCCCTTCACCTCGAAGGCGACCGCGGTGCCGCTGGCCAAGGCCGCCGCCCGCATCTCGCTGGGCGCGACCATCGCCCAGCTGCGCGAGGAGGGGCTGCTGCCCAGGCACGGTGACGGCGGCGAGCTGCCGCTGGACGCGCCGATCTCCGTCAAGGAGGCCGTCATGCCGTGGTCCCGCTTCCGGGACATCCACGGCCGCGGCGTCGACACGGTCCTCGGCCCGGAGATGCGCTCCACCGGTGAGGTCATGGGCATCGACTCCGTCTTCGGCACGGCCTACGCCAAGTCGCAGTCCGGCGCCTACGGTCCGCTGCCCACCAAGGGACGCGCCTTCATCTCGGTCGCCAACCGCGACAAGCGCTCGATGATCTTCCCGGCGCGCGAGCTGGTCGCGCACGGCTTCGAGCTGCTCGCCACCTCCGGCACCGCCGAGGTCCTCAAGCGCAACGGCATCAACGCCACGGTCGTGCGCAAGCAGTCCGAGGGCACCGGGCCGAACGGCGAGAAGACCATCGTCCAGCTCATCCACGACGGCGAGGTCGACCTCATCGTCAACACCCCGTACGGCACCGGCGGCCGCCTCGACGGTTACGACATCCGCACGGCGGCCGTGGCCCGGTCCGTCCCCTGCCTGACGACGGTCCAGGCGCTCGCCGCCGCGGTCCAGGGCATCGACGCCCTGGGCCGGGGGGACGTGAGCGTCCGCTCGCTCCAGGAACACGCGGAACATCTGACCGCGGCCCGCGACTAGCAGCCGGCGAGGGGGACACCGGAAACGGTGTCCCCCTCCTCATGAGGTCTTCCCGAGGACAGGCATGTACAAGTACTTCTTCCGTCTGGTGTTCACACGGATGGATCCGGAGCGGGCCCACCACCTCGCCTTCCGCTGGATCCGCCTCGTCGCGCGGGTCCCCGTCCTGCGCACCTTCGTCGCCGCCGTGCTCGCGCCCCGCCACGAGGAACTGCGCACCGAGGCACTCGGGCTGCGCCTGCACAGTCCCTTCGGGCTCGCCGCCGGCTTCGACAAGAACGCCGTCGGCATCGACGGCATGGCGATGCTCGGCTTCGACCACGTCGAGATCGGCACGGTGACCGGGGAGCCGCAGCCCGGCAACCCGAAGAAGCGGCTGTTCCGGCTGGTGGCGGACCGCGCGCTGATCAACCGCATGGGCTTCAACAACGAGGGCTCGCTGGCGGTCGCCGCCCGTCTGGCCTCCCGCACGCCCGTCTTCCGGACGGTCGTCGGCGTCAACATCGGCAAGACCAAGGCCGTGCCGGAGACCGAGGCCGTCGCGGACTACGTGAAGTCCGCCGAGCGGCTGGCGCCGTACGCGGACTACCTGGTGGTCAACGTCTCCTCGCCGAACACGCCCGGGCTGCGCGACCTCCAGGCCGTCGACCACCTGCGCCCGCTGCTGACCGCGGTCCGCGAGGCCGCCGACCGCACCTCCCCCGCCCGTCGGGTGCCGCTGCTGGTGAAGATCGCCCCCGACCTCGCCGACGAGGACATCGACGCGGTCGCCGACCTGGCCGTGGAGCTCGGTCTGGACGGGATCATCGCCACGAACACCACCATCGCGCGCACGGGGCTCGGTCTGCGGTCCGCCCCCGCCACCGTCCAGGAGACCGGCGGCCTGTCCGGCGCCCCCCTGAAGGCGCGCTCCCTCCAGGTGCTGCGCCGCCTGTACGCGCGCGTGGGCGACCGGATCACGCTGGTCGGCGTCGGCGGCATCGAGAACGCCGAGGACGCCTGGCAGCGCATCCTGGCCGGAGCCACCCTGGTCCAGGGCTACAGCGCGTTCATCTACGAGGGCCCCTTCTGGGCCCGCACCCTTCGCAAAGGGCTCGCCGCGCGCCTGCGCACCAGCCCGTACGCCACGCTCGCCGACGCGGTGGGCGCCGATGTGAGGACGACGGCATGAGCGGACCGGAACCCTTCGGCGCGCGGCTGCGCCGGGCCATGGACGAGCGCGGCCCGCTGTGCGTGGGCATCGACCCGCACGCCTCCCTGCTCACCGAGTGGGGCCTGAACGACGACGTGACGGGCCTGGAGCGGTTCAGCCGCACGGTCGTCGAGGCGGTCGCCGGCCGGGTCGCCGTGCTCAAGCCGCAGATCGCCTTCTTCGAGCGTTTCGGCTCGCGCGGCGTCGCCGTCCTGGAGAAGACGGTCCAGGAGGCGCGGGCGGCCGGAGCGCTGGTCGTCATGGACGCCAAACGCGGCGACATCGGCTCCACCATGGCCGCCTACGCCGAGTCCTTCCTGCACGAGGGCGCCCCCCTGTTCTCCGACGCGCTCACCGTCTCGCCGTACCTCGGCTACGGCTCGCTGAGCCCCGCCGTCGCGCTGGCCCGGGAGAGCGGCACGGGGCTGTTCGTGCTGGCGCTGACCTCCAACCCGGAGGGCGGCGAGGTGCAGCACGCGGTCCGCCCCGACGGACGCACCGTCGGGGCGACCGTGCTCGGACACCTGGCCCTCGAGAACGCGGGGGAGGAGCCCCTCGGGTCCTTCGGCGCCGTGATCGGGGCGACGCTCGGCGACCTGTCCTCGTACGACCTGGACATGGGCGGCCCGATCCTCGCGCCCGGCATCGGCGCCCAGGGGGCCACGGCGGCCGATCTTCCGGCCGTCTTCGGGCGCGCGGTGCGCAACGTCGTGCCGAACGTCAGCCGGGGTGTGCTGCGTCACGGTCCCGACGTCGTCGCGCTGCGTGACGCCGCGGACCGTTTCGCGGAGGAGATCCGGACCGCCGTGACGGCGGTCTGAACCGGACGACGGGGGGTTTCACGCTCCCCGGACTCTGGATACATCCTCAAATCGGAGGCAATATGTCTTAAATGTCCGGCCTGACGGAGGCTGACCAGGACTTTTCCGCTGTTCTCGCTGACTCAGGCGGAGTTGGCCGCTAGTCTCCGACGGGTGGGGGTACCTCCCACGCCCTTCAGGCAGTGGGGGAGAACGGGCAAGCGTGTTGCTCGTGGCTCCCCAGGTGTGGGGCGACTAGGTTCCTCACCGGTCCGTATCCGACAGTTCGACATCCGAGGTGACGTAGGCGTGGCTCTTCCGCCCCTTACCCCTGAACAGCGCGCAGCCGCGCTCGAAAAGGCCGCCGCGGCTCGCCGGGAGCGGGCCGAGGTCAAGAATCGACTCAAGCACTCCGGCGCCTCCCTGCACGAGGTCATCAAGCAGGGCCAGGAGAACGACGTCATCGGCAAGATGAAGGTCTCCGCCCTGCTCGAGTCCCTGCCGGGCGTGGGCAAGGTCCGCGCCAAGCAGATCATGGAGCGACTGGGCATCTCCGAGAGCCGCCGCGTGCGCGGTCTCGGGTCCAACCAGATCGCCTCCTTGGAGCGCGAGTTCGGCAGCACCGGCTCCTGAGTCCCGGGCGGTCCGGGACCGGAGTCCCGGGCATCCCGCGATTGCTGGAATAATCGCTGCATGAGTGAACGTCCGCGGCTGACCGTGCTCTCCGGCCCCTCCGGGGTCGGCAAGAGCACGGTCGTCGCCCATATGCGCAAGGAACACCCCGAGGTCTGGCTCTCCGTGTCGGCGACGACGCGGGCCCCCCGTCCCGGCGAGCAGCACGGAGTCCACTACTTCTTCGTCACCGACGAGGAGATGGACAAGCTGATCGCCAACGGCGAGCTGCTGGAGTGGGCCGAGTTCGCCGGCAACCGCTACGGCACGCCCCGTGCGGCGGTGCTGGAGCACCTGGAGGCGGGCGTGCCCGTCCTGCTGGAGATCGACCTCCAGGGCGCGCGGCAGGTCCGCGAGTCCATGGCCGAGGCCCAGCTGGTGTTCCTGGCCCCTCCCTCCTGGGAGGAGCTCGTGCGCAGGCTCACGGGCCGCGGCACCGAGTCGCCCGAGGTGATCGAGCGCCGCCTGCAGGCCGCGAAGACCGAGCTCGCGGCCGAGCCGGAGTTCGACACGACCCTGGTCAACACCTCCGTCGAGGACGTGGCCCGCGAGCTGCTAGCCTTGATGAACGTCGTGTGATTGTCACCGGCCGTTCAGCGAGACCGGTCGGCGATCACGCAGACTGAATCTTTCCCATCCATCGGAAGGTAGAGCGTGTCCTCTTCCATCTCCGCGCCCGAGGGCATCATCAACCCGCCGATCGACGAGCTTCTCGAGGCCACGGACTCGAAGTACAGCCTCGTGATCTACGCGGCCAAGCGGGCCCGCCAGATCAACGCGTACTACTCGCAGCTCGGCGAGGGTCTCCTCGAGTACGTCGGTCCCCTCGTCGACACCCACGTCCACGAGAAGCCGCTCTCGATCGCCCTGCGCGAGATCAACGCGGGACTGCTGACCTCCGAGGCCGTCGAGGGCCCCGGTCAGTAAGTCGTACCGGCTGGTTGCAGCTGACTTTTCCACAGGCCCGGCAGCACGTCTGCCGGGCCTGTGGTGTCTCATGGGTGGTGGTCGCACATTTTCCGAGGTCCGGGGAGAGACGGTGGACAAGCCGAAGGTCGTTCTGGGGGTCAGTGGTGGCATCGCCGCCTACAAGGCCTGTGAGCTGCTCAGGCGGCTGACGGAGTCGGGGCACGACGTCCGTGTCGTCCCCACTTCCTCCGCGCTGCACTTCGTCGGCGCCGCCACCTGGTCCGCCCTCTCCGGCAACCCGGTCTCCACCGAGGTCTGGGACGACGTCCACGAGGTGCCGCACGTCCGCATCGGGCAGCACGCCGACCTGGTGGTCGTCGCCCCGGCCACGGCGGACATGCTCGCCAAGGCGGCCCACGGCCTGGCCGACGACCTCCTCACCAACACCCTGCTCACCGCCCGCTGCCCGGTGGTCTTCGCCCCCGCCATGCACACCGAGATGTGGGAGCACCCGGCCACCCAGGAGAACGTGGCGACGCTGCGC
The DNA here is from genome assembly GCF_031181555.1 of Streptomyces sp. Lineage (GTDB taxonomy): Bacteria > Actinomycetota > Actinomycetes > Streptomycetales > Streptomycetaceae > Streptomyces > Streptomyces fimbriatus. The sequence continues at coordinate 4,422 of NZ_JAPSKQ010000174.1, read as the reverse complement.
CGCCGCGGCGCCGTCGTCGTCGAGCCGGCCGTCGGCCGCCTCACCGGTGTCGACACCGGCAAGGGCCGGCTGCCCGACCCGGCCGAGATCTTCGAGGTCTGCCGCCGGGTGCTGGCCCGCGGTGTCACGGCGCCCGACCTCACGGGGCGGCACGTCGTGGTCAGCGCCGGAGGCACCCGCGAGCCGCTCGACCCCGTCCGCTTCCTCGGCAACCGCTCCTCCGGCAAGCAGGGGTACGCCCTCGCCCGCACCGCCGCCGCCCGGGGCGCCCGCGTCACGCTGGTCGCGGCCAACACCGCACTGCCCGATCCGGCCGGTGTGGACGTCGTCCCCGTCGGGACCGCCGCGGAACTGCGCGAGGCCGTGCTCGGCGCCGCCGCCGACGCGGACGCGGTGGTCATGGCCGCGGCCGTCGCCGACTTCCGTCCGGCGGCCTACGCGACCGGGAAGATCAAGAAGAGGGACGACCAGGAGCCCGAGCCCATCGTCCTGGTGCGGAATCCAGACATTCTCGCCGAGATTTCCGGCGACCGGGTACGCCCCGGACAGGTGATCGTCGGCTTCGCCGCCGAGACCGACGACGTGCTCGCCAACGGCCGCGCCAAGCTGAAGCGCAAGGGCTGTGACCTGCTGGTGGTGAACGAGGTGGGGGAGCGCAAGACGTTCGGCTCCGAGGAGAACGAGGCCGTGGTGCTGGGTGCCGACGGCAGCGAGACCCCCGTCGCGCACGGCCCGAAGGAGGCCCTGGCCGAAACCGTGTGGGACCTGGTGGCCGAACGCCTCGGATGAGTGATTCATTCGCCGTCCGGTCCCCCGAAACCCCGTCTGTCGGGGCGTGGCACCTCTGGCCAATGTCGCTCGGCATGGGCAGAATGCCCGTGCCGCAGGTCACAGCGCTCCCGAGAGGCGAGACAGGAGGGCCGGTGGCGAAGCGCGACCGATAAACTGTTCCACGGACGGCGTCGGGTGCAGCCCCCGCCGTCCGCCAATGATCAGCCAGCAGCCGCTGCAACCCCAGGGAGCGTTGTGTCCCGTCGTCTGTTCACCTCGGAGTCCGTGACCGAGGGTCACCCCGACAAGATCGCTGACCAGATCAGCGACACCATTCTCGACGCGCTGCTGCGCGAGGACCCGGCCTCCCGGGTCGCCGTCGAGACCCTGATCACCACCGGTCTGGTGCACGTGGCCGGTGAGGTCACGACCAAGGCGTACGCGGACATCGCGACGCTGGTCCGCAGCAAGGTCCTGGAGATCGGCTACGACTCCTCGAAGAAGGGCTTCGACGGCGCCTCCTGCGGCGTGTCGGTGTCGATCGGCGCGCAGTCCCCGGACATCGCGCAGGGCGTGGACGCCGCCTACGAGGCGCGGGTCGAGGGCGACGAGGACGAGCTGGACCGGCAGGGCGCCGGTGACCAGGGTCTGATGTTCGGCTACGCGACGGACGAGACGCCGACGCTGATGCCGCTGCCGATCTTCCTGGCGCACCGCCTGTCCAAGCGCCTGTCCGACGTGCGCAAGAACGGCACCATCCCCTACCTGCGCCCGGACGGCAAGACCCAGGTCACCATCGAGTACGACGGCGACAAGGCGGTCCGCCTGGACACCGTGGTCGTCTCCTCCCAGCACGCCTCCGACATCGACCTGGAGTCGCTGCTCGCCCCCGACATCCGCGAGTTCGTCGTGGAGCCGGAGCTGAAGGCGCTGCTGGACGACGGCATCAAGCTGGACACCGAGAACTACCGTCTGCTGGTCAACCCCACCGGCCGGTTCGAGATCGGCGGCCCGATGGGTGACGCGGGCCTGACCGGCCGCAAGATCATCATCGACACCTACGGCGGCATGGCCCGTCACGGCGGCGGTGCCTTCTCCGGCAAGGACCCGTCCAAGGTGGACCGCTCGGCGGCGTACGCGATGCGCTGGGTCGCCAAGAACGTCGTCGCCGCGGGCCTGGCCTCCCGCTGCGAGGTCCAGGTGGCGTACGCGATCGGCAAGGCCGAGCCGGTCGGTCTGTTCGTCGAGACCTTCGGCACCGCCACGGTCGACGCCGAGCGGATCGAGAAGGCGATCGAGGAGGTCTTCGACCTCCGCCCGGCCGCCATCATCCGCGACCTGGACCTGCTGCGCCCGATCTACTCCCAGACCGCCGCCTACGGCCACTTCGGCCGTGAGCTGCCCGACTTCACCTGGGAGCGCACCGACCGCGTCGACGCGCTGCGCAAGGCGGCGGGCCTGTAGGGCGCACGGCCGCACCGGAGCCGGCTCGCGGGGCCCGGCGTTCCTTCGGGGGCGCCGGGCCCCGGCGCGTGCCGGGCCTGCGTCGCTGTCAGTGGCGTTTGGTAAGAATGCAGGCGTGAGCAGCGAGAACGGACAGGCGGACGGGGGCGCGGAGGGCGCGCCGCCCGAGCAGCTCGCGCTCATCCGGGAGAGCGTGCGCAAGGCCAGGGCGCCCCGGGCCAAGCCGCGTACCTGGCGGGGGGCCGCGCTCGCCAAGGACCTGCCCGTCGCCCGGGTCCTCGTCGACAAGGGCGTGCTCCATCTCGACCGGTACTTCGACTACGCCGTGCCCGAGGAACTGGACGCCGACGCGCAGCCCGGGGTGCGGGTGCGGGTGCGCTTCGGCGCCGGACGGCACCGGGTGCGCGAGGGGCGGCGCGAGGGCGGGGGGCTGATCGACGGGTTCCTCGTCGAGCGGCTCGCCGAGTCCGACTACGCGGGGCCCCTGGCGGCGCTGGCCCAGGTCGTCTCCCCCGAGCGGGTGCTGAGCGAGGAACTGCTGGGGCTCGCCCGGGCGGTCGCCGACCGGTACGCCGGCAGCCTCGCCGATGTGCTCCAGCTCGCCGTGCCGCCGCGCAACGCCCGCGCCGAGCAACGGCCCTCGCCCGCCCCGCTGCCGCCGCCCCCGGCGCCGGAGCCGGGCTCCTGGGCCCGTTACGAGCAGGGGCCCGCGTTCCTGGAGTCACTGGTCTCCAAGGGCGCCCCACGGGCGGTGTGGAACGCGCTGCCCGGGCCGCAGTGGAGCGAGGAACTGGCGCGAGCCGTCGCGGCGACGCTGGCCTCCGGGCGCGGTGCGCTGGTCGTCCTGCCGGACGGACGGGCCGTCGCCCGCGTCGACGCCGCCCTCACCGCGCTGCTGGGCCAGGGGCGGCACGCGGTGCTCACCGCCGACGCCGGGCCGGAGAAGCGGTACGCGCAGTGGCTCGCCGTGCGGCGGGGTTCCGTACGGGCCGTCATCGGCACGCGCGCGGCGATGTTCGCGCCGGTGCAGGACCTCGGACTGGTCGCCGTCTGGGACGACGGCGACGACAGCCACAGCGAACAGCACGCCCCGCAGCCGCACGCCCGCGAGGTGCTGCTGCTGAGGGCGGCGCAGGACAGGTGCGGCTTCCTCCTGGGGAGCTGGAGCTGCACCGTGGAGGCCGCCCAGCTCGTGGAGACCGGCTGGGCCCGACCGCTGGTCGCGGGGAGGGAGCGGGTCCGGGGCGCCGCACCGCTGGTGCGCACCGTGGGGGACGGGGATCTCGCGCGCGACGAGGCCGCCCGCGCGGCGCGGCTGCCGACGCTCGCCTGGCAGGCCGTCAGGGAAGGGCTGCGGCACGGGCCGGTGCTCGTACAGGTACCCCGGCGGGGATACGTGCCGCGGATGGCGTGCGCCCACTGCCGGACACCGGCGCGGTGCCGGCACTGCTCCGGGCCGCTGGAGGCGCAGGGCTCCGACGATCTGCGGTGCGGCTGGTGCGGGCGCGGGGAGAGCGGCTGGCACTGCCCCGAGTGCGGCGGATTCCGGTTGCGGGCCCAGGTGGTGGGGGCGCGGCGGACCGCCGAGGAACTGGGCCGTGCCTTCCCGGCCGTTCCGGTGCGCACCTCGGGGCGCGAGCACGTGCTGGACACGGTGCCGGCGGCGCCCGCGCTGGTGGTGAGCACGCCCGGCGCGGAACCGGTCGCCGAGGGCGGGTACGCGGCGGCCCTGCTGCTGGACGGGTGGGCCATGCTGGGCCGCCCCGATCTGCGGGCCGGGGAGGACGCGCTGCGCCGCTGGATCGGCGCGGCGGCACTCGTCCGTCCGCAGTCGGCGGGGGGCACGGTGGTGGTGGTCGCCGAGCCGACGCAGCGGCCCGTGCAGGCGCTGGTGCGGTGGGATCCGGTCGGGCACGCGGTGCGGGAGCTGGCCGAGCGTGCCGAACTGGGGTTCCCGCCGGTGTCGCGGATGGCGGCGGTGTCGGGGCCGGGCCGGGCGGTGGCCGAGTTCCTCCGCGCGGTCGACCTGCCGAGGGAGGCGGAGGTGCTGGGTCCGGTGCCGCTGCCGGTCACCGCCGCGGGACGGCCGCGTCGGCCGGGAGGACCGCCTCCCGGGGAGCACTGGGAACGGGGTCTGATCCGGGTCCCGCCGGGCCGGGGCGCCGCCCTGGCCGGTGCGCTGAAGGC
>NZ_JAPSKQ010000029.1 GCF_031181555.1 Streptomyces sp. | reverse complement strand
ACTGGGATCACGGGGCGTCGAGGCGGAACCATTGCACGAACCGGCCCCCTGGGACCGCGTCGTCTGTCGGCAGCACCAGCCGGGTGCGGTCCCCGTCCAGGACGTAGGGGGCGTGGCAGTTGAGCCGCAGGTCCGGGTCGTCCTTGGCCACGATCGCCGAGCCCTCGATGACGAAGCGGCCGGTGACCGGGCGGAGCGAGTCGGGAAGCTCTAGGAGTTTGCCCGGGAGCCTTTCGGTGAGCCACTTGGTGGCCGAGGCGTCGATGGTGCTGCTCTGGGTGGGGCGCCATTGGATGGTCTGGTCCGAGACGCCGGTGGCGAAGGGGGCGGGCGGCAGGACGACGGTGCTGAGCTGGACGTACTTCATGGTGGGGTTGCCGGGGAGCACCGTCCACGGGAACTCGTTGAGCAGCGGGCCCGGCAGGTCGAGGGCGACATGGCACACCGGCTTGGGGCGCCGGTCGGTGGCGGAGTTCATGATGCTGCGCAGGTCGATGGACCGGTCCAGCACGGCCGAGATCCCGCCGGCCAGCGTGGCGGTGGTGACGGTGTCGTCGTTGTGGAACTCCTGCCCGACTCCTGGCCCGGGCGACAGCCACTTGACCGCCGTGATGTGGACGCCCGGCCGCGGCGCCAGGGTGACGGTGACCACGGCGCCGTCGCCGTCCTTCAGCCGGAGCCCGAGGGTGTCCCCGGCCGCGCCGGGCACCGGCTGCCACCAGAACGCCACTGTCCCGTCCTGACCCGTCGTGCTCTCTCCCGTGCCGGCCCAGGCCGAGGAGGCGGGGGCCGGCGGCGTACCGCCGGTCGCCTTGGCGACCAGGCCCCCGGAATTGGCCCTGGCGACCACCGTGGCGCCCCGGACCGGTCCGCAGGCGCTGTCCACGAGGACCCGCACCGGCTGCGGCAGCACCCGGTCGCTCACCCGCGGATACTGGCCGTCGCCACTCACCAGGCGCAATTCGCGCCGTTCGGCGAGCCATACCAGGGCCGCCTGGACGGTCCTCTCCGATGGAGGGCTCGGGCACTGGTCGGGGGGCGTCCAGGTGACGTCCTCCGCCAGGGCGAGCTCCCGGAACTTCTGCGCCGTGACGGCGAGCGGCGCGTCCGGGCCGTCGGGCCGGCGGAGACGAAGAACGTCGGAGGCGACCGTCGGATCGGGCTGCCACCAGAACGCCACCGTGCCGTCCGGGCCCGTCTCGGAATCCTTGGTGACGCCCCACAGCGCGGACCCCGGTGCGGGTGGCTCGGTGTCGGAGGGGCGGACCACGGCGACCAGCCCCTGGTCGCTCGCCGCGGCGGTCACCGTGGCGCCCTGGACCGGTCCGCAGGCGCTGTCCACGACGGCCCGCACCGGCTGCGGCAGCACTTGGTCACGCGGACCGAGATGCTGGCCGTCACCACCGAGCAGCCGCAGTTGACGCAGGGTCGCCAGCCGCTCCAACGCGTTTTGGACGGTCGGGGGCTCCGCGAACGCCGCCGCCTCGGCCGGGCGCTGCCAGGCGATCTGGGCGGCGATCGCGAGGCGGCCGGTCACCGTGAGCGCGGGTGGGATCCCCGACTCCGCCCCGGGGCGTTCCAGCAGCGTGGCCGTCAGCCGCTGGGCCGGTCCGCCCTCAGGGTCGAGGGTCCAGGCGACCGCGGCCACTCCATCGGGCCCGGTCTCCTCGGTGACCCTCTGTCCGGTCCCCCCGCCGCCGAGCCCGGTGAGCAGGCCGCCCTCCACCGTGAAGAGCACCGGGGCGCCGGGAAGCGGCAGTCCGCCGTTGCGGGCCGCCACGCGGACAGGCTGGGGCAGCGGTGATCCCGGCGGCATCTGCTGTCCGTCGCCGCCGACGAGGTCGAGGGTGACCAGCTCGGTCTGGGCCGGGAACAGGCGCCGGCAGTCGCGTTCCACGGTCCAGCCCGTTTCGTCCCGGGTGAGCAGGGCCACAGGCGCGCTGTGGACCACCGGCCCCACGGGAGCCATGGGCTCACCCTGCTCGTCGGCACCGGGGGGCCATTCGATGGTCCCGACCTGCGAGGTCTGGCCGTGGAGCAGCCGGCTGGTGCGGGCGGGGATCAGCCAGTAGTCGCCGCTGCCGGGCGTTCCGCCGGAGGGGAACCGCACACGGATGCCGTTCTCCAGGTCCTGGTGGTCCCCGGTCACCGGCAGCAGCCCCTCCCAGCGCCGCACCAAGGGCGTTCTGCCCAGCTGGGCGAGCGTGGGAACCGGGCCGGACCAGCGGACGGACAGCTGCAGCCCCCGTGCCGAGCTCACGGCGGCCAGGAAGCCCGGCTGCCGGCGGATCTGCAGATCGGTGCTGGTCACCTCGACGAGATCGTCCTTCCGGATGGACAGCTCCTCGTCGCGGCCCTCCCGGTCCAGCGTCAGCTGCGAGACGGGCTCGGTCTCCGAGGCGGGGGCGATGTGGGTGATGCCCGCGACCACACTGCCGTTCTCGCGCGACCACAGGAAGGTCGGTTCGGGGTCGGGGTGGTGGATCTGCACCCGGTACAGCTGGTTCTCCAGGCCCAGGTAGCCCTCGGAGGGGGCCACGGCGCACGGATCGAGCTCCGCACGCGGCGTCCCGAGTGAGGCCGCCATTGATCTGGGCGTCCTGGGCGCCTCCTCCGACGCGACGCGCACCTGCCATACCGTCTGGGCACGACTGCTGGTGTCCGGACCGCCCAGCGCCGTCTCGCGCAGGGCGGGGCGCTCGTCCGCGGTCACAAGGTGGGTCCACACGTCGAGAAAGGCGGTGTAGCGGCCGGGCGGCGGCTCTGGCAGCGCCGGCAAGCCGTCGACCTCCCGCAGATGGGGCTGATCACGCAGGGGCCACCCGGCCCGCTTCCCGTCCGCCGAGGGCGGTGGGGCAGGAGCCTCGACCAGTATCCCGGCCACGTAGTAGCGCCCGGGTGTGACCGCGAGGTCCTCCCACCGGGCCGCCCTGGCGGGCGCGCCGTCCGCCCCCACGATCGCGAAGCCCGCACCGGTGAGCGGGCCGCCGGCCCGCCCGGCCAGGTCGAGGGTGCGCGTCTCGTCGTGGTGGGCGGTGAGCGCGGCCTGCTCGTTCCAGTCGGCGTCCAGCACCACCCGTCCCTGCTGGAGCAGAACCGAGCGGTAGGCCTCCTTCGGCGTGAAGGTCCAGCGGGTGAAGTCTCCGTGCATGGCTCAACTCCAAATGATCCCGGCTTCCAGCTCCGCGGGCACGTACGACGCCAGGTGCCGTCGGACCGCGGCGAGACGCAACGGCCTGCGCAGGTGGTGGTACGCACCCATCTCCGTGCCACCCTCACCGCCTTCGCGGATGGCGTCCGGGCAGGTCCTCGCCAGCGCGAGGTAGAGCGGCGAGCCCGGTTCCTCCGATGCATACACCGGTGCGACCGGCGCGTGCTCCCGACTCGCCGGTGCGCAGCGGAAGCGGCGCGGTGTAAGGGATCCGGGGGAGACGTAGCAGTGACTCAGACCACCCTCCTGCCGGTCCTCGACCAGGAGGAGGCCGTCGAAGACCGTGTCGGCGGCGTCCAGCGTGCGGACTCGCAGCGTGCCGCGCACGGTGCTCGCCCGTACCGTCAGACGCGCGCCCGGCGCCGTGACCGCCGGCCCGCCGGGTCCCGCGTCGACGATGCAGTCGCTGATCGCGATGTCCTGCACGCCCTCGGGCCAGTCCACGGCCCGCACCACGCTGCGGATCAGCTCCAGCCGACGAGTCCCGACGGCCGCCGGTGGCGCGTCCGCCGCCCTCGTGACGCGGCCGGTGACCGTGCACTGGGAGAGCACCAGCCGGGCGAGCGACCCGGCCCGCACCGTCACGTCCCCCTCGACGACGATCCCGTCCAGGACCAGGCTGCTGTCCTGGCCCCCGGTGACCACGACGGAGCCGCGCAGATGGGGACGGAGCCCCGCGGGGACGCACGCGGCGTCCGCGGGCCGCCCACGCGAGCCCGCCTCGGGCTCCCGCCGCGGCGGGGAGGCCGCGACCAGGACCAGACGGACCCCCGCCGGCACGCTGAGGGAGAGGTCCTCCGAGCGGGAGGCGTTGTCCCCGACCGCGACGACCACCGTGGCGCCCGGCGGCAGTCCGGCGAGCGCCTCCCGCGCCCGGACGACGCCCGCGGCCGTCGACGGCGCCCCGCCCGGGCCGACGTCGATCCGCCGCTCGATCCCCTCGCCGCCGTAGCCGTCCGCCTCGAGGGCCTTGTGGAACCCCTCGGACCGGTCGTACGTCCCGGCGCCGACCTCGGCGAGCACGCCGTAGTGGTACCGCACGAACACCTCGGCCGTTCCCAGCGGGGCGCCGCCGCGGAACAGCAGCAGCCGGCCGGTCGCGGGGTCCACACACGCCTGGTCCTCGTCCCCCGGCGCCAAGGGCTCCAGGCCGCACACCCGCAACCGGCCGGGCGGCAGCGGCGGCGCGTCCCGGCCGATCCGGACGGCCAGCGGCAACTCCCTTGCGTCCAGTCCACCGTGACGCGCGGCCTCCAGCAGGGCGTGCAGTCTCCGCGCCCGCAGGGGGACGGGCAGGTCGGGTTCACCGACGGCCTGCTCCCGCGTCGCCTCCGTCCGCGGCACGGCGGCGAACAGGGGCGCGGGCCTGCCCAGCGCGTCGAAGGTCCAGCGGCCCGGTCCGTCGGGCCGGGCCTGGGGCCACAGCCCGGGCGCGTCGGCGTCCCCCATCGGGTGACTGCGCAGGGTGAAGAGGAAGACGCCCAGTCGGGAGATGCCGTAGCGGCCGCGCCCCGAGGCGATCCCGCGTGCCTCGGCGGTCCGCGTCAGGGGATCGAGGGCGCCCCGCTCGAAGTCGTGCGGTGCGACGGGCCGGCCGGTGTACAGGTGGGGACCGCCGGTGTGGTCCAGCCGGTTCGCCCCGCGCAGCGACGCCACCGCCGGCCTGTCCAGGCGTACGTGGTTGATGTGCGCCGTGGTGGCCAGCAGCCTGAAGTACTCGACGGCGCGCGCCTGCCAGCCGGTGACCTCCCTGGCGACCTGCTCGAGCACCGCGACGGTGCCCTTGCGGCGGCGGTAGGACACCGTGTGGGCGACGGCGGTCCGCCAGCCGTGTCCCTCGCCCAGGTCCGGCAGAGCCTCGGTCAACCCGATCAGCTCCGCCAGATGCGACAGCGGTTCCTCGCCGCAGGTCTCCACGAACCAGCCGTCATAGAGACCGGCGAGCTCCCTCTCCAGGACGTCCAGCTCCCCGGCGACCACGGACAGCAGGGCGCGCAGTGCTCCGCCCGACTGCTCGTCCCGGGCGCGCATATGGGCCGGGAGCAGCGACAACAGCCGTTCCGGGTCACCCTGGACGCCCGCCCCGTCCACCGTGCCGCTCACGCCGGCATCACCCCGACCTCCACCGCGCCCGGCGCCAGGCCCACCAGCCGCGCCGGGCGGATGCCCTCGGCGCTCTGGCGGGCGGGGGAGGACGTCAGCACCCGCACCGCCTCCGTGTCCTGCGGCAGCGGAACCCCCGCCTCGGCGTCGGGCAGTTGCAGCAGCCGGGGCAGGTCGCAGGCCGTGACACCCGGCACCGCCCGCACCGCCGTCGTCACGGCCGCCGCGGTCACCGGGGTCCCGAACCGCTGACGGTCGGGGGCGAAGCGCCGCTCGAGCGCCGCGGCGACGGCACGGGTCACCGCGGGCCGCTCCCACGCGGGGTCGACGAGCACCCCCACCCGTACCCCGAACCACAGGATCTCGGCCGACAGTACCCGCACCCAGGCGCCCGGAGGGCAGACGTCCCGGAACGCCGCGGCCAGATCGGTCAGCAGCCCCTCACCGACGCGCTTGTTCAGCTCACCGATCACCGAGACCACGGTGGTCCTCCGGCTGCCGTCCAGGACCAGGTCCGCGCGCACCGTGCTGATGCCTGCGAAACCCAGCGCGAAGTCCTCGTAGTCGCCGACCGAGACCACCCGGTCCAGCGTGCGGGCCCGGCGGGGCGCCGCGCCGCGTGCGTCCTCCAGCGTCTCCGCAGGCGCCCAGTCGTGCGAGGCCGCCGGGTTGTCCACGGCCGCGATGCCCAGGGGGCGGCGCGGAAGCAGGCTCAGCTGACCGGGGCCGACGGCGCCGTCGGCCCCGATGCCCACCCGGTAGGTCGCCGTCACGTTCTCCGTGCCCGTCGGCAGGCGGGCGCCGCGCACACCGTCGCCGAAGACCGCGGTCGCCGTGCCGTCCTCCGTGTTGCGCACCACGTACGCCCGGTCGTTCGGTCCGGCCTCCCGCAACGTCGGCACCTCCGTCCACAGTTCGCCGTTCACCCGCACCTCCAGCGTGCTCCTGGCGCCCGCCAGGGCGGCCGTGCGGACGTAGGTGAGCGGTCCGCGCCAGATCGGCAGCGCGGTGAACCGCTGCTCGCCGTTGCCGCTGCCGAGCACCTGGCTCACCGTCTCCCCGTGGGTGGCCGTCACCACGTTGCCGCGCACGACGAGCGTGTCCGGCGCGTACACGCCCTCCAGGTCCCGGTTCAGGGTGACCGTCATGACGGCGCCCGCGGGGTCGACGGCGCAGTCGACGACCTCGGCCTGTTCGGCGGTCACGGCGCCGGTCCTCACGTCCCGGCCCTGGACGACGACCACGCGTCCCGCCGGCAGCTCGGGATCGGTCACCGCCAGCTCCAGCCGCCGTCCGACGACCGGTTCCGTCCGCGGCATCCGGCTCGTGGGCAACTCCACCGACCGGCAGTGCACGAGCGTGCTCCGCGGATCGAGATCCCGGTCGGCGCCGTCGGTGCGCACCACCGTGGTCCGTGTACCGAAGCCGTGGTGCGCCTTGGCCGAGGGGGAGGCGGAGACCGCCCGGTACAGCCGGCGCTCCCCGCCGGCTCCCCGGGCGGCCGTCGCGTGGCCGTCGGCCGGCCGCACGCACTCCACGACCAGCCAGGAGCCGGGCAGGATCCGCAGATCGTCGCCGTCCAGTTCCAGCACCAGCTTCCCGTCTCCTCGCGGCCCGGGCGCCGCCGGTCCGTCCGCGGCGGTGGGGTCGCCGTCCGGCAGGTTCCAGCCGGACAGGGCGGCTCGCTGGGTGAAGCGGTGGACGCGGTCTCCCTTGACGAGCAGGAGGGTGTCGCTGGACAGGTCGGTGCCGGGCGCCGCGGACACCGACAGCAGGGTCCAGCCGGGATGCCCGGGCGGCTGCGCCGCCACGTCGGTGACCACCACGCAGGCCCAGACCGATGACGGTGCACCGGTGGCGGAGCGGGTGACGACCAGCAGCGTGTCACCCGCCTGGACCCCGGACGCCGCCGCCTCGACCCAGATTCGGGCGGGGCGGGATCCCAGCGCCTGGGGGACGGTGGCGACGGCCGGGACGGCGTTCCACGCGGCCCTGCACTCGAGGTCGGCGCCCGTCTCGAAGATCTGCGGGGTCTGACCGGGGCTCGGGACGCTCTGGACCGGCGTGCCCCGCGGCACGGTGACGGTCTGCGGCGCCCCCGGTGCCTCCTCGACGGTGAACGCCAGCTCGGCCTGGGCCGCCACCCCGGGCCGCAGCTCGTGCCCCAGGCCACGGGTGAGTTCCCGCACCGACTCCCGTTCGGTCGCGGTGCTCAGGAAGCCTTCCTGCGCCACCCGCCCGGTGTAGAAGGCCACGACGTCGGCGACGACCGCCCACGCGTCCAGCAGGGCGATGGCCGGCTCGTCGGGCGGCCTCCGGGCGAGGGCGCGCACCCCCACGGGCTGGCTGGGCGCGGCCAGGGCGGCGCGCATCCTCGCCATGGACCGGCCGTGGGCCGTGACGTGGACGCGGGCGGGCAACTGCTCCGGCTGACCGGTGGCCGCGGGACCGTCGCCGTGCCGGGGGAGCGGGTCGGTCATGCGCCACCTCTGACGATCAGATCGACGAAGCCGGTCTCCGGGCTGTCCGGATCGCTCCGGCAGCACAGGATCTCGCGGTGCGAGGCGTCCAGGCGGCCGCGGGCGAGGGCGGCGCGGTTGGCGGCGTCGTCGGCGCCCGCCCGGCAGAAGCGTTCGGCATGGACCTGGACCACTCCGGGCACGGACATGGCCTGCGCGATCAGGTCGCTGAGGTACAGCGACGAACCGAAACCCAGGTTGTCGGGGTGGAAGAGCCCGCGGCGTCCGTCCGGCAGCACCGACGCGGACAGGGCCTCACGCAGGCGGTGCTCGGCCTCGACGCGCAGGGTCCCCGGGCCCAGGCAGCAGACGACGCCGATCTCCACCGGGACCAGGGCCGCTTTGGCGAACTCGACGTCCACCCCCGCGGTCCGTCTCACGTCCAGCAGGCCGGCCAGCCGGTCGAAGAGCCGCTGGTCCGCCGTCCCGCCTGGGTCCACGACCACCTGCTGGGCGTACCAGGAGCCCGTCCACCGGGAGGAGGCCACGGCCTGCCGCACCGCGCCGTCCGCACCGGCGATCGCGGCGTAGTCGTCGGAGGTGACCGCCTGGAGGCGGGTGCGGAACGCCCGGGGCGCCAGTTCCCGCACCTCCGCCATCGGCTGGGGGTCGAGGCCGCCCGCGGCCGGTAGGGGGTTGGTGACCGAGACGCCCTCGAGCGTGCTGCCGCCCGGACCGCCGAGGAGCTCCGTGAGGGTGTCGACGCCGACGTTGCCCCAGGAGCCGCCGCCGAGCCGGTACCGCAGTGTCATGGTCGTCCCCGGTGTGGGGCGGCGTCCCGTGACACCGTCGCCGAACCGGAGCCTGATGGTCCTGTCGTCCTCCGCCTCGACCACCACATGGGCGGCGGTCCGGTCACTGTCCAGCAGGTCGGGACGCGGCAGCCAGCGGCGCGCGCCGTCGTCGAGCTCCAGCTGGGCGACGGCGCGCCGCGGGTCGGGGCGCAGAGCCGCACTCGCGCTTTCCCAGCCCTGGCCGGGGGGCACCCCGTTCAATGGTCCAGGAACCGCCGGGGCGGCCCAGGCCACTCCCGCCCTGCGGAGGAACGGCCGGTAGGTGCCCTCCCACGGCACCTGGGCGGGGACCGGGGCGTCGTCGTGGACCGAGGCCCCGTGGTCCGCCAGGACGATGTTGGCCAGAGCGACCGCGGAGCCCACGGCCTGGTCGCCGACCGGCCGGGAGACCCGCAGCGGGAAGGGCAGGGCGTCGTCACGGTGCCAGTGGATCTCCAGCACCCGCTGGGGGGCGGCCCCGCCGCCGTGGCAGGCCAGCGCGTCGACGTGCTCGACCGGTTCCCGGTCCAGGCGGACGGCGTACCGGTGGGTCGGGTCGCCGTCGGCGAGGGTGCCCGAGGGGCCCAGCTCGGCCAGCACCAGCACGTCACCGGCGCGCAGCGCGGGATCCTTGTCGGAGGTCACCGCCAGGAACGCGGAGCGGGCGCCGACGGGCAGCACGTGGTCCGCCTGTGCCCAGGCGTGCAGGCGAAGCCTGTTCCTGGCGGGGGTGAGCACCACCGGGGCGCAGGTCTCGAAGACCGCCGCGGCGGCCTGCGCCCCATCGCGCGCGGCGGCCTGCCGCAGGCCGGACGGCCCCGCTCCTTCGCCCACGGCCGTGCCGGCCCGCAGAAGGACCTCGGCACTCGTGGTGAAGGCCAGCCAGGTGCGCGCGGAACAGCCCTCGTGGACGTGGTAGTCGAGCAGCCGCGCGTGCCGGCGCACCGAGACCCTGCGGCGGGCGGTGCTCAGCGCCGCCTCCTGGGCGACCGCGTCCTGCCGGTAGGACAGGCGGTCGCCGAGATAGGCGAAGAGCTCGATCAGCGTGACGCCGATGTCGGCCGGCGACCGGTCGGTCCAGTCGGGCAGCAGGACCGCCATCCGGTCCAGCAGCCTGGTGCGCAGCGCCTCGTAGTCGCGGGCGAGGTAGTCGAGCACCGGCGAGGCGGCGGTGACGGGCGGCACCGGCTCCGGCCGGCTACGGACGGTGTCCGCCGGGCAGTCCACGGCGAAGGTGAACGGCACCTGCGCCAACGGCACGTCGAAGCCCGGTGGAGCGGCCGCTCCGCCCGGCCCGAGCAGGCGCAGGACGTACGTCGACCGGTCACCGGGCGACGACGTCCTGACGATCAGCACCCTCGCCCGCACCTCCTCGGGCACGCACGCCGCCACCAGCGCACGGTCGGCCTCCGTGACCGGCGCCGGCACCCCGGCCGCGGAGGTCAGATCGGTGGCGGGGAGCGCCCATTCGACCCCGACCGGGTTGAGACGGGAATCGGCGCGGATCCCGCCGAGCACGATGACGGCGCCACCGTCCGGGCCGGTCACCAGGTCCGCGGGCACGGGACCGCGCAGCAGATGCACGGCGAGGGTGCGCTGCCGCGGGGCCCCCGGCACGTACGACGGGCTGTCGGGCCGGTTGGAGAGGACCTCGACGTGGTCGATCCCGTCGAGTGCGGGGTCCTCAGTGGCCGCGACCAGCGCGCGCCTGCGGTCCCGGTCGATGCCGAACACAGTCGCCTCGGTGGCGGCCACCATGCCCGGGCCGGTCACGGCGTCCCCCGGCCGGTGAGCCGCAGGACCCGCGGTTCGGCGGCCTCCTGGCCAAGAGGCGTGTAGCGGATCGTCACGTCCAGCACCGCGTCGCGGGCCTCGACCCGGACCTCGTGCACGCGCAGCAGGTCGCTGAGCCACTGCTGCACCGCCGCCTGCACCAGCGACTGCGTCGCCCCCGCCAACTCGTCGCCGCTGGGCGCGAAGACCAGCCGGTCCACCCCGCTGCCGAAGTCCGGGCGGTTGACCCGCTCTCCCGGCCGGGTGAAGAGCACCGCCTCGACGAGGCCGCGCAGGTACTCCTCGTCGTCCACGGTGGCGAGCCGGCCGCGGGCGTCCAGGCGCAGGGGGAAGCCGAAACGCATCAGATCCCCCGCACCCGCGGCTGGACGGCGACCACCGCCAGCGGCCCGCCGGACGGCGCGCACACGGCGGCCCCTCCCTGGATCACCAGCGGCACACCGGCCGACCTGACCCTCGTCGTACCGGTGACCCACTGGGCGGTCACACAGGGCGGAGGGCTGAGCGGCGCGCAGGTGACCAGCCACGGGACGGTGAGCAGCGCGGTCGGCCGACCCCCGACCTTGACCCTGGGGTTCGCGACGGCCGGGCGGGCCTGCCCCGCGTGCGCGCACAGCGTGACGGCCCCGTCGTGGGCGAGAAGTCCAGACATTACGTGACCTCCAGGGCACCCTTGTTCACCGACACCGTGGTGGGGCTCAGCGTGACGCTTGAGGCACCCAGGGACAGCTCGATGCCGTCGGACGTGCACGCGATCCTCATCGGCAGGACGGAGACCGGCGGACCGACGGCGATGGTGAGGCCGCCGTCTCCGGGAAGGTCGCTGCACGTGATCGACACGGCGTCCGTCTTCCACACCTTGACCTGGGGCACGGCCGGAGACGCGGGAGCCTCGCCGGTGCCCCAGAAACAACCCCCCACAATGGGGTAGTCGGGATTGCCCGCCTCGAACTCGACCCAGACGTCGGCTCCCTCGGGCGGCACGGCGAAGAACCCCACACCGCGGCCCGCGTACGGCACACAGGGCTCGGCCCAGGACAGCCGTCCCTTGCCGAGCACGGCAGGAACACTGACCTGCACCCTCCCCCGCATCAGCGGATCGACGTTGCAGGTGACCTTGCCGCGGTACTTGCCGTAGAACCTCTTCACTCCACGCTCTCCTGACCTTGTGGCTTCGGCGCCGAGGAGTCACGGTCGCACGACGGGAACGGTCGGGCCGTGACCGTCGCGCGTCAGGGTGAACCGCTGGACGTAGGAGCCCGGCGCCAGTTCGTGCTCGACGCGGCGCACGTACCAGTGGCCGTCGTGCGACCAGCCGGCACCTCGCACGCCGACCAGCGCCCGGGGACGCAGGACGTCGCCGTAGCGCCCTCCGTCGGCCTCGCCCTCCGCGACCACGGCGTCGACGCCGGAGTCCACCAGGGACTGGGCCCGGGCGAAGGTGCCGATCGCGCCCGTCCCGCTGTCCCGCACCAGGCGCCGCCTGCGGACGTCCCCCGCGTGCGCGGCCCACAGGGGCCGCGACGACAGCGGTGGGCGGAGACTGCCCCTCGTGTCCACCGTCATCTGCGTCCCGGTGCGCGGATCCTGCAGTTCACCCTCGACGAGCACCGGCGTGAGAGCGTCGGTGCGGAACCGCACGGAACGGACGTTGGTCTCGGGCCCGAGATCCACCGAGAGAGCCGGCTGCGGCACTCCGGACCGCACCGGCGGCCCCCAGTAGAAGGTGCTGGCGCCGGTCTGCGGGCCCGGGATCACGTAGCAGACGTACCCGTGACGGCCGGCCAGTTCGCGCAGGTGCGCCAGATCGGTGCCGTGCTGGGTGGGGATCCGCTCGATCGGAAGAGGAGGGTCCGCGACCCGCGGGGGGATCACCATGGGTAGGATGCGATGCGCCGCGTAGCGCGTGAGGATCTGGTTGACCTGCACGAAGTCGTCCATGGCGGGATGCTCGGCGTCCACCTCCCGGCGGTCGAGCAAGTAGGACACGTCCTCCCCGGTGGCCGTCAGGGTCGCCCCGCCCGGCCCGTCACCGGGGGTCAGTTCGAGATGGGTGATGATGCCGTCGAACAGGACCCGGGGCAGCGCCGCGAAGGTGAGGACGAGGGTGACCCGGGCGAACGGCACGAGCGGCGGACGCAGGACCGGCGTGTCCAGCGCGGCGATCGGCCCGGACCGCCCGGCGTCGAAGGTGAGGGTGAACACCGAGCGGGCGCCGTCGTCCTCCTGGACGCGCACCGACAGGAGGCGCGCGGTCAGGTCAGGAGGGAGCGGCGTGGGAATGGTCGCGCCGGCGAGCACGGTGAGCCGCAGGCCGGAGGACAGCATCTGCCTCATCGTCATCCCCCCGGCGCGGGGATCACCAGGACGGCGCCCACGGTGCGGAAGTCGGTCAGGTCGTCGGGATCCAGGGCGGCGTTGGCGTCGGCGACGAGCCAGTAGGCCAGCGGGTCGCCCAGGTAGCGCTGGGCGACGAGGTCCAGACGGTCTCCCTCGGCCACCGTGTGCAGCGCCAGCGGCCGTCCGGCCGTGAGGCCGGGCACGTGCCGCCGCACCCGCAGGTGACGTACCTGCCGCAGGCCCTCGACCGGGTCCTCGACGGTGGTGGTCGCCGTACCGACTCCGTCGTACCGGCTGGCTCCGAGCGCTCTGTCAGACACCGGCCGCACCTCCCGCCACCGCGGTCGCGGCCGTGGCGCCGGCCACGAGGGCCATCGTCTCCTTCATCACGTGGTGCACCAGGAAGAGCGCGTGGCCGGCGTCGTTCACGGACAGGTCGTTGTAGGAGAGGACCTGGGCCGACATCTGCACGGAGGCCCGGGTGGGGAACAGCTCGGGCGAGAAGGACTCCTCGGTGATCGTGAGACTCTCGATGCGGACCGGAACCACCCGCCCCGGACCCCAGATCAGCAGGGTGAGCGGGCTCTCCATGGGGAGGATCTCAATGGTGCCGGCCAGCAGCATCGCCGTGTTCTCCACCACCGTGGCGATGCCCGGATAGAGCAGCATCTCCAGCACGGCGAGCTGGGGCGCGACGCCGGTCAGCGCGGCCACCGGATCGCCGCGTTCCAACTGGTCGGTGGCGTCGACGCTGACCGTGAGGGAGACCGTCTCCACGGGTGCCCCCCACAGCCGGTGGGCGTCCGCGGCGCCGGAGGGCTGCGAGGAGGCGGGACCGCGCGGACGCAGCGTGCGGACGACCTGGTCGGGGTTGTACTGGAAGACCACCAGCCGTGACAGCGGCCCGCTGCTGTCGACCGCCACCACGGCGCCCCGCAGGGTACGGGGACTGCCCGGAAAACCGCTCATGGACGAGTCCTGCCCCGGTCGACGTCACTGTGGCGTCACCAGAACGTAGCGAGCGGTACTGCGATCACTCGCACGAGTGATCGCAGGCGGAGCGGGTTCCCGCCGGGCCGTCGGAGCACATACATCAGCTGTTCAGTTCGTCATCTGTTCACTTCGTAACGACCGGATACAGCAGTGGGACCGGGCGGGCAGACCGGACACCCGTGGGAGGGATCATGCCGGGAAGTGTTTTCGTCCCCAGCAGCACCGCTGATCCCGAAAGCGGAACAGGTGTCTCGCGCGGTTGCCCAGCCTCTGCGGCGCCGCAGACCCGGTTGTTCCTCAGCTTGCTCGGGCCGTTCCGGCTGGAAGCCGGCGGCCGGGAAATCCGGCTCCCCATTGGAGCCCAGCGCGTTCTGGCACTGCTGGCGCTGCAGGGAAGGATGAGCCGCAGCCGGCTGGCAGGCACGCTCTGGCCGGACTCCACGGAGGACCGGGCCCGGGCCTGCCTGCGCACGTCTCTATGGCGTGCAAACCAGGCTGTGCCCGGGGTCGTGGCCGTCACCGCGGCCACGGCGGACCTCTCCGCCCTGCTGGCGGTGGACGTGCAGCGCCTAGTGCGGGAGGCCCGGGACGCCTGGCAGCACGGTCCGACTCCCTCCGTCCAACTGCGGTGCCTGCCCGGTGAGGTCAGGGAACTGCTGCCGGACTGGGACGACGAATGGCTCAACGCCGACCGGGAACGCGTGCGCCAGCTCCAGATGCACCTCCAGGAGGCTCTCGCCGAGCAACTGACGTCCGAGGGCCGCTACGGGCTCGCGCTCGAAGTCGCTCTGGCCACGCTTCGTTTGGACGTGACCCGGGAGAGTGCCCACCGCGCGGTGATCCGCATCCACCTCGCGGAGGGAAACATCAGCGAAGCGCGACGTGCCTATGCAACCTGCAAGCGTGTACTGCGGGACGAACTCGGCGTCGCTCCGACCCGGCTGACGGCGCAGATGCTCGAGTGATGCCCATGGGCGGGATGACGGCACCTTCGACCATGGGCCGCCGCGTCGAACCGTCAAAGGCACAGGTCGCTGGGCGCGTGCAGGACGGTCACCCCGAAGCCCCAGCGGTCCCGCAGCAGAGCCGCCAGCTCCTTGTCCGACACCATGTACCGGTACTGGAGCCCGCACTCCCGGGCCACCCGCTGATGCCGCAGCATCTGCTCGTCCACCTTGTCCCGCTGCCAACGAGCCCACCAGGCGGCACTGCCGTAGTTGCGTACGTAGGAGGCATACCCGCACTTGCACTCGTAGGCGGTGTTCCCTGCCAGCGCGTCGAAGACCACGCCCTCCGGGTCACCAGGCGGCATTACCCGAACCTCGTGGTCGGTGCGGGTGACTTCCTGGCAGTAGAACGTGGCCACCGGGTCGCGGCCCCATGCCCCGCTCATCGCCCGAAAGGTGCACCCGTTCCGCTCGTATTCTGCGCCGATCACCCTTCTGGGCGCGGACACGCCCTTCCTCCTTACCGCTTCGTGGAAGGTCTTGCGCCGCTTCTCGCCGCCCGGGTCGAGGGTCGGCGCGATCCTGATGCGCCGTACGTCCAGACGGCCCTTGGGCTGCGCGAGCGGCCGGGGCGCCTTGCCGATCAGCTGGCGCACCGTCGGGATGTAGGTGGCCGCGACGGACTCCAGGTCCTCCTCGGTGGTGGCCTGCGCCACGTCGTGCTCGATCGCGTCGAGGATGTGGAAGAAATACACAGCATGCCGGACCGTCCCGGACTCCGTGGCGATCGCTCCGCGGCCGGCGATGGTGAGGAAATCCGGTGGTCGGCCGCCCCGGTCGAGGGTCGCCTGAGGAACCTCCGCCCCCGCGACCGCTGCTTCCGACTCTCCTTGTGCCTCCAGCATGTCAAGGAGTTCCCCCAGCGCAGGGTCACGGAGCGCGTAGCGCTGACCGGTCCGTGGCTCGACGTCCGGCCGCCGCACCGTACCCGGGGCCGGACGCCCCGGCAGGGGGATGTGCCCGGTGAACGGGGCCTGGTACTGCTGCGGCGGTGCCGTTCTGGGCAACGTCATCGTCTGGCGCTGGACGAGCACCGGCGATTCGTCCTCCTCACAAGGGCAACCGGGGTGGGTGGTGCCGCCACAGCGCGCCAGTTTCGGTGGGGTGGCGGAGTGTGTCACCCGGAACGTGCGGCCCGACGCCACTGCCCGGCCGGCGGCGCGCGCCTCCTGTTCTGCCGCGTCCGTGGGCTCGCTGAGCACGAGTGCCCGGTGCGGTCCGCCGACCGGGCGGGCCGCACCTGTGCCGTTCTGGGCGACGTGCGCCAATTCGTGGGCGAGAAGTTCCTGGCCTGCAGCGTCCCCGGGAGCGAAGGCCCCGCGGGCAAAGGCCACGTCCTTACCCACGGTGTATGCAGTGGCGTGCAGCGACTCCGCCGCCTCCTGCGCTCTCTGCCCGGTGTGGATGCGAACTGTGGAGAAATCTGCTCCGAGGCGGGCCTCCATCACTGCGCGCACACGAGGCTCCAGAGGAGCGCCCTCTTGGCGGGACAGCAGTCGCGTGACGCGCGTGCGCGGCCGTCGCCGCACGGACTGCTTCCCACGGTCCACTCGTCGGTCCTGGGGATGTTCGAGCACCATCGCTGCCTCCAGGCTTTCGCCTTGGGCACAATCAGTGCAATTCTTCCACCTGGACCCGCCCCGAACAATTGCCCTGTGGTTTGATCGCTGCAAATATTGAACCCGGAACCGGATAGCCTCCTCCAGTTCTCCTTTCGGCTGTTTACTCTTTGCACGCGGTACCCTGCGGTCGGTCTCTTGTGCTCCTCAGCCGGCGTCTCTACTTCGATAGCGGGTGCAGTCATGGGCGAGGTACGAGTCACTCTCCTGCGGACTTCCGGGATCCACGTATCGGCGGGCGACGAGGTCGTGGTGCAGCTTCCCGAGAACGCCACCACGGGCTATCTCTGGTCGATCCAGCGCGTCGACGGCGTTCTCGACGTGATTGGTGACGACCATCAGTTCTTCGGGCAGCCGTTGCCCGGATCCGGTGGGCAGCGGATCGTGCGGGTCCGAGCCCCTGCGGCCGGCGAAGGCATGCTGCAGCTCGTGTTGAAACGGCCCTGGGAGAGCGCAGTGCAAGACCGGCGCGAGGTCCGGATTCTGGTCAGCGGTTAGGTGGCAAGGGCCGGGCAGCGGCTGGAACGAACGGTCAGGGCCGCCCCCGACCGGGGGCGGCCCTGGCGAAGGCGGCGCGCCTGCTCACCACAGATAGATCTCGTGGACCATCCCGTCCGGCTCCTCCCGGAAGGTGATCGGCCGCCCCGTCTGACGGGCCTGGGCCGCCAGCGTGGTGAGAACCGTGAACGCGGCGTCCGAGCCGTTGTAGACCTTCTTCCACGTGCCGCCCTTGACGTGCAGGTACGCGTTGCGGGTCTGGCCCATCGACCACATCCCGTCCACCAGGACGTTCTGGACCCAGCCCCCGTGGCGGATCCGCCGGCCTCGATCGTCTGGAGGGCCAACTCCGTTGTCCTGCTGTCCGGGTGCACCACCGGTCGGGCCTCACCGACCGCCTCCTCGAACCGGACCGCCCTGGCGTCGGGCCTCGGCCGTCCGGACTCGGTGAGCGGGATGGCCGACAGACCCACGTCCACGCCCGGTGGCAGCGTGACCGGTCTGCCCGCACCGCCGTCCGGGGCATGTGCGGCGCTGTATCCGGTGGGCGCCTTCGTGGGCGCCTCCAGCGTGCTCGTCATCTGCGGGCTCATCCTCTACTACTCCTGATCTCGGGTGCCATGTCGTTGCTCACGGGTCTCACCAGGCGTAGACCTGCTGGACCCTGCCACTGTCCTCGAACAGCCCCACCTTCGCGCCGGCCGACTTCGAGGCGGCGAGTGCGGTCAGCATCGCCGCGTCGGTCGAAGAGACGTTGCTGCCGAGGCTCAGCCAGCCGCGGAGTTCTCCGTAGGCCCACACGTTGGCGTCGACCTCGTTGCTCCACAGCCCGAGGATGCGCTGGTCGGCGAGCCAGGCCCGCAGACTGACACCCTGGACGCCACAGGTGTGCCAGCTCTCGATGCCGCACTCGCCGTAGCCGATGCGGAAGAAGCCGTGCTCGCCCCAGTCGGTTCCCCAACTGTTCTTGGCGATCCAGCAGGACGGTGCGTCGTCGTAGCCGACCAGGCTGACGCAGTGACCGCCGGCGAGGGTGTCGGTCTGCCGACGGTAGACCCCGCCCCCGTAGCTGAAGAAGTTCTGGTAGACGTAGAAGCAGGCGACGACGGACCCGTAGGTGGCGATGTCACGCTTGATCGCGGCCGGATCGTTGGTGTTGTTCGTCCAGTTGACGACCTTGGCGTGGCGGTTGGGCCAGTCCGGGTTCAGCCTGCTGCTGTCCTGGTCCCGGTCCGTGTAGGGGAAGTAGTCCTCGAAGGTGATGCCCGAGTCCCGGGCCTTCTCGAGCAGCGGTTCCGGGAGCCAGCCGGTTGAGCACGTGGCACCCGCCTCCCGGCCGTAGCCGTAGAAGGCGTGCGCCTCGGAGAAGTCGGCAGGGAGGAACGGCGCCCGGTCGATGTACCGGACCACGTGCTCCATGGTCGCCACGGTGCCGAACGCGACGCATGACCCGCAGCTCTTCTGGTCCTTCACGGGTGTCGTGTAGTCCAGGCCTCCGATGTCGCGGAGGTCGAACGACGAGGGGAACTCCGCCCCGGCCGTGGCTTCCCGTGCGACCGCGGTCTGTTGCTCCTGCGCGGACATGATCTCGGCGTGCTCGGCTTCGTCGACCGGCACGCCCAGCCGGGTGACGCGCTGTTCCTCGGTCAGCCGTGTCATCGAGTTGCTGACCGCTCGCCAGGGATTGCCGGCGCGCTCCAGGGTCGCCCGGAGTTCTACGAGGTCGATGGGGTCGTTCACAGGCATGGCAACGCCTCCCACATGTATTTCGGGGGAAGGCCGAGCCGAACCACTTGAGGAGCCAGGGCAAGGCTCGCCTGCCCGGTGGGGGCGGCCCTCGACGATGTGCCTGGTGGCAATTCAGTGCACACCGGCGCGGCGCGGTTCGCCACTCGAAGCACACGGGCCCGCACCCTGCGTCATGCCCCGGGCCGATGTGACTGTCTGGCTGTTGCGGGTGTCCGTGGTTCCGGTGAGGGCCAACTCCGTGGTGTGAGGCCCCGCTTATCCTCGGCGCGGGCGGTGGTCCACCGGGCCCGACCGGGTGACCGCGGGTCGCCTGAGACCACGGCCGGCTGCCCGAGCCGGAAGGACGGAGTGCTTGCCTCCCCGAGAACCGCGGCCAGGTGAGGTTGCGGCCACGGGGCCAGGTCAGACACTGAAAGCAGAGGCATGTCGATGAAGGTGGACGTTCGGCGTCCGCACGGAAGAGGAATGCGACGTGACCACCGGAGCGGACAAGGACCACCCGCACGCGGTACGGCTGATCTTCGAGTACGAGGGGACGGACATCCGCCTCGTATCCCGGCAGCGGGTGGAGATGATTCCGCCGCCCAGCGACCGGTTGGCCGACCAGCGGTCGGCCCAGGGCATCTGGGCCGAGGTCCGGGACGCCGGGCACAACGCGCTCTACCGATGCGTCCTGCACGATCCGGTGCGGCACGACGTCGAGGTCTTCTCCGAGGATTCCGATCGGTCCATCGCCAGGGTCCCGGTGGAGACCCCCCGGGGAACCTTCGCGATCCTTGTCCCCGACATCGAGGCCGCGGACCATGTCGCGCTCGTCGGCAGCCCGATCGGCCGCACACCGGGGCTCGCCCCTCCGGCCGAGCTCGCCCGCTTCGACTTGCGTCCGGGCCCGGACGATGCCCCGGACGCCGGAGACGGGGGCCGGTGACATGACCACCGCCGACGGAACCGTGCTCGGTACCACCAAGATCGCCGACAGCGGGCCCGCTGCCCGGCGCTGGAACCTGGTGATCACGGGTGACGGCTACACCGGCGCGCAGATGGGCCGGTTCGCCGACGACGCCCGGTCGTTCGCGGACACGCTGCTCGCGACCCCGCCCTTCGACTCCCTGCGCGACGCCGTCAACGTGTACCGCGTGGACGTCCGCTCGACCGACAGCGGCGCCGCCGACCCCGCGGAGTGCGGTGGCTCCGCGGCGGCGCCCCGGACGTACTTCGACGCGTCCTTCTGCACCAACGGAGCCCGTCGGCTGCTGGCCGTCGACGACACCACCGTGCTCACGCTCGCAGGCGATCAGGTGCCCCAGTGGAACATGGTGATCGTCGCCGTGAACTCCACGGTGTACGGCGGTTCCGGCGGCTCGGTGGCGGTCTACTCCCTCGCACCGGGCGCCAACGAGATCGCCCTGCACGAGATCGGCCACACCGCCTTCCGCCTGGCGGACGAGTACGACTACTACCGCGGCTGCGGCGTGGACACCGACCGCGACCGCCATCCCTTCTTCGAACCCGCACAGCCCAACGTCACCGTCGACGCCGACCGGGCGACGAACAAGTGGCGGGACCTCGTCCTGCCGGCCACCCCGATGCCGACGACGTCCAACCCCGACTGCTCGCAGTGCGACACCCGGCCCAGCCCGGTGCCGGCGGCCACGGTCGGCGCCTTCGAGGGCGCCCACTACCACCACTGCGGCGCCTACCGCCCCCAGTTCGACTGCCGCATGCGGGCACTGGGCCACCCCTTCTGCGCGGTGTGCACGGAGCAGATCCGCCGGACCCTCCAGCCCTACCTCGCGGCGCGGGAGGACTGAGCACCGCGCCCACGGGGGCGTCCGCCGACGGCACCCCCGGGCGGCCGGCTGCCGCAGTGACCGGGAGGAGGCGGCCGGGCGGGCTCACCGCGCGAGCGAGGACCTGCCGGACTTGGCGAGTTCCCACTGCAGCGCCGTCCGGACGTGTTCCCCGGTGACCGGCGTCCGCTCGGCCGCGGCGAGGTACGCGGCCGACAGGGCCACCGAGGCGATGCCGCCGCCGGCCAGGTCCTCGGCGGCCAGGGCGGCCGCGTCGAGGCCGTCGACCGGGGCGCGGGCGGGGAACGCCCCACGCCACAGGGTCTCGCGCGTCGAGACGTCCGGGTAGGGAAAGGTGACGACGGTGTGCAGCCGGCGGGTGAACGCCGGGTCCAGGGCCGACCGCGCGTTCGTGGTGAGGATCGCCAGACCGCGGAACGACTCCAGCCGCTGGAGCAGGTAGCCGGTCTGGAGGTTGGCGTAGCGGTCGTGGCTGTCGCGGACCTCGGTGCGCCTGCCGAAGAGCGCGTCGGCCTCGTCGAAGAGCAGGACCGCAGCGCTGTCCTCGGCCGCCGCGAAGACCTCGCGCAGGTGCCGCTCCGTCTCACCCACCCACTTGCTCACCACCTGGCTGAGGTCGACCCGCACCAGGTCGAGGCCCAGATCGGCCGCCAGCACCTCGGCCGCCAGCGTCTTGCCGGTGCCGCTGGGACCGGCGAACAGCGCGATGCGGCCGAGGCCCTGTGCGGGGCGGCCCGCGAACCCCCAGTCGTCCAGGACGGTGGCACGGTGCCGCACCGAGGAGACCAGCGCGCGCAACTGGGCCCGCTGGCTTTCTGGCAGCACCAGGTCGTCCCAGTCGGCCCGGGGACGCAGTACCTGGGCCAGCTCCGTGACGGACGGCCTGGCCCGCTCCCGGCACGCCTGCCACAGGGGAGTTCCCGAGGCGGCGTCCCGCGCGGCGGCCTCGGCGGCGTCGAGGGTCAGGTCGAACACGCCCGCCGCCTGATCCGCCTGAGCGGTGGGCGCGCCGGCCCGGTGGAGAGCGGACCGCAGCAGCTCGCGGCGTTCGTCCAGTTCCAGCCGGTGGATTTCGACACCGGTCAGGGCATGGCTGCCCAGCGGAGCCTGGTCCCCCGACAACAGGGCGAGGGGGGCGCCGAGGTCCTCTGCCAAGCGGGCGACGCGGTCGCGCTCCACAGGGTCTGCGTAATCCAGGGCGATGCCCCAGGCGCAGTCCGCCAGGACGGTCTCGCGCTTCATCGTCCAGAGCGTCCGGCACAGCTCGCCGGCGTCGGAGGGCAGGTCGGCGACCTGCGCCACCAGCAGCGTCCGATCCCCTCGGGCGGCCGCCGCAGCGGCCACCGCGCGCAGATTCGCCGCCTGCGGACCGTACAGGTGGACGGCCCGCCGGTGGGCCCAGGACTCGGCCACCGAAACCGCAGCCAGCCGCAGCGACCCGGGCAGGTACGGCGGGGCGGGTACGGGGCGCGCCACCGCCGCCAGTTCGGGGTCCAGGTATCCGGCACCCGCCAGATGGTGCAGGACCCGCTCGTCGACCGCCAGCGGGCTGAACGTCGGTGCGGAGGGGTCGAGGAGGCGTACCAGGTTCCAGCGGCGCAGTGGCGCCGAGGGAGTCAGCGCGCTCCAGTGCGCCTCCGGAAGGACGGAGAGCGCGGCGCCGAAGGAAGGCCGAGCGGAGCCGCAGGCCGCCATCAGCTCCTCGCCCACCGCCGCGACGAGGTCGGGGCCGGCCACCAGCAGGAGGAGTGACCGTTCGAAGGCGGAGAGGCCGAAGCCCCGTGCCACCCGGTCCAGGGCGCTCTCCCCGGGCAGTAGGCGGCGGGCCGAGGCAAGGGCCTCCTCCGCCTTTCGGCGGTCGGTGTCGGTAGCGTCAAGACGCAGCAGCAGTCTGAGGATGCCCAGCTCGGCGACGAGATGGTCGCGGTTGGCGTTCTCCCACACGTCGGCGGGCGTGGGTCCGCTCATGACGGCCGGAGCGGGACGGCGGGGGAACCGTGCGGTTGGTCCACCGGCTCCGGAAGGCTGTCGACCCCGTCCACCTGTACCCGGACCAGCCACGCGCCGGAGGGCACCTCGCCGTGGGACACCCGCAGCATGGGCTGGGGCGGGGTGCCCGGGGCCTTGGGCGGCAGGACGACGGTCACTGTGCCGGGGCCGATCCCGCCGGAACCGGGAGGTCTGGAGAACAGGAGGGTCGCCTGCTGGCAGGCGAACAGCGGGGGCGTCAGGTCGAGCAGGACGCCGGTCTTACCGGACACCGCCCGCGTCACCGTCGGCCGCACGGTGACGGGCAGCGCGTTGGACGCGCCGGCCACCCGCGGCGGACCGTCGCCGGGTTCCTCCGCGGTGAGGTGGAGCACTTGGACGGGATGCAGCCCCGCGGGCACGACGTCGCCGGTCGCGACGCTCAGCAGCGACGACGTGCCGCCGGGCAGCGGGTCGAGTTCCACGGGACCGATCCGCACCCGGGTGACGGGGCCGAGCAGCCGCTCGCCCCGGAGCACGAGCGGATCCCCGGACACGGCCGGCGAATTCGCCCCGGCCCCGCCGACGGACGTCAGCCGCGGCGCGGGCGCCGCGTGAACGGTGACGGCCCGCTCCCGGACCGGCAACGCCCTGTGGGTGGTGACCGGCTCCTCCACCAGGACAACGGTGGCGGTGTAGGTCACCGAGAGCTGGTAGGGCGTTTGCGGAAAGACGGACCAGAGCTTCGACAGCTCGTCGGACGACAGGGTGGTGGGGGTGATCCTGACGGGTTCCCGCTGGGCGGCGAGGTCGGACTCCCTGAGGAACGCGGTGTCGTCCACGCCGGCGTAGGCGTCCACGGCTGCGGCCACCAGCCGCGGGCCGAGCACCGGGTTCACGGCGAGAGCGGTGACGGCGCGGCCGAGCAGCCGCTGCGCCTCCAGGGCCGAGTCCTTCCCGTGGCAGGTGATGAGGTAGTGGAGGTCCAGCGCCTGCAGCGGGCGGCTGAGGAACGCCGCCTCGTGGTCGCGCCCCGGCAGGTCGGCCGAACGCAGGGCGGCGTTGGGCGTCACCCGGTAGAGGAAGACGTTGACGCCGGCCGAGTGGACGAGGTCGGCGGACCCGAGGCGGTCGGGCCGCAGCGTCGTCACCTGGGCGTCCGCCACCGCGCCCGGGTGCTGCTCGTGCAGCGCCCGGGCGAGTACGTAGCGCAGTGCCGACGTCGCCGTGGCGATCGCCAGGTGGTTGCTCAACGGTTCTCCTTGTCCCTCCGGGCCAGGTAGGCGTCCAGGTCGACGCGCGGCGCGGGACGGACCGGTGCAGGCGCGGCCGGGGCCGGCGGCGGCGCGGGCGGGAGGACTTCGATCCGGGCGATGTGCAGATGGACGGCCGGAGTGCCGGAGGCGTCGTCGTACGCGGAGGGAGTCCGACGGGCCGCCGTGGTACGGACGGTGGCCGTACCCGCACGCGGAGCCGGCGCGGGCTCCCCGGCCTCGGCCGTCCTGACCTCGACCGGGGCGGAGGGGGGCAGCACCCCCCGCCCGGTGAGCACCGGCACCACATGGTCACGGACCAGCTCCACCGTGTCGGGCGTCTGGGGCCCGGGGTGCCGCTTCCGAGGGCCCGAGGGCGCCGGCTCCGGCCGCTGCGGGGTCCCGGCACCGGCCGGAGCCGGGCTGTCGGGGAACGCGGGAGGGCTCGCGCCGGGGCGGGTCGGCTGCGGTGACCGCGCGTCGGCGCCGGCCCGCCCTTGGTGCTGCGGGCGGTGTTCCCGGAACGGATCCGTTCGCGTGTCCGCGGACGGCGCGGCGCCTGTCCTCCCGGCTTCCGCCCGGTGGGGCGCCCGGCCGGGCGACGGGTGGCCGGCCTGCACGTGCTTCCGGGACCGCTCGTGGCCGGGCAAGGACGCGGGACGGCCCGGGGAGCCGGCCGGGCCGGTGTCCTCGCCCCTTGGCGGAGCGGTGGCGGACACCGGTTCCGGCCGTGGCGCCTGCGGCACGGGAGAGGGCCGAGCCGGTCGCCGGACGGGGCGGCTTCGGGGGGAAGGCCCGTCGGGCGGTGGCGCCACAGGCGCCGCCGTTCCGGGGGACCGGTCGGTCCGCGCGGCGGGCTGCTCCCGACCGTGGTCGTCCGCCGCGGCGGGCGGCGCGGCGGGTGGCGGTGCGGCCTCAGGGCCGACGGCGTTCAGGAGTGCGGTGTCCTCGGTGCCGGTGGCCGACCCGGGGGAACGGCTGCGGGAGGGACGTCGCGCGGAAGACCCGGCGTCAACGCCGGGCCCGGTCCTCCCGGCCTGCCCGCGGCCCTCCTGGGGCGCCGGCGACCCGCTCGCGGCGGGCGGCCGGTCGGCGTCGCGCGGGACGCCGTGCGTGCCGGGGGCGTCAGGTGACGTCGGCGGTGTCGTACCGGGCGCCTGGCCGAGGTCCGGCTCGCGCACGCCGTGGGCGCCCGCTCCCACCGTTCCGGAGCGGCCGGCGACCGGGGCACCAGGCGCGGCCGTCGACGACGGCGGCGGCCAACCGGCGCGGGAGGGGCGGGTGTCCGCGTGCGGTGACCGGGCGTGCTCCGGCTCCTCGCCCCTGACTCCTGCGTGACGAGAAGGGCTCCCGGATTCGCCCGGGGACGGAGCGGCAACCGCGGTCTCCGACGCATGGTCGCCCGGCGACGCGGTCTCCTCGTCTCCGCCGGGCGCCGTGACGCCCTCCGCCGGGGTGACGGCGGGGACCGGTGGAACCGGTCCAGGGTGAAAGGCCGCCGATCGACCGACGGAAGGGACGCCCGTCGGCCCCGGCGGCGGTTGCGGTACGGCGTCCGCCGCCCCCGCCGGGGCGGTCACCTCGCCGGTGGGCACCGGGGCCGTCGCAACGGCCGCAGAGGACACCCCCTCGGCACGCTTTCCGACGGCCGCATCGGGCACGTCGTCCACCGCCGGCGCGGGAGGGGTCCAGGGCGACGTGTCCTCGGACATGTCCTCGAGCGTGCGCCGTTCGCCGGGCCGGGCCGGGGGCTCGTAGCGGGAGCCGCGGCGCAGGACCAGCCGCGATTCCGTCCCGAGTGCGCGCCGGGCCATCCGTTCGAAGAATCCCGTCACGTCTCCACCCGTTCGAGATAGGCGGCCCTGCGGGCCGCCGGCATCGCCAGGAGGTCCGCCTCGCTCCACCCGAAGGCCCGGGCGAGGACGGCGACCTCCTCCATCAGCGCGGGAGCGGCGATGTCGACGCGGTCCCAGAGCACGGCCGCGGTGTCCAGCGCGGCGCGTACCTGTTCGCCGCAGGCCGGGCACCGCACGCACAGGGTCGTCATCGTGGCGGCGGTGATCGCCTCCGCCGCCTCGTCCAGGAGCGATGCCTCCTCTTGGGTGAGCTGCGCGGGGTCGACGGGGCTTCCGTCACCGCGGCGCACGCAGCGGGACAGCAGGACGGCGCACGCACGGTCAGGCGTCGCCGCCGCCGCGAGCAGGTCCCTCGTGGTCGGTGCGCGCACGGTGAACTCCCCGACGGCCGCTTGCCGGGGACCGGCCGTCGCGGCCGTCAGGAGTTCCTCCGTGTTGGGCAGCGAGACCTGCGCGGAGAGCAGCTCCCCGCACGACGAGCAGGTGATCACCCCCGCCACCTCACGGCCGAACGCCGTCGCGTGGGCGAGTGCCGCGAGTGCGGCGCACTCACCCACCCCCAGATCGAGCACCGAGTCGAGATCCGGGCACAGGCCCGCGAGCTGGACCAGGACCGCTCCGCGCCCCGCGACGGGCGCCACCGACGCCTGGTCCCAGGCCTCCAGCAGCAGTTCCGGCTCGGCGAGGTCGCGCACGCCGTACTGCTGCTCCGCCGCCCGACCGGGCGGACGGACGCGGCTCACGGCTCGACGAACGAGGGTTCCACCGGCTCCGTCACCGTGGTGTCGCGTTCCCATCCCTCGTTCTCCAGCTTGATCGACTGAATCGCCACGGCGTTGGCGTTGGCGTCGAGATCGGGCAGGGCGTGGAACTCCGACACCCAGCACCGGTACACCTTGTACGCGAGGGCCAGCTGTCCCGCCTCGTTGTAGACCTCGATGATCACGTCCTTGCGGAAATCCTTGAGGGACGTCTCGGCACCGAGCCCGGCCCCCCAGTTCCACACCTTCCCGGCCCACTGTTCGAACTCCGGGTCGTGTGTGACTCCGCGTTCGAGCGTGATGGCGTCGTACTCGGTGCGCCCCGGCGACTTCCGGCTGCTGCTCGGATCACCGCCGTGGCGGTGCCTGACGACTTCCGTGGTCCGCTTCAGGGCGCTCACCTTGCTCACCCCGGCCACGTACCGGCCGTCCCACCGGACCCGGAACTTGAAATTCTTGTAGGGGTCGAAGCGCGTCGCGTTGACGGTGAAGTCGGCCATGTCGCACCTTCCGGGATCATCCTGCCGCTTCGGCAGTCTTCTGCTGGATTCCGATGACGACGAACTCGGCCGGCTTGAGGGGGGCGAAGCCGACACTGATGTTCACGATGCCGCGGTCGATGTCGTACTGCGTGGTCGTCTCGGCGTCGCAGGCCACGAAGTAGGCGTCGCGCGGGGTCTTTCCCTGGAAGGCGCCCTGCCGGAAGAGATCCTGCATGAAGGCCCCCAGCGAGGTGCGGATCTGACTCCACAGCCGCTCGTCGTTGGGTTCGAACACCACCCACTGGGTGCCGCGTCTCAGGCTCTCCTCCAGGAAGAGGGCGAGGCGGCGCACCGGCACGTACTTGTACTCGTCGGCCAGGGCGTCGGCGCCGCGCAGGGTGCGGGCCCCCCACACCACCGACCCGGCCTGGGGGAACGAGCGCAGGCAGTTGATCCCCAGCGGGTTGAGCTCGTCGCTGTCGCCGTCCGTCATCGGGTGGGACAGTCCGGCCGCACCGAGGATTCCGGCGTCCATGCCCGCCGGGGCCTTCCACACACCCCTGGTCGCATCGGTACGCGTCATCACCCCGGCGATCGCGCCACTGGGCACGAACTCGCCGATCGCGCCGTCGCGCAACGGGTCGGCCGCGCGGACACGGGGGAGGTAGAAAACGCCGTTGCGGGTCGCCAGGCCCGACAGGGACAGCTTCTCCAGCCAGGCCGGGGCGTCGCGTGGCACGATCGTGGGCGGCGGGTCCACCAGCAGGACCGCTCTGCGCCGGTGGCAGAAGTCCAGGGCGTCCGACCACACCTGTGCGGGCAGTTCACCACCCGGGTCGGACGGCGGAAGGCACAGCAGGTTGAAGTCCCCCGTCGCCAGGGCGCCGAGCCCCTTCCCGCCGGTGTAGTCGGCCGCGGTGAGCGCCCCGCCGTCGGTCGCCGTGCCCGCCTGGAGAACCCGGTAGACGCCCTTGGACGGGCGGGCCGGAGGCTCGGGAGGACGGTCGACCCGTACCAGCTGTGACGCCTGGAGCACGATGTCCACGCGTCGAGGGCCGTCGGCCACGGTCAGGTTCAGGAACTCCTCGCGGGGTGAGCCGTCGTCGCCTTCCCCGATGCGCAGGTGGAAGACCTCGTCATCTTCCGTCCCGCCGTCGGCCCGCGCCAGCTCCCGGGTGTGACCCTGTCCCGGGTGGACGACCTCGACCCACAGGTGATTGCCCCACGAGCCCGGGCCGGACGCCTTGAGCTGGAGGCCGCCGGCGTCCAGCCGGGCGAGGCCGGCGCCGCCGGCGGCACGGACCACCAGCGCGGTGCTACCGCCGTTGAGGTAGAAGTCGCGCACCGCGTAGGACAGCCCGCTCTCACGCCACAACCCTCCGAACACCTGGGTGAACTCGGCCATGGAGCGGACCGTCACCGGCTCACCCACCGGGCCGCGGGCGGTCCGGCCGACGAAGGCGGTGACGGAGGTGGAGACCCCGGTGACGGCCCTGCTGCCGCTCGGACGCTCCGTGACGTAGACGCCCGGACCAGCGAGGCGAGGTTGTGGCATGGTGGCTCCCTCCACGACGGTCTGTCGTACGGGACCCTGCCTCGCGCCCGTCACCGGGGCGTGACGACGACGTCACGCACGGCCCGGACGCGAGGGTGACGCACGGGTGACACCGCCGTGCGAATACTCGACCCAGGTGTGCCGAGCGGAGCGAGTTGGAGGCTAGCCGTGGTGAAACTGTCCGTGACCTCGTCCGTCCTGATCGAAGAGGGCCCCGCCCTCTCCCTGACGTCGGAGCTCGAGGTCGAGTCGTACGCCGTGGCCACGGTGACCCTGGACCAGGGCGCCTCGCGCGACGTCTCCCTGCTGCCTCAGGACGGAACGCCCGTCCTGCTCGCGGTGCGGGCGAGCACGGAGTCCGGCGAGTCCGCCACGGTACGCGTCCGCCCCAACCCGTCGGAGACCGGCGACGGCGAGGAGAACTGGATCAGTGTCGCGGGGACACTGCTGATCAGTGGAGCCGACGTGCTGAAGGAGATCGGCACGCCGCGGGCGTTGGGCATCGAGAACACCGGCGCCGAACCGGCGACGGTCGACGTCCTCAGCTGCCTGGATCTGTCCTGACGGGGCCGGCGCCCCGCGGCGCGTCGCCGGGGCCGCCCTCCGCCTTCGGCTCCCCGTCCGGGCCGGTCAGCTCCTCGAGCACCTGGACCGCTCCGCTGATGCGCAGCAGGGTCTCCCGGAGCTCGGCCTCGTGCCGCACCAGCCGGCCGAGCTGCTCCTCCCCGGCTCGGTACTCCTGCCGGAGCTCGGCCAGACGCGCCTGAGGATCCTGTGGCATGACTAACGTCCCCTCGTGTCGGGAGTGGTGGCGTGCATGGGGGCGGCGGCGGGGGGCATCGCGAACTCTCCCGTCCTCTGCTCTTCTCCCGGCTTGTCGGCTTCGGCCACAAGGCGGTTCTCCTTCGCCCACGCGTCGTGCCGCTTGCCGCTCACCTGCCAGCAGACCTTGGTGGCGGGCGCGTCGGTACGGAGGGTGAAGCTGCTTTCCTCGAGCTCTCGGACCAGGGTTGCCATCACGGGCCGGTCGGCGATCGGGGTGAGCTGGTAACGGAAATCGTGGCTGAACGCCTCTACGTACGCCGGCAGGTACACCGTGGCCTCACCTTGCTCGTCGGTGACGACGGTGCCGTCGTACAGGGTCGTCATGTCCGGTGCCTGCACCGCCGAGTGCGAAAGGGTCTTGTTCACGG
The DNA here is from genome assembly GCF_031181555.1 of Streptomyces sp. GTDB lineage: Bacteria > Actinomycetota > Actinomycetes > Streptomycetales > Streptomycetaceae > Streptomyces > Streptomyces fimbriatus. The sequence goes on along the minus strand of NZ_JAPSKQ010000029.1, from coordinate 21,968 downwards.
GGTCCAGAGGGTGGTCGACCGTCACCATGTGGTCGCGGCTGACCAGTGCCTGGTTCGAGTAGACGGCCTGTGCTGCCCAGATGGAGTAGGAGCTGCCCTGGGTCCTGCGGACGACGATCGGTCCGCCGTTCACGTCGAGTGCCAGGTGCCCGGGCGTCTGCTGGGTGAGGTGCATGACCGTGTACTTGCTGCCCGCGTGGTTCTTCAGATCCGCCGTTCCCAGCAGGGAGAGGGTGGTGTAGCCCGCGTGGCCCTGGGCGCTCAGCGTTCCCAGCAGGGAGAGGGCGGTGTAGCCCGTGTGGCCCTGGACACTCAGCGCCCCCTCAACAGTCGCCGCCAGGTAACCGGGGGAGGTGACCGTGTTGACGTATCCCGTGTCCACACGCCGTGCGTTGAGAGGTCCGGTCTCCAGGGAGTTGGTGCGGACCTTGCCGCTGGTGGTGTCCATCACGAGACCCCAGCCGGCGGTCGGGCCGTAGAGGCCGATGTGTCCGGTGTCCCGCATGCCGACGAAGCCGTTGTCGGTGCCGGAGGACTGCTGCCGGAACCAGATGCCGGCCGAGGAGTCGCTCCCCTGGCGTACCCGCATGCGGCGCGGGACGTCGAGGGCGTCACCGTCGTCGCCCGTGCCGATCGCGATCTGGTCCGTGCCCGACCACAGGCGGGCGTGCCCGCCCTGCGCGTACCAGCGCCAGCGCTGGCCCGCGCTCGGGTTCTCGACGAACGCGCCGGAGGACGCGGTGCGGTCGGCGAAGGAGAAGCCGCCCGCCGAGCCGCCGCTGTGCACCTCCGTCCCCTCGACGTGGAGACTTCGCTTGGGCTGGGTGGAGCCGATCGCCACATTGCCGGCCTGGTCGATCAGGAGCCGGTCGCGGGAAGCGGCGTCCTTGTCGGCGAGGTGCCAGCCGCCGTCGGCGCCCGCGTACATCCCGTAGGTTCTGCTCCCGGAGGCCGTGTTCCGCAACTGGAGCCCGGTGTCGAAGCCGGACGCGGTGGAGCTGACGCGGATCCCTCCGGCGCAGTCGACCGGCCCCGAGTCGACCTCCACACCCGCAGGCATCCGCACCTTCCTGCTGGCCCCGTCGACGGACAGAGCCAGTTGCCCGGAGCCGTCGGCCGACACCACCTTCAGCTCGACACCACCGCCGGGACTGGCCGCGAGGCCGGCGGCGGTCACATGGCCGACGCTCGACACGGCTCCGCCCTCCAGCAGCGGACGGCGCAGTTCCAGGCTCTCGGCAGTGACTCCAGCGGCGCGTCGGGACCCCACCACGACGCCTTTCACCACGCCGCCGGTCCCCAGCGTCACCTGCGCCAGCACCACCTGCTGCCCCGTACTCTCGGCCGCCGGTACGAGACGGAGCCAAGGAGCCTGCAGCAGCCCTGACTGTTGCGTTCCCATCACCTCGAAGGAGCCCTCGATCTCGCGCCAGCTCACCGTCAGCCGGTAGTCGCCCGGCGCGCGGCCGGTGGTTGGCAGAGCCGCCCCCTCCGCCCGCACCGGAAGCGTGTGCAGCTCCTCGGCAGTACCGCCCGGGGTGTCGGTCACCACCACGCCCCCTTCGGCCACTACGACGACGCGGCCCTGGGAATCGAGCGCTGTTCCTGGGGAGATCTTGACCTCGGCAGCGTCCCTCGCCGCGCTCACCCACAGGCCGTCAGCCACTCCTGAGATGTGCAGGGCAGAATTTGCCGCCATCCCCAATGGTGTCAGGTAGTTCTCGACATCAGTGCAATTCTGCGCCTCCGACGAGTAATTGTTCGCTTGCGTGTAGTGGCTGCGAGCCAAAGTCATGAGGATTCACCGCTTCTCGCTGTTCATCTCCATGCTCACCGACCTGTCAGAAAGCCTGGCTGGAGCGCGACTTGTACACCAGGTTACGTCGGACCCGGCATGATCGCCCCTGGATCGGTGTTCTCCGGTCGCATGCCGAAAATCAGCGATTCGAGTAAAAATGTCATTACCCGGGATTTCGCCGGCTTCGCCTCCGGCGTTCTGTCGGCCGGACAGGACGGGGAAAGGCTCTGAAACTAGCATGAAAAGCCAAGGATTTTCATCGGTCAGCCGCCGAGGCACGTCGTCGTCTGCTGCGGACGGCGACGTGCCTCGATTTCCTCTCTCACTTCCGCCCACCATGCTCCTTGAGCCACCGCAGCAACGCCGCGAACTCTGGAGACATGTCCGAGTCGGACTGTACGAGAACGGACGAGTGGCCGCCCTCCTCGACCGTGATCGAGTAGCTCATGGCATCCGGTGCGCGCCTGTGGGACTCCCGGTCTCCCGCGGCCGTCGCAGTCGCCGGGACGGCCGCGGCCACCAGTCGGGACAACTCGGCCGCGGCGCTCTCGGGCAGCGCGTCGGTGTCCACCACGTCCGGCGGGAGGCCGGCGATGACCGGCGCCGCCAGCCCGCCGTGCGTTGCCAAAGTAACCCTCATGACACCTCTCAGCCGTCCACCACTTCCGCTGTTCCCGCAGAGGCACCCGACGTCGGCCGCCGGGTGCCGCGACGTCAACGGCCGGTTGTCACGCGTCCCTTGAGCGCGGCCACGTCCCGGCTCAACTCCTGCACCTGGGCCGTCAGCGCCCTGACCGTCGCGAGGGCGTCCCCGTTCTGGCCGGCTGCGCGATTGCGTGCCCTTGCGAGCCCGGCCGAGACCCCGGTGATCGAGATGCCGACCTCCTGCCACGCCCCCAGCACGGCCATCTGTTCGGCGCTGCCGGTCTCGTACAGCTCTCCGGCCTTCCGGTACGTGGTGTCCGCGAACTCCTGGAAGCGTGTCTCGCTGTTGGACGCCTTGAGGGCCTCGTACCAGATGAGTCCGGGGGCCTCCCACGAGTACCCGCCGATGGTCGCCGCCGTCAGGTAGAACGCCTTGTTCGGGATGCCGGAGTTGTAGTGCACCCCACCCCAGTCCCCCTCGTAGGTGTCCGGCATGTTGAGGTACTTGGACATGTGGTCCGGCTGGGGGTCCTTGCCGAACTTCTCGGTGTTCCACGCATGACCGGGAGCCTTCATCGACCGCAGCGCGTCGGCCTCGATCTGAGGGGTGAAGACCTCACGGCCGATCAGCCAGTCCGCCTGCTCGGCGGTCTGACCCAGCGTCCACTGCTCGACCATCGCCCCGAACACGTCCGACATGGACTCGTTCAGGGCTCCGGACTGGTTGTGGTACTCGAGCCCCGCGGTGTGCTCGGTCACCCCGTGCCCCAGTTCATGGGCGATCACGGAGATCGAGCCGGTGAGGTCGGAGAAGATGCGACCGTCGCCGTCACCGAACACCATTTGGCGTCCGTCCCAGAATGCGTTGGCGAACTCGTAGCCGTAGTGGACGTATCCGTCCAGGCGCATCCCGTGACCGTCGATCGAGTTCCGGGCGTACACCCGCTGGAAGAAATCCCGAGTCTTGCCGAGCATGTCGAATGCCCGGTTGACGGAGACGTCGGCCGATTCCGGCCCGTCCTCGGACCGCGCGACAACCGCGAAGGGCAGAGACGTGGTGTTCCGGCAGTCGTAAACCGTCCTACGCGCGTTGCCGGGAGTGGCGACACCGGGGAAGGCTGCTCGCACCGCTCGCTCGCCGCGCAGGTGGGCCGTGGTGAGCAAGGTGTTCAGCGCGGCTTGACGGACCTCGCCGTCATCGCTTCTCAGCAGTTTTTCGAGCAGATACGGGGGGGTTATGCAGTGGCGTCGATGTTCGCTGGTCATCGCGGTACTCCGTGATCCAGGGGGTCTGTTCCTCGCTGCGAGGGCGCCCCGGGCCCCCGCACGCGGCCCGTCCGCGCTGGACGGGCGCATTCGTTCGGGACCGGCCGAGACGAATGTTCCGCCCGGCTGGTAACCGTTTCATGCACAAAAACATTATTTGGTGTGAGCTGTCTCACATGTCCATCATTGCACGTTCCGGGCTCGACGCCACATTGCTTTCCTGGTGCGGAGCCAGGGACTTTGCGTGTAGTCGATCTGTCCGTTGATCATGTGATTCCGAGGGCTGTGAGGGACCGTTGCGGGTGGTGGGCGGTATAGCGGCAGGCGGCGGCGATGTTTGTGTGGCCGTCCTGGCGGAACATGCTGATCGCGAGGTTGCGCAGGGTGGCCGTGCTGCGGGGCAGGCCACCCTGCGCATCCGGGAGGCGTCCTCGGCGAACGTGGTGTCGCGGACATGGTGCAGCTGGTTCTCGATCTTCCAGTGACCGCGAGTCCATCCCGCCAGCTCGGTCCCCGAGGCGGTGCCGGCGGAAAGGCCGGTGACGAAGTGCAGACGTTGGACGGACAGTTTTCCGCTGGTCAGGTCCTTGCACCAGCGCACGACCTGGAGGGTCTGGCGGGCACCGGGGTAGTTCAGGTGCCGGAAGGCCGCGGCCGTCAGCCGCCGGATCTCGATGCGGTGATGGCGGGTGGCTTTGTCGTAGTCGTCGAGACCGGTGTCCCTCCAGGACGGTCGCTTCAACTGCCGTAGCAGCCTGGGTTGGTTGGCCTTTACCACGGCGACGTAGTGCGCGTTGCGCGCTCGCAGCCACGCACCGTTCGCCAACCGGGTGCGGGCAGCGTCCGCCGTGACCACCGGCTCTCCAAGTCGACGCCTTGCAGTAGGGGATGAGGGCGGGCGTCTCGTTGCTCTTGTCCTCGATCTGCCGTTGCCCGAGTACGGTGCCGGCGTGGTCCATCGCGGCCAGCAGCCATACCGGCTTGCCGCCTGCCCGGCGCGATCCGCGCAGTACCTTGCCGACGACCGCCACCGCCCTCCGGCGTCCCGCTTCTTCAAGAGGGTCGCCTCTGGCCTGCAGAAATGCACAGATCGCGGCGTCGGAAGCGTCGCCGTCGAGCCGGTTGAGCAGCCGCATCACCGTGGTGAAGTGCGGCACCACGGCTGCTCTGCTGAAAGGATCGACGGCGAAGCCGAGGGTCAGGAGGAGCCCACGGGACGCGTCCGCGATCCACTCGGTGATCGCGGTCATAGATCTCGCGCCCGCCAGTACGCTCGCCGCGGCCGCCGGCACGATCGCCACCAGTGGGAAGTGCCGGCCACGGCGACTGCGTGGTTCGGGCAGAGCGGCAAGGAACCGGGCCAGACGGACAGCGTCGGGCAGCGGCTGTGGCGATGCAGTACGGGCCAGTTGCTCCAGCCCGCCAGGGGATGGGAGAAGATGGGGATGCAGGCACGGTCTTCGGTTGTGGTCATGCGGATTCGACACCTACATGATCACCGAGGCCGTGCCTGCACCTGCATCCTGGCCCGCGCACGCCGGACACCGGCGGACATCACCACCCGACTCAGCGCAAACCGCGAACACGCAAAGCCCCTGGGTGCGGAGCGGCCTCACATCTGCTCCTTCACATAACGCGCCCAACAGTTGGTTCACGCCTCGGCCGACCCGCCCTGCGAGCTGGGGGTGGGGTGGTCCTCGTTGTCCGGGATTCAGAGATCAGGCAGAAGAAAGGGCTCCAGCCGGCACAACTGTTGATCGCTCACATACCGTTCCAGTTCAGGCGGTCGATAAACCGATTCCCTGTCCCGCCGTTCCTTGGCGGGCACCACCAGGAATTCGTTCCCGTCGGGCACCCCGTCGCGGTTCTCGGCCCTTCCGATCGGGCGATGGAGCGGCCTGGACAGCCGGTACGCTCCCGTCCGCGACGCGTGCAGCCGGGCGAAGCCGTCCGGCCGCACCCTGAATTCGGTGCTCGCCTCCGCGCCCGCCGTCCTGGGCCCGCACTCACCGAGGACGCCGGGGTCGAAACGCAGCCCGTGTCTGTGGGCCTGGGCGGCCATCCACAGCAGGGGAATGTCGGACAGCCCGGTCTCCTGGTAGCCGCCGCCGACATCGCAGTGCACCCCGGCGAACCGGACCTGCTTCAGCGCTTGCCCCTGCTCAGCGGCACCGGCCTGCTGATGCCGCGGATGGGGTCTCCCGGGCGTAGGTCCTGCGGAACAGGGTGGCGGCGGCGTCGGTGGGCCGCTCGACCCGGTCGCGATACAGCGCCCAGGCCTCCCGCGTCCGGCCGACGTGGTCCCTGCGCAGGATGCCGCTGTTGCGCACGAGCCCCGCCAGACTGCGGACGGTGAACGCGCCACGGCTGAAGCCGAAGAGGTACAGGTCGTCGTCAGGCTCGTAGCTCTCCACGAGGAACCGGTAGGCGTCCAGGACGTTCCGGGACAGCCCCATGCCGAACGCGCCACCGCGCAGACGTTCCTGCCGGAGGATGCCGACGCCACTGTGGTAACACACGCGCTGCTCCCTGTCGGCGGCAGATCCCGGCCGGACGGACAGAGCGATCTTGGCGACGTTGGTCTTGCTCGGCTGGTCGGCGAAGTTCCACGTGCCGTCGCAGCACACCACCAGACGCTTCCCCATGACCACCCCTCCTCGCCAGGGCGCGGAGCAGCATGCGGCACCATCTCCAGTTTCCCACCGCACGTTGGCCTCACCAGAAGACGGCGGCCCACGCAGCGGCCCCGGTGGGCGTGCACGGCCCGCCGGTGATGACTGCCGAGCCGGTTGCCGGCCCGCGGGACCTCGGCCGACGGGACGCGTCGGCCGAGGGGAACACCCGGAACACACGCGTGCGGTCTCAGTGGCACCTGTCCGGCGGAATGCTCACACGACGTTCCAGCTGTCTTCGCCGAGCCAGCCTTCGGAGTCGGTGAGTTCATCGGGGACGTCGAGGGTCGGTGTCACGATGGATTCACGGCTGGACCGCGCCACGACAGCGTAGAGCTTGAAGGTGTGCACGGCGAAGGCGTCGAGCTTCGATTTCAGTCGTGGCCCGACGGCCACGACGAAGGAATCAGGGCTCTCGCCTCCTTGAAGGGGCCACTCGATGATCCACAAGTAGGTTCGCTCTTCGGTGTGGTCCTTGACGAGCACATGGCGGTCGTCATGCAACCCGGCCCTACGGTCCGTGAACGTCCGCGCGGCAGGGAGAAGTTCTTCGGCGACGAAGCGGTTGAACGCGTTCTCGTCCGCCTCAGGGCGCAGCGTGATGTGATGAATGCAAACCGCCATGCCTCTTCCTTCCGGTGCTGGTCCGAAGACGTCCGGATGCGGTCCGGGCGTCGTGGATCCGGCCCAAACGACCAGGTCCCTCCTGTGTCCGGACAGGAGTTCCCGGCGCCACGCCAGAGCTTCGGCTCCCGCTCCTCGGGGAGACGTCACAAGCCCTGGTTACCGTGCGGAGCGTTTCCTTCGCGTCCGGCTGGCTCTGCCGGCGATGCGATTCCGCCCCGACGGGCTGCACCTTCGGCTGCGACCGGACTCCTATGACATTTTCCTGTCCGTTTTCGAAGCGGGATCACGCGGGTGGTCGACCGCCCTCACACATGCGGTGATGCCTGGCCGGGCCGCTTCCGCTCCCTGTGAGGCTGTGTGCGCCCTTTCAGGCGGTGTGAAAGAATTGAGGTAGTCCCTGAGAAGCCCGAGTTGCCCTGACCGAAAGCGGGCTTCGACCGGAGGTGAGAAACATGGCGGTCGCCGATCCGAAAGCCACCCACGGAATGCTGGTGGTGGGGGAGGAGACGGCGTATCTCTCTCACCTGCCCATGTTCATGCGCCCTCACGACTTCCAGGTTCTGCTCGAGGCCGCCTTCACCAACGATGCGGGCGACGCTCAGCAGGTGTACGCCGACGACCGGCGGACGACCGGGACGGCCGTCTACACGCTGAAACCCGAACGCTTCGTCCTGACCGAGCTCGTCGGCGAGGACGGGCAACCCGCACGCACATCGTTCACCGGCACCCTGTTCCGCGGCCACTTCGAACGCGGCGGAACCGAACTCCTGGACCCGGTGACGGTCGAAGTGCGGCACGTCGTTCACTTCCGGCGGTTCGACCCCCACGCCGTCCGCCCCACGGAGCTGACCTACCTGGCCTTCGGCAAGGGTGACGAGCGGTTCCTCGCGCACCTCGTCACCATGCCCCCGGACTTCGACCACGTCGTTGCGATGCGGCAGGCCCCCGGTGCGTCGGGTGCCGAGCTCACCGACGACGTGCTGCGGAATGGGCCGGCCCTCGCGATCACCGGGAGGCCCGACGGCCCGGGCGACAGGCTGCGGGAGGGCGACCAGGTCGTCGCGGGCCTCGTCGGCGACGGGCCGGCCGGAACCGACCTGCGGCTCGTCACGGGGCGGGAGTTCTACCTCGAGGAAGGCGAGCTGGCGGCAGGGGAGCACTCACACTGAATCCGGCGTCACGACTCGTCCCCGGCGGAGCGGACTTCCGGCCCGCAGGTGTGCCCACTCCCTCGGGCAGCGACGCGGTGCCGCGTACACAGCCGGAGGCCCACACCGCCCCCGCCCAGGGAGCGGAGATACCCTCAGAAGTGAGGATTGCGGCCCCGGAAACCCGTGCAGGAGCGATGTCATGGGCCTGCTTCCGGTCGAGATCAAGGTCAACGTCGAGGGCGACGTGCCCGGTGCGCTGTCGGCTCTCGGGAGCTCGCGCGGCGTGCTGACCTCACGCCGGATCTGGTTCGCCGAGGACCAGCAAGGCGCCGCCGAGGGGCGGGTCCCATTGCTGGACAACGGCGTGATCGTGCGCTTCAGACTGGGCGGCGGATCGGAGGACCTGACGGTCAAGCTGCGTCCGTGCGACCGCGATCAGCTGGTCGGCCGGTTCTCCGACCCCTTCCAGGCGGGACCCTTCACCTACCGCATCGAGGAGGACTGGTCGAGCAACCGCCGTGTGCTGGCAGCCTCTCTGGTACGCGACTGCCCGCCCGGCACGCTGGGCGGGGCGGTGGAGCCGGGAGCCGATGCCGCTGCGGCGATGGACGCGGTGCAGGACCAGTTCCTGCACGCCTGTGCGCCCTCCGTCCCGCTCGACGGGTTGGCCGCGCTGGGGCCGGTCATGTCGACGGAGATCGACGACGTCCCGCTCGACGACCTGGAGGTCGATCTGGAGGTGTGGTCGGTGACCGGCCTGGAGTTCCTGGAAGCCTCGATCCGGGTGAAGCCCAAGGACGAGGACGACCGGGAGACGTTCACGGAACGGGCCGAGCGCAAGCAGCGGAAGCTCGAGGAGGCGGTTCGGGAGCGCGGGGTGGCGCTCTCCGAGCACCCCGAGAACAAGACCCGCCGTGTACTCACCGCCTTGGTGGAGGCCGGTGGCAGGCCCACCTGACCGGCCCCCTCCACCCGACGTCTCGTCGTACCGGGCGGCCGCGGCGGCCGCCCGGCGTACCCGCTCGTCACGGAAACCGCCTGTGAGTCCCATGGTTCCCACCGTCCCGTTGTCCGAGGACGCGGCACCGGACGAGGTGGGTGGTCGGTCCGTCGGAGTGGGAGGCACCTGGCACCGGATGTGAGACGGGACCGGTGAGACCGTGCCTGTTCCACGCGGCTTCGCCGGGGCGGCCACCGCCCGTCCGCCCGCCGTGAAGTACCGGCCCGTGGCTGGCCGAGGGCGGCACCGACGGGCAGGTGCCGGACGACACCGCGTCCGCTGCGTCACGCACCCTCATTTCCATAATGCGCCTCATACCGCAGCGTGACGAGCGCCGAGGTGTCCCACAGGCGGTGCGGAAGTGCGGGGCATCGGACCGTGCGCGACCGGCGAACTGGCGCCGTCCGGCTCCCTCCGGGGCCTACGGCAGATCCGCACGCGGGCCCGCACAGCCGACGAATTCCCCGTACTGCTCCACCGGTCGCCTCCCTGTTTGAAGAGACGATATTTGAATCGAATATCGAAATGCGAGGAAGATTTTCTCGTGACCGATGTGCACAATGGAAAGGAGGAACCGGCACGGAAGAAATCGGTCATGACCACCGCGGAACACGTGTCTCGGGTGGAGACGGATTACCTGGCCCAGTTGGAGAAGGCGGCGAGGCGGTTCGATGAACGGACGGCGGAGAGGGAAGAGGCGCGGCGGACCCTCGACCGCCGGGGCGTGCTGTACGCCGACGATCCCGAGCGGGGCACCAAGCGGCTGGCGCGGCTGAACGCCGACTGGTCGCTCGCCAGGTCGGTCGAACGCATGGAAACGGTGCCGCGGACGGCCACGGGCAGCACACTGCCGCTGAGGCCGGATGCCTTCGGCACCGATGTCCTCGGTCTGGAACGGCTGATGGGCCGCAACGACCTCACCAGCGTGACCTTCCTCGAGGGAGGGTATCTGGCCGCCCGGTCGATCGGCCGGATCGCACTGAGGGTCCCCGGTGGAGTGCGCCACGACACCGGATTCATGGTGGCGCCCTCGCTGCTGATGACCAACAATCACGTCCTGCGCACAGCGGACGAGGCCTCGCGTGCCATGATCGAATTCAACTGCCAGGCGGGTCCCGACGAACGCCCGCTGACGCCTGTGGTCTTCGCGCTGGAGCCGTAGAAATTCTTCGCGACCGACCGGGAACTCGATTTCAGCGTCGTCGCCGTCGCCGAACGGAACGAGCCGAACGAACAACTCGCCGACTTCCACCGGCTGCCGTTGGACGGGACGGAAGGAAAGGCCGTACTCGGGGAATTCGTCAATATCATCCAGCACCCCAACGGGGAGCCGAAGCAGCTCGCGCTGCGGGAGAACCAGATCGTCGACATCCTGGAGCAGTTCGTCCACTACGTCACCGACACCGTTCCCGGCTCGTCGGGCTGCCCGGTCTTCAACGACCAGTGGGAGGTCGTGGCGCTGCACCACTCGGCCGTTCCGAAGGAGGAGTTCACCCGGGACCGGCTGCCCATTCTCCTGGACTGGCACCAGCGGGAGCCGGCCACCGAGTACGAACTGCACCACAACGCGGCCATCACGGAGATTACAGGGCAACCGCAACCCGTTCACAGACCACCCCGAGTGGGCGCCGGACATCGACTTCTCGGAGGTCTGGGCCTGAGCGGACGGCCGGGCCGCGGACCTGTGCCCGCGTCTGGAGATACCTGCCGGGCATCGAAACATACGCTGTGCGACACGGAACGCGGGAGGAACGACATGGCAGAGGCGGCTTTCGCCAAGCTCCTTTTTCTCGAAGCCAAGAGGACTCAGGACCCGGACGGCGCGGACGAGATCACCGTGAGCAGAGGGGACGGCGGCGTCTTCGAACGGGTACGCATGCGGGCAGGGGACGTGTTCGAGTTCGACGAGCGGTTCGTGCCGTTCGCCGACCAGGCACCGGTCGACATCGTCCTGAGGGAAATGAATGAGGCAACCGGTCAGTCCCGCTTCATCGGCGGGGCGACGATCGTCCCCTCCGAGCTGGGCCTCGGGGAACGCACCCAGGCCATCGGTGCGCTGTCCTCCTCCCTGTACGAGCTGACGTACAAGGTCCTGTGACGACCCGCCACCGGGTTGCCGCGCCTGTGCTGTGCTCCGTCCGTCTCGGGACGCGCGCCGCGGCGCCGTCGACGACATCCCCGCACGGCTGAAGACCCCACGGGTTCGTCCGGTGCGAGACAGCCAACGGCCGCGCACCGGACGGCGTGGGTGCCCTGGGGGTGAGGCCCCTCGCTCCTGCCCCTCGGTGGCTACAGTCCGGCGAGGGTCAGCGCTGTCGCGATCACCGAGCCGGCGACCGTGGCGGCGAAGTCGGTGTCGTGGTCCTGGTCGAGGAGTGTGTCCGCCGGCGTGTGGTACTGGCGGGTGCCGGTGCCGGGAGCGCCGTCGGAGGTGGAGAAGAGGTCCTCGGAAACGGCGATGGCCGCCCATCCCCGCTCGTGGAAACTCGCGTGGTCGCTGCGTCCCCTGGCGGGGTCGTCGGGGCCCGTGAGGTGCTGGACAGTCACCGCGGGGCCGAAGGCGGGTACTGTGCGGGCAACGAGTTCGCCGAGTGCGTCGGAGGCCTCCACGACCGGGCCCGGTACGAAGGATCCCGCGTGGATCTCGATGATGGGTGTGCTGCCCGGCTGCAGTCCCGCGATCATGTCCATCTGGAAGACCCCGGCGATGTTGTCGCCCTGTGCGGCGGCGGCCCGGGCGTAGAACTTGCTGCCGACGAGACCCTGCTCCTCGGCGTTGAAGAGGACGAAACGCACGTTGCGGGTCGGCCGGCCGCCGTCCGCGAGCAGGGCAGCCAGACATTCGGCCGCTGCCAGAACCGCCGCCGTTCCGCTTGCGTCGTCGTCGGCACCCGGCGCGGGGTCCACCGCCGGGTCGTAGTCGCGGGGATTGCCGTTCGGGTCCACGAAGTCCCCGTTGGCGGCGGTCGAGTCCATGTGGGCGGTGATGAGGACGGTGGACTCCGCCCCGGCGACCCTGTGCTCGGCCTCAACGTTGAACAGCTGTCGTCCCCACCACCGGAAGGGATGCTGCCGGACGACCAGTCCGAGTTCCCGGAACCGGTCGGCGAGTGCTTCGACGACCTGGGCGTTGTCATCGGCCGCCGCGTCCCTGCTGCGGACGGTCTGCGACTGTCCCCCGGCCAGTGGCTGCGCGCCGGACAGGCGTGCCACATGACCCCGCAAGGCCTCGGAGGTCACCGTCGCCCGCACCGCGGCGATCGTCGCGGGGGAGGGGAGACCGTTGCCGGATTCCGGGTGCCGTTCCCGGACCGGGGTGTCGGTGAGCGGGTGCGTCCGGGTCTCGCCGGGCCACGGGAGTAGCATCGGGTCCGGCAGCAGGCGTTCGGTGTGTCCGGGTTTGGCACCCGGAAGATGGATCTGTTCGACCGGCGCGCCGGCGGGCACGGCGAGGTAGACCCCACTTGGCGCGGGCCCGAGCGTGGTGGGCGGCGGGGCGCCTTGTGCGGCCAGGGCGTCGGTGACGAAGCCGTGCAGGGCGGTGGCGCGCCGCGCCTCCGCGTCCGCCGGTCCGGGGGTGCCGGCGGACCCCACGAGCGCCTCGGCCTGTGCGACAGGACGGTTGTCGCGGATCAGGAAGGCGGCGCTGTCCTCCACCGGTTCGCGCAGGTCCACGGTGAACCCAGCGCGTTCGAGCGCTTCGGCGCCGAGTGCGCTGGCCATGGCGAGCACGAGCCGGTCGGAGGCGACGTGCAGGGGAACGACCTCGGCCGTGCTCGCCGCTGCGGCCAGCTCGGGCAGGCCGCGGCCGTCCGGCACGCCGATCCGTGCGAAGTGGACGGGCCGGTTCTCCACCGCCGCGAGAGTGAGCACCGGGTGGGCGGCCGTGCGCATGCCCGCCTCTTGGGCGAACGCCCTTTCCCGGGGGTCCTCGCCCACGAACACGCAGTCGCCGGCCGGGACGCCCGGGGCGCTCGCGACCGCCGTGTCGAAGAGTGCGCGGCTGTCCTTCGCACCCCAGTGGAGGAGACCGGCGTCCGGGAAGCGGCCGGGGAACGCCTGCTCGAGGGCCGCCGCCGCCCGGTGGGCCGCTTCGTCACCGGTGCCCGGGTTGGAGACGATGCCCTTCGGTGTGTCCGGGAAGGCGTCGAGGACCGCGGTCACCCGGGGCCGGGGTCTGAGTGTCAGTGAGCCGTCGGGTTCCACGCGGGCATCCGCCAGAGTGGCCCCGATGTCGAAGAAGAGGACGGACATGTGTGGTGCCTCCGATGGTGTGAATTCCCCCGCTTCGTCCTGTGCCCCGTGGCGGGTTCGTCCGCTGCCTACGCGCCTGCATCTGTATCCGATCGGCGTACGTGCGGGGCGCCGCTGCACCACGATCCGTGCCCGGCATCCGGTTTCACAGCCCGGGGAACAAATAACGGCAAGAAGACACTGAGGGTTTTCCATCCTCAGTCTGAGCTGGCCAGATGCAGGCAGAGGACGGCTTGATCGAGGCCGGTGATGCGGGTGGTCGAGCAGCGCAGCTTGCGGAGGAGCCGCCAGGACTTGAGGGGGGCGACAACCTGCTCGACGAGGGCCCGGATCTTCGCGTGAGACCGATTCACGGCCTTCTGACCGACGGAAAGAGTCTCCCACCGCCCCCAGTAGGGAACCTGGACTGCGCTTCGTCCGGCTACGCAGACGCCGGCCGCCTGGCCGCCCACGCCGGACTGGCTCCGGTGTCGCGCGACTCCGGCCGCCGGACCGGTAACCACCACCGACCCAAGCGCTACCACCGCCGCCTACGACATGTCTTCTACATGGCTGCCCAAACTGCCACGATGCGCCCCGGCCCCTCCCGGGATTACTACCTCAAGAAACGCGTCGAAGGGCTGATCCATGTCCAGGCCCTGCTCGCCCTCGCACGCCGCCGAGTTGACGTCTTATGGGCCATGCTCCGTGACAAGAGGCACTTCACCCCCACCCCACCGGCCCCCCGATCGGCTTGACACCATCATTGAGACTCACTCAACCAGGGCGTGAGGCAGGTCGAGTGCGGCAGGATAGGGAACCAACGAGGCTCCTGGGCTGATGAGTTGAGAGGTCGAACACCTCTCTCAACGGCACAGGAGCCTCGTGCGTTGCGGGACACCGACCCGTCACCCGATCAGTGGCCACTCTGAAAGAGCTCACTGAACCCGGCGGCAGAATCCTGCAAGCAGGGCCCGGCCCACTTGCCCAGACGCCCTCGCCGACAGGGCCGGTGGCGTCCAGGACAAACAGCAGTCAGGGGAAGAGCGGGTAGCGACGCCGCCATTCCTCCTGCGGCGGCTCCAGCAGCCCCACCGGCCGCCGCGCGCCGGCGCGGGCACGTACTGGTGGAGGCGGGCGTAGGCGGCGAGTTTGGCGCCCAGGCGCTCTGGTCCCATGGTGGCCCGGTCGATTTCCACGAACACCCGCAGCATCGAACCGCGCCCGCCGCGCCCCTTGCGGTAGTAGAACAGCGCATCGGGGATGACGGCTTCGCCGCTGCCAAGGGGGTGGTGAACTTCGGGGATCCAGTCCAGAGGCTGGCGCGCTTCACCGCGGCGGCGGAGGTCCTGCAGGAACGCCAGCGCGGTCTTGGTCACCGTCAGTCCATGCCCGCTTTCAACCGCACCGCCATCCGGTCGGTCACGCCCCTTGGTGGCCGCCGGCCGCGCAGCTCGGGTCACTCGCAGGCGATCTGTGCCCCGTACTGGGTGGGGCGCCGTACCCGGGTGCGTCCGGCCTGGGGCAGGGTGATGCGGTCGACGAGCCCTTCCCTGCGGAGCTTCATCAGCCGGCGCCTCGTCTGCTCGATCCGTACCTCAGGCGAGATGATCAGGTGGGTCTGCTCGGTGGTGGCCGTCCGGTACTGGGCGAGCACCGACAGCGCCAGCCGGTCCGGACCGTCTGTGTCGACGTCCGTCATGTCGGCTCCCTCGTGTGGCACAGGTCAGCAGGCGGCTCTGATAGGGCTGTCGACCACGAAGGTCCGACCGCGGCCACGATGCGACTGCGAACCCGTGGCCGGGGCCTGGTCGCTGGCTACTGAGCGAAAGAGGGAAGCCATGAGCATGCCCCAGGTCGGCAGGCTGCAGCTGAGTTCCACCAACGCCGCGGTGGGGACGGGCGGGGGCACCTCGACCTTCATCCAGGCCACCTTCCTCCTAGCCTTGTCGCCTGTTACGCCTTGTGTTTTGAAGGCGTGGCAGCGCGGTGGTGTATTTAATTTGAAGGTATTCTTCTTATGAAACGTTAGCTTCGTAAGTGCGGGTTGGTTGCTTGCGGTGCTTCGGAGTGTGTGGACGGGGTTTTGGGGCAGGTCGGTGACCGAGGTGGGGAACCGGTTTGAGGCGGGTGCGGGCGATGACCAGGGTCGTGGCCGCGGTGTCCTGCGCCGCCATCCCGGCCGGTTTGTAGAGGGTGATCTGGGCCGGCGTGGTGCGCTCTGGATGGCGTGCGGTGCTCCGACCGGCCGTGCTCGGGCTCATGCTTCCGGGAGCGGCCCCGGCGCAGGGAAAAACACCAGCTCTCGTTCACTCGTTCGGTCCCATGGGTTGGCTGCGGTGGCTCCCGCCGACCTATCGTCGCCATGTGTGTTCCAACCGTGACGCTAAGCGGTTGGCCGGTGCCCGATGCGACGGTTGAACAACACTCGCCGTAATTCCGGGCTGCCAGGCACCAGCGGGCAGGCACCCTCCCGACATGGCCCCCGCCACGGACCTGGTCCTCAACTACGAGGAGGACGTTCATGTCACGCTCCGTTCCCTCCAAGCTAAGCCGCATCAGCTCACGTTTCCGCTGGTGGTCGCTTAGCTCAGCACTGCTGCTCTCGATCGGCGCAGTGGTGCTGTTGCTGCTCCCGGCCGGCGAGCAGGCGAAAGCCGAACGACCCAGGGCGACCGCTGCCTCCAGCAAGGACGTCGCCGCCTCCGCACTCACCGGGGGTGGAACATCCGAGCTGACGAAGTGGGAGTACGCGACCGTACCGCTACTGACCCACGCGACGAAGCAGATCCTCGACACCTGGGGCGCAGACGGCTGGGAACTCGTCCAAGTCGTGCCCAGCCATTCCGACACCGAAGGCGAAAAACTCGTGGCCTATCTGAAGCGTCCAGACTTCCAGTGACGAGTTGGCGCGTAGCCGACGCCACCGCAGCGTTCCGTGCAATCATCGCGCAGCCCGGCGTTGTCGAGGCCTTCAACCGCGACTTCGTTGGCTTGCCCTCGGACGTCGGCAGGGTGCGCCGGGTGGTCTGATCTCGGATCTGCATATCGATGTTCGATGGCTCCTGGACCGGCAAAAGGAGCTGTTCGGCAAAGGAACCCACAGTGCGGGACTGCTCGTCGCTGCCGTCGCCCGGCACCGCGTGAACGCTTCGAACATCGAGGTTGACTCGCCCGGCGCATTCTGGCAGACCGGGAACACCCCGACGCCCCGGACGTTGGTCCGGGGCGTCGGGGCCTTGTCACCTGTCGGCTGGGCCGCAGCAGCGGGGTCGTCACAGGCCAGTCCAGGGGCGGGGCGTGCCGCCGGACAGAGGCGTCCACACGGCGCTGTCACGTTGGCTGATCAGGTGGGATGATCTTCGGGTGGGTCGGGTCGGGAGGGGGCGTCCGTGGACAGCGCGCCGCCCTCTTGCAAAGGGCACCGGTACCCGGTCGAGGTGATCTCCCGCTGCGTGTGGCTGCACCTTCCGCTTCCCGCTCGGCTTCCGCGAAGTCGAGGGACTCGTGCTCGAGCGCGGAGTGATCCTCTCCTGTGAGAGGATCGACGTCACCCCGGATGCACGGTAGCGGTCTTACCTGAGTGCCGGCTCGCGGGCCCCCTGCTGATCGGTCTCACGCCTGTGGTCGAGGCCGCTCGTTCGCGACGCTAGTCGGCGACTATGCCGCGGGCGCTGAGGACGTTCCGCAACTCCGGGCCCAGGAACTCGGAGCCGAGGACGCGCCGGAGGTTCGGAAGTAGCACGAGGTCGTCGAGGGAAGCGACGTCGAACAGGTCGTCCTCGCCGTCCCAGACCGGGGCGCACTCTTGGTACACCTGGTTACCGCCGTCCATGCACAGCTCCTCGACGCCGGCCAGGAGTTCGTCGCTGATCTCCAGTGACGCGAAGTAGCTGCGCGCCTCGGGCACAACCTGGTACGCCAGGCCGTGCTGCTGCGCGTACTCCCAGGGGGCGTCGCTGAGCCCCTTCTCCTTAAGGAGGTCGGCGAGGCGGAACTGAGGCGTGAGCGTCTCATCGATGTACATCAGCTGCTCGACGACGATGAGCTTGAAGTTAAAGTCTTTAAACGTGGCCATGTGCACAACCTAGACGGCACCACTGACACCAAGACCACCGCAGTCTGGCAACGGAGCACACCTGCTCCGGAAGCGTTCGGCAGCCGACGAGGCAAAACCATCCCGTTGGCTATTGGTCCGAAGCGGTAGGTGTTCTGGGTCGTTGATCCCTGCGTGAATGAACTGGTGGGAGACGCACGGCAGTTGTCGCCGTCGGCACAGAGGCTCTTCGGCTGCGGGCGGTGGCCGCGTTGGTGGCGGGCCGGACTCGCGAGGATGTCGCAGCAGTGTTCCAGGTCCCGCTGAAGGCGGTGGACAACTGGTGGGCGAAGTGGCTGGCAGGCGGGTGCAAAGCGCTCGCGGCCCAGCCGCGTGGACGGCGCCCCGGCGAGCACCAGACCCTCGATGCGGTCGAGCAGCAGGCGATCCGGCAGGCCGTACTGGATCACCGGCCCTGCGATCCGGGGCTGGCCGGGCAGCTGTGGACGCGCGCCGGGGTGGGGATCTGATCGCGAAGCTGTACCGGGTGCGGCTGACCGAGCAGGGTGTGGGCAAGTACCTGCGCCGCTGGGGCCTGTCGTTCCAGCGCCCGGACAAGCGAGCCGTCGAGCAGGACCAGGAGGCGGTCCGCGTCTGGCGGGAGGAGACCTGGCCGGCGATCCGCGCGAAAGCGAAGGCCGAAGGCGGGGAGGAGCGTTGTCACGTTGTTGAGTTTGCAGGCTCCTGACGGTGTCGGGGCATGGTGGGCGTGCGGTTGGGTTCTGTGTTCAGGCCGGGGCGGGCCGGCCGGCGGCGCCAGTGATCTGGTTCCAGATGGCGAACCGGATGGCCGTCTCGGCTCGGTAACCGGGAGCGGTCATCAGGTGGCGGTGAGGCCGGAAGTGAGGTGAGATGCCGCTGAACGCGGCCAGGAACCGCTGCGCGGCGCCGACCGGTCGGAAGCCCTTCATCGCGCGTTCCCGCCGCCGCGTGGGCCGGTTGCTGTTCTCCGCCCGGTTGTTCAATCCCTTGTGACAGCGGTGCTCCACCGAGGGCGTGACCTCGCGGTGGGCCGCACCGCAGGAGCGCAGCTTGTCCGTGACGACCACCCGCGGCACCGTACGGGTCTTCTTCAGCAGCCGGCGGAAGAACCGCCGGGCCGCGGCGGTCTCCCGCCGGTCCTGCACGAGGATGTCCAGCACCATCCCATCCTGGTCGACGGCCCGCCACAGGTACTTCAACGCGCCGTTGATCTTGGTGATGACCTCGTCCAGGCGCCACTTGTCTCCCGGCCGGGGCCGCCGGCGGCGCAGCGCGTCGGCGTAGGCCGGCCCGAACTTGGCGCGCCACCGCCGGACCGTCTCGTAGGAGACGATCACTCCGCGCTCGAGCACGAGTCCCTCGACTTCGCGGAAGCCGAGCGGGAAGCGGAAGGTGCAGCCACACGCAGCGGGAGATCACCTCGACCGGGTACCGGTGCCCTTTGCAAGAGGGCGGCGCGCTGTCCACGGACGCCCCCTCCCGGCCTGACCCACCCGAAGATCATCCCATCCGATCAGCCAACGTGACAGCACCCTGCCGAGTCCTTCCAGTGAGGAGGACTCAACCCATCGTCTTGGTGCTCTGCGCCCTCCGCCGTTGCGTCGGCGTTACGGCGCTGAGAAGTCCTTCCTGCTCGTCCGGGCGCAGGCACTCGATCAGGTAGTCACCGGTGTCAGGGGCACGGGTCACCCCGTGCGTCTCGCTGCCGAAGCCAGGGAATTGGCGGTCGAAGGACTCCAGGGCGCTGAGGTAGCGCAGCAGAGGGCCGTCTTCCTCCCCGATGCTTTCACCCGGCATGAGGACCGGGATGCCGGGCGGCGTCACCGTGACCATCGCCGCGGCGACCCGGCCCGGTGCGTCCGCCAGACGGATCCGTTCTGTGCCGCCGCGGATCAGGCGCTGGTAGCACAGCTGGGGCGGGGCGACCGGCTCCGGGAGCTGTTGGAAAGCCATGTCGAGTAGTTCGACCAGGCGGGCATCACGCAAGTGGTCGTGCATCTCCTGGCACAGGGCGCGCAAACTCCGCCCTGCGTAGCGCTGCGGGTGCTCGGCTACCAGGACGGGCAGTACACGGTCCAGCGGGGCATCACCGTCGTAGAGATCCTTGAAGTCCATCAGGGCGTCCAGAAGCGTGCCCCACTTGCCCTTGGTGATGCCCATGGAGAACAGCACCAGCGTGGTGTAGCTGTCGGTCTTCTCCACGACGATGCCGCGCGTGCTCAGATAGGCGGTAAGGATCCGTGCCGGGATGCCCCAGTCGGACATCACACCAGTCGCGTCGAGCCCCGGGCAGGTCAGGGTGACCTTGATCGGGTCGAGCATGCAGTAGCCGTCGGCCAGACCGAGGAAGCCGTGCCAGTCCGCGTCGGGTGCAAGGTGCCAGCAGGACGCCTCGGTCCGCAGCAAGTCCGCCGGAGCCTCGTCGAACGGCAGCCGCGTTCCGTTCGCAGGATCAGTTACCTCGCCCGGCTGCCACACTCCGAAGAACCAAGGCGGCCGGTCCTCGGCGGCCTCGATCCGCCGTCCGATCCGCACCATCTCCTGGCGGAACCGGATCGCCTCCGAGATCGCCTCGCCGATCAGCCACTGACCTTGCGGACCATCCATCATCGCCGTGGCCACGTCCAACGAGGCGATCATCGGATACAGCGGCGACGTAGTGCCGTGCATCATCAGCGCCTCGTTGAACCGGTCGTGCTCCACCGGTGCCCGCGGGGCGGGCCGGACGTGCACCATGGCGCCCTGCGACAACGCCGCCAGCAGCTTGTGGGTGGACTGGGACGCGAAGACCGTCGGCCGGTCGGGACCGGGGAAGGCCTCCTCGTCCACCGACATGCCGTACCGCCCCGCGTAGAGCGGATGGAAGCGGGCGTACGCGAACCACGCCTCGTCGAAGTGCAGCCGGGGTGTGCTGGCCGCGAAGGTCCGGGCCACCGCCACCGCGTCGTAACACAGCCCGTCGTAGGTGGAGTTGGTGAACACCGTGTATTGGACACGCGACGACACCGCGTCTCCCGTGAGAGGGCTCTTCGCGATCCGCGCCGCCACCGAGTCCGCCGTGATCTCGGCCGGAGGTAGCGGTCCGGCAAGCCCGTAGCCGTTGCGGGTCGGGACCAGGTACACCGGTCGGGCTCCGGAGACGACCAGGCCATGCAGGACCGACTTGTGACAGTTACGGTCCACCAGGGCGATTTCGTCACGCGTCACACTGAAGTGGCCGATCAGACGGTTGCAGGTGGAGTCGCCGTGCAGGACGAAGTACGTGCGGTCGGAACCGAAGACCCGCGCGGCGTTGCGTTCCGCCTCGCCGATCGGGCCGGTGTGCTCGAACAGCGAGCCGAGTTCCTCCACCGAGATCGACAGGTCACTGCGCAGCAGCCGCTCTCCGAAGTAGTCGTGGAACGCCCGGCCCACGGGCGACTTGAGAAAGGCGACGCCGCCGGAGTGCGCCGGGGTATGCCATGAGTACTCGTGCGCGTCGTCGAAGCGCCGCAGCGCTTTGAAGAACGGTGGGAGCAGGGCGTCCTGGTAAGCACGCGCGGCAGTGGTGATCCGCCCCGCGATGAACGCCGGTGTGTCCTCCAACGGCCACACGTAGCCCACCACCGACTGCGACACCCACAGCGGCAGCTCACGCAGCCCCTCGTCCGCCATGACCAGGAACACCGGCAGATTCTGGAACCGGCGCCCGATCCGACGCAGAACGGTCGCTCCACCCGGCCCGTCCTCGGTTCTGGGCAGGAGATCCCAGGCCACCACTGCGGCGGCCAAACCGGCCTCCGTCCTGAGCATCGCCTCGGCGTCGGAGGCGCTCACCACCCACCGGACCTGTAGGCCACTCGCCCGGATTCTCTCGGCGATGCGCGTCCACTGCCCAGCAGTGGCACACCCGTCTTCCGGATGCTCCGTCACCGCCACCAAAACCGTGCCCTCGGCCATGCCGCCCCCTTCCCCGGTGGCCCGCGCCACCCCCGACCAGTGTTCGCGGCCTGCGCGCGCATGATTGTCCAATGGCCGGTCAAACCACCCCAAGGGATGGCAGCACGGACCACTCCTTGACATGTCAATGTGGCACGTCCGACAACCCGGCGGAGAGCGTTGTCACGTTGTTGGTGTGCGCGGGCCTGGTGGCGTGTCAGGGCGTGGTCGGCTGGGGTGTCGGTCCGGGGCAGGCCGTTGCGGCCGTGCCGACGACTCCGGTGACGTGGTCCCGGATGGCGAAGCGGGTGGTCGTGTCGGCTCGGTGGTCGGGGGCGGTGAACAGGTGGCGGTGGGGCCGGCAGTGGGGTGGGTGCCGCTGAACGCGAACGGGAACCGCTGGGCTTTGCCCACGCCGCGGAAAAGTCCTCCATCGTCCGTTCGCGCTACCGAGTGGGCTGGTGGCTGTTCCGTCCGGTTGTTGAGGTACTTCGGCTGACGGTGCTCGGCGCAGGGCATGGCCTCGCGGTGGGCGGCGCCGTGGGAGCGGAGCTCGTCCGTGACGGTCCTCCGCGGCACC